>NZ_JBKQXS010000002.1:18123-359126 GCF_048545075.1 Gardnerella phocaeensis | reverse complement strand
AAGAGGAGAATATAGGTGGCGGCTGGTGGCGTCAGCGTTGCCAGAATGGTGATGTTTGGACGCATGGTAAGGATAAGAAGTTTGTGATTCAGTTTGAGCTTCGTGATTCTTACTATGATCATGGTGGTGTTGGTCGTCTTGGTGCTCCTGTTGCTGAAGAGGAGAATATAGGTGGCGGCTGGTGGCGTCAGCGTTGCCAGAATGGTGATGTTTGGACGCATGGTAAGGATAAGAAGTTTGTGATTCAGTTTGAGCTTCGTGATTCTTACTATGATCATGGTGGTGTTGGTCGTCTTGGTGCTCCTGTTGCTGAAGAGGAGAATATAGGTGGCGGCTGGTGGCGTCAGCGTTGCCAGAATGGTGATGTTTGGACGCATGGTAAGGATAAGAAGTTTGTGATTCAGTTTGAGCTTCGTGATTCTTACTATGATCATCGTGGCGCCGGTTGGCTTGGTGCTCCTGTTGCTGAAGAGGAGAACATGGGTGAAGGCTGGTGGCGTCAGCGTTGCCAGAATGGTGATGTTTGGACGCATGGCACAGACAAGAAGTTCGTTATCATGTTCAATCTTCGCAAGGATTATTATGCGCGCGGTGACTTTAAGAAGGTCGGCGCACCTGTAGAAGACGAGCATAATGATGGCAATGGCTTATGGCATCAAAAGTGCCAGAAGGATGTTCTAGAAGCCCACTGATAGCATTTGGCTCCATGCAATAAAAGCATCTGGATTCGTGTATTGTATTTCATTCGCAGCTTCTGTGTGATTTGCAAATACAAGCAAGAATCCTAATACTATCGTTAATGTAGTGCATGCAACGATTAGAGTTTGAGTAGACATTTGGTTCCTATTCAATTCGATATTGTTGCATGCATTTTCTTTATCTAATTGCAACTGCGCATCTTGATTAGCTGAGCAATTTCTTCTAGCAAAACCAATAGATGCAATAATCATAAGAATTATTATTGAATCGCAATAATAACGGTAAAGGCTGCCGCCTAAGCAGTAGTTTACGTAGATTAACATAATCGAGAATGTTATTCCGCTTAAGCACATTATGTATTCGATTTTTTGCATATACTTGCGTCTTATTAAGAAAATGCCCCAAATAAGTGGTATTGATAGCAGACCAAATGTCATGTGATTAAAGAAACTATTTCCATAATCCGAAATGTTTGAGCTGGTTATTGTAATATACGGGAATTCCGTATCTATGCTTAGTGGCTTTATAAAGAAGTTTATTAACAAGTCTTTGATTTTTAGAGGGTCAAAGGCTATACGATTAAATCGCAAGTCAAAATTTGTTAATTGTTCTTCGTTACCAAAGTTAAAGAATGAACCAAAACGCAAGTAGTTATATACTAAGATTCCAGCAAAGCCAGCTATTGCAGGAGTTAAGAAGCTTAAAGCTGCAGATACTTTATTTACTACACTTCTGGAGTTGTTAAGCAGTAAAGCAATGAACAATGGTGCTATAAACGCAACTGTTGAAATGCAAGAATTTGGTCTACAACCGCATTGCAAAGCTAAGCTTAATCCAGCTAAAGCAAATAATGCGTACTGAGCAAATTTAGTCTTAAGTCTTACGGCTTTCAGTGATGCGTAAACAAATAATGTTCCGAAAAATATAGCGCTTACCATAGGAATGTAGTAAATCGATGCAGATGCTTGCAGATAAAAAACAAGGCACCCAAATGGTAAGGCTGCTCCTATAAGCAGCATTGAGCAGTAGTTTATTCGTATTTCAAAGAATGTTATTATTTCTTTCCACAATGCAAATAATGCTGGTATTGTAATTGCTGCAAATAATGTTGTGACCATTATTGCGCTCGGCATCCAAGCTGGGAACAAAGCGTTAAACGGCAAATAAGTTAAAATAAACGGTACTATTCCAAAGTAGCAATAATATTTGCCATTATGCAGCACAACATCCCATATTGCAGGAGTTCCCTCGCGCACTAATTGCATTCTTTTGCCAATGCTAAATGGGTTTGTTGAATGCAATAAGCCATTTGGTGGGTCTTGTAGCAAAGATAGCGATCCTTGTTTCCAGGCTTTTAACTGCTCTGTATATGGGTTTCCGTCTATAAAATCGTATTTATCGTAAGAGAGTGGGACGCGTATTCGATTATAAGTGTTTAATCGTAGCCAAATATACAGTGAGAATCCGGTTACTATTGCGCACAAAGCCCAAAAAATTATGGTTTGAGCTCGATCTCCTTGAGTATAGGCTATTTTGTGCCATTTTTTCTTACGTATAGTTATAATCGCGGATCCAAAAACGAATAATATAGCCCATTTTCCATAGTTTATGTGCAACTTGTATTTTGGATTAATTGTTATATTTTTAACAACGATTCCGTTTGGCGTTTCATTAAAGTGTAATTTTATTTTGTTTAGTTTTCCGTGACTTTCTAAACGTACTTTAGTTGTATTGAATTTTCCTGTTGTTATTTTAAATTGGCTAGCTAAAGCGTATCCAGGAGCTACACCAAAGTCTTCTAATTCTACGCTTCCAGTTACGTAATAAACTGGTTTTGTTTGTTGTAGCGAAATCTCTAATGTTTTGCTGTACGTGTTTAAGTTTGTGAATTCTACATCTGCGCCATTTTTAGATATATGTACGCCGTCATTTTTGTATTTTGCATATATTTCATCACGGCTTGCGTTTGTAGAGTCTTCTGCTTGTTCAGCTTTTACTTCTTTTACTGTGTTTAAATTTATGCTTTGTGTTTTGAATCCTAATTCGGATGCTTGAAATAAGTTACTAAAAAACATTAGTGTTATTAGTCCGCTTATAACAAAGCACACTATATATGGCAAATAAGTTTTTAGTTTAGGATTGTTTTTTATGACGGCTCGCACAGGTTACTACTTTCTATTTCTTTTTATGTAATCAAAAAGGTTTACTTGTTCTATAAAACGTTTGCGCTCATTTTTGGCTAAAATCTCAAGAATAATTCCGGAAATAAAGAATAGTAATCCTGCAATAATTAGCATTACAGCACCAATTAGAGTAGGGAAGCGTGTTACTAGGTGTGTGCGCCAAAATTCTATGAATGGAAGCATGCATGCTCCTACTCCGCACAGTGTTATTATTACGCCAAGTGTTCCAAAGAAAGGCATTGGTTTGTATTCGCGAATCATGTGAAAAATAGTTGAAAGCACTCGAATACCGTCTCCAACTGTGTCTAGCTTGCTAACTGATCCTTCTGGGCGGTCTCGATACTGAATTGGCATTTCGTATAGTTTTATATTGTTGTTAAGCGAATGAATTGTCATTTCTGTTTCAACTTCAAATCCGCGCGAAAGTACAGGATAAGTCTTTACGAATGAAAAAGAAAAAGCGCGGTAACCAGTCATAATATCAGTTACTTTTGCGTGGAAAAGTGTGTTAATTGCGCCTCTAACTAAACGATTGCCAAAATTGTGGAATGGTCGCTTGTTTTCTTGAAAATATGTTGAGCTTAAGCGGTCTCCAATAACCATATCGTAGCCTTCAACGATTTTTGCAACCATATCTGGTGCCGCTTCAGCAGGATATGTGTCGTCGCCGTCTGCCATTACGTATACGTCTGCGTCTATATCTTGGAACATTGCGCGAATTACATTGCCTTTGCCTTGTCTTGGCTCTTTACGAACCACAGCACCTGCTTCTTTGGCTATTTTTGCAGTATTGTCTGTTGAGTTGTTGTCGTACACGTATATTGTTGCTTCTGGAAGTGCCGCCTTAAAGTCTTTAACAACTTTTTCAATGGTGATTGCCTCGTTATAGCACGGCAGCAGCACTGCGACAGAAGTCATAATGTATCCCTTCATAACGGTAAATGGCGTGTGCTTTGGGTTTTAAACAACCTTTTTAATTACTGGCACATCAATGTCATTTTACTCATTGTTGTGGATTGTATGGTGGCACGCAATACATATAAAAGTGTATGCTGCAAACAGTGTCAAATGTTCAAAATAAACTAATAATAATTATTTTTGAACACCTTTGTGCATACTATACTAATGCAACAAAATGTATAGAGCCATCATTATGCACCTCGACTAGTGCATGGAGACACTGTTATGGAAGCATATTCAGCATTAACTCATAACGAATTTGCTGTAATATCAGCATTGAAACGTTTGCCAGGAAGTAATCAACGTACTATAGCTGAGCATACGAATCTTTCACTAGGCACAGTAAATAGTGCGTTACGCGATGCTGTTCAGCATGGGTTTGTTGTTAATGGTGAAGTTACAGCAAAAGGTCTTACAGTACTTGAACCTTATCGTGTACACAATGCTGTTATTATGGCAGCAGGGCTTTCATCACGCTTTTCCCCGATTTCTTACGAATTGCCAAAAGGTTTACTCACTGTGCGCGGCGAAGTGCTTATTGAACGACAAATTCGTCAATTACAAGAAGCGGGAATTAACGATATTAGCGTGGTGGTTGGCTACAAGCAGGAACGTTTCTTCTATTTGGAAGACAAGTTTACTAAAGGCGATTTTTGCGTAAAAATTGTGCCAAATAAGGAATATCGCGAGCGCAACAACAACAGTTCAATCATGGCTGTTTCTCACATTTTAAGTAACACGTATATTTGTTCTTCCGACAATTATTTCGACGAAAATCCTTTTGAACCATACGTGTGGAAGGCTTACTATTCTGCGCAATATCAGCAGGGTCGAACTAAAGAATGGTGCATGAGTGTAGGTGCGCACGATCGCATTACTTCGGTAACTATTGGCGGCAGTGATGCGTGGTACATGATTGGTCACGTGTATTTTGACAGCGAATTTTCGGCTAATTTTATGCGAATTTTGCGTGCTGAATATGATTTGCC
The DNA here is from genome assembly GCF_048545075.1 of Gardnerella phocaeensis. Lineage (NCBI taxonomy): Bacteria > Bacillati > Actinomycetota > Actinomycetes > Bifidobacteriales > Bifidobacteriaceae > Gardnerella > Gardnerella phocaeensis. The sequence continues at coordinate 354,295 of NZ_JBKQXS010000002.1, read as the reverse complement.
GCAGACTGCTGGCAAGCTGTGGGAAGATATTTTGATTGAGCATTTAGACGAGCTTGATATGCGCATGCGCCGCTACGATCCGCCGATTATTCACGAGTTTGATTCGTTGGATGAGCTTCGCGAGTTTGATCCGCTGTTTTTGGAAAATGTTGACAGTGAAGTTTTTGACCGCATTGTTAAGGTGCTTGGTTGCAAAAAGTCGGATATTCACGACGTGTACCCGTTGAAAAATGGTTTGACGAATCTTTCTTGCCATTTTACGGTTGGTTCTAACGAGTATGTGTACCGTCATCCGGGGGTTGGCACGGATGTGTTGGTGAATCGCCAGGCTGAGGATGAGGCTTTGCGTGCGGCTCAGCGCCTTGGCTTGGATGGTACGTTGGTTGCGGATGATCCGAAGTGCGGCTGGAAAATTTCACATTTTTTGAAAGGTTGTCGTACTGCTGATTTTCACGATTCTTGCGATTTGCGCGAAGGTATGCGTCTGATTCGTAAGCTTCACAACAGTGGCGCTACGGTGAGTAGATGCTTCGATTTTTATGAGGAATCTCAGCGTTATTTGCGCGATTTGTGCGCTCGCCGTGCTGCGTTGCCTGAGGGTGCTGACGCTTTGCTTCATAAGGTTGATTGTTTGCATGAGTGCGTGAGTAAAGATGCTTGCCAAAAAATTTGCTTGGTGCACAACGATATATTGGGTGCGAATGTGCTTGTGGATGTTGCTGGACGCTACCATCTGATTGATTGGGAGTATGCAGGGATGTCGGATTATGCGCAGGATTTGGGTACGTTGTGCGTGTCTGACGCGCTTAATGAGCAGGAATTTGACGCGGTTCTAGCGGAGTATTTTGAGCGCAATCCTACTTGTGATGAGCGTCGTCATTGCATGGCGTACGTTGGTTTTGCTGGGTGGTGTTGGTATTTGTGGTCGCTGGTAAAAGAGGCTGAGGGAGAGCCGGTAGGCGACTGTCGTTATTTGTATTACCGTTATGTGAAACGTTATGTCGACCGCGCTTCGAGCGAATATGGTGCCGTATCCGCTGTATCCGCTGAATCTGCTGGTTGTGCCGAATCCTCAGGTTCTGTAGCAAAGGTGTGATTTATGAAATATTCCTTAATAAGCGGCCTTTTTTGGGGAGTCGACACTGCTTTGCTTGCGGTATTGGTTGCGTTATCTGTACACGGATTAACGCCTTCTGCAGTATGGTATGTGGGTGTTGTGGGTGCTTGCGTTCACGACGTTGTGTGTGCTGTAATATTGTGGATTTATATGGCTTGTCGTTCAAAGTTGCGCGAAACTGTTGCTCTTTGCAAACGTACGAAATTGATTGTGCCTATTGTGTTGAGTTCGCTTCTTGGAGGCCCAATCGGTATGACCGGTTACGCTATTGCGGCAAGCAATATTGGTGCCGGTTACGCTGCTGCGATTTCCGCACTGTACCCGGCTTTTGGCATAGTACTGTCTTCTATTGTGTTGCGCGAACGCTTAAGTGCGTTGAAATATTGTGCTTTTGCTGTAACGCTTATTGCGGTAGGAGTGCTTGGCTACTGTTCTTGCGCGGAATCTTCAACCGCAACTGTATTCTCTGCGGGCAGCATAGTCTTAGGTTTGATTGCGGCTATTTTTAGCGTTATCGGTTGGGGGAGTGAAGCCGTTGCTTGCGCGTGGGCTACCAGAAAGCAAAGCGTGGACGACGAAGTGATGCTGCACGTGCGCGAAACTGTTTCCGCACTGTCGTACGCCTTACTCATTGTGCCATTGTGTACGATACTGCCGGTTTTTAGCGTAAATATTATGCAATCAGCCTGCTTTATTGCGTTAGCTATATTTATAGCGTTACTTGGTACTGCTTCCTACTTGTGCTACTACCGTGGTATTGCAAAAGTTGGAGCAACCCGAGCTATGGCTGGAAATATTACTTATGCTGTGTGGAGCATGATTGCAGCAGCGTTACTTTCTCAAACGATTCCTCCGCTTATTGCGTGGGTTTGTTGTGTGGTGATAATTGCGGGGACGGTAGTTGTGGCTTCCGAAAAATAATCGCAACGGAGTATGATAAACCTGTATTGCATTGTGGCAACAGTTTATAGCAGTACGCTATAGCAAGTATGTTTTTAAATAATGAGGGAGTAGTGAACTTATGGTTTCGCCGTTGCGTCGCATAGTGAGTTGGATAATAGGCAGACTCCCTTCGTCAAAACGCTCTATTGTGGAAGTTCGCGAGCAGCTGAGCGCTATTCAAACGCAAATTTCTCGATTGCAAGAATGTGTCGACGCTCGCTGCGCTCATCTTGAGGTTGGACAGTATAACGTTGAGAAGTCGTTGCGTTCGGAGATTTTGACGAATCGTGAGCAGTCTTCGATTATGGCTTGGTCAAACTATAGGAAAGATGGCGAAAGTAGCGTGGATGCGCATAAGCGTTTCTTCCTTAGTTTGCCGAAAGCTACAGGTTCTATGCGCGTTATACAACGGGGTTGCGCGTCGCTGATGAGTGAGTTTGCGCAGATTGCGCAGCAGCATAATCTTCAGTATTGGGCTGATTTTGGTACGCTGCTCGGTTGCGTGCGTCATCGTGGGTTTATTCCTTGGGATGACGATGTTGACTTGGGTATGATGCGAGAGGATATAGATAAGCTGTTAACGATGTTGTGCGAGGATGCTGCGTTGCGTGCGCGCTACCGTGCGGTGCTCGTGTACGATCCGTACGTGTGCTGCCGTCAGTTGCGGTTCCGTTACGCGAATAATAGTAATCCTTGTTTTTTGGATATTTTCTTCTACGATTACGCGCCTGATTTGACGCCTGAACAGCAGCAGAGTTTTGTGTCTTTGCGTAAGGATTTGCAGCAAGAGTTGCGTTTGCAGACTTTTTTCAACACATGGCTTGACCGCGGTTATGTTGAGCAGGGCGGCGAATACACTGCTGAGATTGAACAGATTTTTCAGAGTTTCCAAAAGAAGGCTGTAAACCAGGGGCTTGTGGTGAGTAAGTCTTGCGCGCGCAACGTGGTATACGGTTTGGATAATGTTGATGCTGAGAATTTGTATATTGCACGATGTGCCGAAATGTTTCCAGTAAAAATGGCAACTTTTGAAGATTTTTCTGTTGCTATACCGCAGTTGTCGGAAAATATTCTGGAACGCGTGTATGGTGATATTTATCAGCTGCCGTCGGATATTATTACGCACTTCCGTCATGTTGACTGTGAATCCTTGCATAGCAGTCATACTGACGATGTAATCGAGCAGGATATTCGTTCAAATCCGTATGTTGTCGATTGTGGCAGACTTGAGTGAGTTATGTAATGCTACAAAACAGTAACGTTAAGAATGGCAATAGTACGAAGGAATTAACAGGTGTGCATATGGGCGATACAAGCAATAGTAACGGTAATGCAACTTCTGCAAATAGTGTAACTGCAGAAAGAAACGTAACGATGGCTGGTAGTGCAGTAAGTAGTGCAGTAAGTAGCACAATAAGCAGCGCAATAAGCAGTGCGATACAGTGCGGTTGCGATTGTGCTCGCGCTATGCGTTCCGTTTTACGATGCATATCGCTAATTATGCCGCTTATTATTGTGCTTCTGCTGGAACTTGTATGGTTCAACTTTCCGGCAATCGAATCTTCAGGATTCAATCCAACTCCTGTTCAGAGAGTTTCAACCGGTGCAGGTTTGACGTGTCACGGCGACGTGTACACAGTTACCGGCGAAAATGATCAATACATACAATTGCATTACGCTCAGCCTTCTCAAATAAATAACATTTACGTCGATATGCGCTCGCCTCACACTCGCACACTCGATATTGCTGTGTATGTGTTGGATGGCGGCAACAGTACTTCTTATATTCAAGTTGCGTCTCAGCCGGTTACGTCGAATGTGAACGATACGAAGTATGTGCGCGTGCACGCGGTTGATAAAGTTGCGGGCTTGCGTTTGAGTACGAAGCTTCAGAAAGGCGATTCTTTTACAATTGCTAATCTTGCGTTGAACCAGCGTAGGCCGTTACATATTTCACTTGTTCGCGTCGTGATGTTGTTGTTGATTGCTTACGCGATATACGCGTTGGCTCCGCGTTCGCGCATTTACAAAGAAACGCTTGATTTGCGCGTGCGCAAGCAGCAGTTGTGGCTTGTTGCATTAGTGCTAGTGCAGTGCGCAATACTTATTGGAGTAACGAAAGTTACTGGTACTCAACACATGTTTACAGCGGGGGTGTGTAATAACGGCGGCTTTATATGTGATGCCAACCAGTACAATCACCTCGCCAACAGCCTGCTCAAAGGTCACCTGTACTTGGATCTGCCGGTTCCTGACTGGCTGCCGAATATGAGCAACCCTTACGATGCAGGCGCGCGCTACGCCATGTCGATAAAAACTGGTCAACCAACTTACTGGGATTATGCGTTCCACGGAAGCCACTACTTTACTTACTTCGGCGCACTTCCTGCACTGTTACTTTTTGTGCCGTTCAAAGTACTTACCGGACACGATTTGCGCACAGATTACGCTGTCGCATTCTTTGCAGTCGCTTTCGCAATTGCTTCCCTCTATCTTATTGTGCAATTACTTCGACGCTTCTTCCCAAAGCGATCCTTCGGCTTCCTCGTGTTGTCGCATCTCGTTATGCTCATGTCCAGCGGAGTGCTAATTCAGGCGTATCTGCCGCAAATCTACTCGCTTCCTATGCTGTCATCATTGTGTTTCACCTGCTTAGGACTGGGATTGTGGATACAAGCGCGAACTACTCAAGATACTCTTTCTGAAACCCCGTACTTACGGAAGTCACTACTCATTCTGGGAGCAGTATGTATTGCACTAAACCTATGGTGTAGACCGCAATTTATTCTGGCGTCACTGTTTGCTTTCGTAATTTTTAAGGAAGAAATCGTAAAGTACCGTCTATTTTTTGCCTTCAAACGAAGCAGCGTAATCAATACGATATGCGTAATCGCACCAATGATTCTTATAGGCTTAGCCGCCTGCTGGTACAACTACGCGCGTTTTGGTTCTCCACTCGATTTTGGTGCAACCTACAATCTTACCGGTTTCGACATGGTTCACCGCTCCTACTCTTGGGCGCGAATCCCATGGGGAGTATGGATGTACCTGTTCCAGCCGATTACTATTACGCCAGTTTTTCCGTTTATGGAACAATCCGTGCTACCGTCAATGTTCCACGGGCAAATCATTATGGAGCCATTCTTTGGCGGCCTACTCGCTTACTCTCCTGTATGCGCAGCCGTAGTACTGTACCCGGCAGTAAAGCAACAATTACGCAAAAAGCAGCTTGCTGGATTCTTTAAGCTCGGCTTAACGTTGTCGATACTGCTTATGGTATTAGACGCGGAAGTAGTAGGAATTTCCAGCAGGTACTTTAGTGATTTCGGCTGGCTGCTAGCGTTGTGTGCAATTATGGTGATTGCAAGTCTTGTAGACAAAGTCTCGTCTTGCGCGCACATGGTTGACGTTCCTTCTGGTTGTGTCAACGAAACAGACGAGGAGTCGCCTTCTAAAACCAACCTTAAGTTAATGCACAAAGTTCTGATTATTCTGGTGATTTCCAGCGTTGGCTTGTGCTCATTAAACCTCCTTGCCAACGGACGATACTCAGACCTTCAAGGAACTAGGCCGAGCATATACAGAAGTATCGAATCCTGGTTCTCGCCACTGATGTAAGTGAATAATTGAGTTGATATTCGTGCAATTTGAAGAAGAAAATATGTTATTAGAACAAAAAAAATTAGTGCAAAAATCAGAAGGTTCTGTGCAGCCTAAAATAGATTTAAAGCCAGGCAAAGACCTGCAAGTTGAAGTGTTGAGAATTGTGGCGATGCTCATGATTGTCGCTTGCCATATGGTGATTCACTTGAATGTTAGCGAGCGCAGATTCAATATGGAGCTTTTACCTAAACCAGGTTTTAAGTCGGCTATTCGATTCCTAATTGTTCAATATGGACAAGTTGGAGTTTCTTTATTCTTTATTATTTCTGGGTATTTTTTGTGTAAAAAAGTATTTAATTATCGACGTATTTTTGCAGCATGGGCACAAATGTTCTTGTATTGCATAATTATTTTAGCGTCAATATTTATTGCAAATTGTTTTGGCATTCTTCCAGAAAACTTGAGTAATTTACTTCGCGGAAAAGATCTTTTTTACACTGTTTTGTGGAACGTAACGCCTTTTACTTATAGAAGTTACTGGTTTATGAGCTCGTATTTAATAATGCTTATGTTCATGCCGTTCATAAATATTCTTATAAATAACATGAATAAACGTAACCACGCAATGTTACTTGTACTTCTTGCATGTATTTCGCTTATCCCACTATATTTTGGTAGAAATTACACTTGGAACGATATTATTTATGCAATTTTTGGGTATTTAGTAGGAGCGTTTATTTCTGTATATCGTAACGAATTAAAAGAATATAAAACGAATTTATTATTGGCAAGTGTAGTGTTATTAACTCTTATTATGTTGATTTTTAACTGTTTTGCGTCATCTGGAAGCAAGTTTGCTAGAATACTTACGTGGGATCAACAAGTTCATGGTGGCATAGGAATACTTCCAATTGCTATTGCAACGTGTATTTTCATTGTTATTCACAGAATTGATATGACTAAAATACAAGGTTTTTCAAGAAAAATAATTTTGAAGGTTTCTAAAGCAACTTTTGGCGTGTATCTTATTCACGAACATATGTTTATTTTCATAGCGATGTGGACTTTTGTTGCATGGATTCTTCCTGCAGCATCCTCAAGCGTTGCAGTTGCTATTATTTATGTAATTACTTTATTGTGTGTTTATGCGGTGATTTCTGCAGTCGCAATAATTTTAGATCTTTTAGTTAAACCGCTTTCTAACAAGATTGCGTTAAAGCTGGAAAAAGTTGCGAATTGCGTATTTTTTGTGCATAAAAATGAACATAGTATCCAAATGGAATAATCAACTGATAAAATATATATCTTGTGAAAAACATTGTAGATAAGTTGCGCGAAAGATACCACTATTCGTGGGTGGTTCTTAAAGAATTAGTAAAAACAGACTTTAAGTTGCGCTACCAAGGTTCCTTCTTGGGCGTTGCGTGGTCGGTTTTGCGCCCACTCATGCTGTTTTGCGTAATGTATGCAGTGTTTGCAAAGTTTTTGCGAATGTCGGATGGCACGCCAACCTATCCAGTTGTGCTTTTGCTTGGCATTAGCGCATGGCAGTTCTTTGGCGAGGCCACTTCGATTGGTTTGCGCGCGGTGGTAGACCGTGGAGATTTGCTGCGTAAAATCCATTTTCCAAACTACATTGTGGTGGTTTCGGCAACTGTTGGAGCGTTAATCAGTTTTGCAATAAATCTTGTTGTTGTTATTATTTTTGCAATATGCTCGGGTGTGCAATTTACATGGTGGCTGCTGCTAGTGCCGCTTAATTGTATTCAACTTTACGTGCTTGCGCTAGGAATAACACTGCTTCTTTCTACAATGTATGTGTATTTTAGAGATATTGCACATTTGTGGGATGTTGTTCAACAAGTGCTGTTTTACTCAATGCCAATTATTTACCCTCTAAGCATGGTGATTGGCAATAACTCTTTAGGAAGATGGGGAACGGTTATTGCAAAAGTGCAGTTACTTAACCCTATTGCACAATGTATTCAAGATTTGCGCCACAATCTTGTAGCTCCTTTAACTCAGCCTACTGTTTGGAATCTTGTTGGGTCTCCGCTATTAATGATGGTTCCAGTAGTGCTAACTGTACTTTTGTGCGTACTTGGCGTATACACGTTCCGCAAGTACAATCGTAAGTTTGCTGAGGTGATGTAATGAGCGAAGTCAATTTAGAAAATACTAAAGCAGTGCAAGATATTAAAGAAGACGATTCTCGCCCAGTTGTGCTTTCTGTTGATCATGTTGGAAAATATTTTAAACTACCAACCGAGCAGGCAAGTGGCTTAAAACAGGCGTTTATTAATTGGACGCGCGGAATTAAAGGATACAAAGAACAGCATGTTCTGCGCGATATTAATTTTACAGTGCGCAAAGGCGACTTCTTTGGCATAGTTGGCCGCAATGGAAGTGGAAAGTCCACTTTGCTTAAGATTATTTCTGGAATTTACGTTCCAGACTCCGGTAAAATTCGTGTAAATGGTAAATTAGTGCCATTTATTGAGTTGGGCGTTGGGTTTAATCCAGAGCTTACTGGTCGCGAAAACGTGTTTTTAAATGGAGCACTATTAGGTTTTACGCGCTCGCAAATAGAAAACATGTATGACGATATAGTGCATTTTGCAGAACTTGAAGAGTTTATGGATCAAAAGCTTAAAAACTACTCTTCTGGCATGCAAGTGCGTCTTGCATTTTCAGTTGCAATTCAAGCTCAGGGAGATATTCTAGTACTTGACGAAGTTCTTGCAGTGGGAGATGAAGCTTTTCAAAGAAAATGCGATGAATATTTTGCAAAAGTCAAAAAAGATGCTAACAAAACAGTTATCCTTGTTACTCACGATATGAATGCAGTAAAGAGATACTGTAATAAAGCGGTTCTTATTAAAGATGGCGAAGTTATTGTTAACGGAGATAAAGACGATGTTGCAAATCGTTACACTCTAGAAAATCTTTCTAGCCAAAATGGCGGAGAAAGTGAAGATAGTTATGCTGTTGGTTTGAATGAGCGAGTGCCATTTATGCGCATTGTTCCTTTGAGTAAGCAGTTGCTTAATTGTAAAGAAAAATTCCGTTTTGCTGTTGAATACGAGTTCAACGAACCTGGAAAATATTTTATAGCTGTAGCAATGCACGACATAAAACGTGGAGGAATCACGTATGATTCTGGAGCAGATAAAATTGAGCTCGAAGGAACAGGAAGACAAAAAGTTGAATTTGAAGTGCCTCTTAAAATTTTAAATAATGGCGAATTTAAGCTGGTTGCCTCTCTTCGAACTAGAAGCAAAACTGATCCTGAATTAACAGATATGGTTGCGTTTACTAACGACAGCAATTCGTGCATGTTTGCTGTAAGAGATAGTCGAAACCGTGAGTATGCACTGCTTAATGACAATGCAATGACTTTCACTTGCTTAAAGCATTGTAAATGCTAGCTTTATTTGTAGTTAGCTTACACGTGTTTAACAAAGACTTATAACAAAAACAAGCTAAAATTAAGGGTGTTTTGGTAATGAATTTCTTTAATCTAGATGTTAATGCAAAAGATTATATAGACTCTTTAAGCGAGCGTCAACGCAGGCTTATTGTGGGCGCTATAAACTATCATTCCCTAACTGCGCCGTCTAGAACTTTGCAATATCAAGTTTACATGGGTCAAAAATGGCAGTATCCGCGATTGACTGATTTTTCAGTTTTTGACGGTGCATGTACAAAAAACGAAGGATTGAAACCAATCGCAACTTTTAGCGCTCAATCAACTGTTAAAACTAATAGCGAATACGCAAAAGAATTCTGGAATGAAGGCAAACTGTTTAAAGATAATGACGTTAGGTATTTGTTGCTGACACCAGATGACGCAACTGACGATGATGTTATGTCTCACTGGGCTTCTGATACGTTAAAGCAGCACATTTACAAAGAGTGTGAATTACACGCACCTTCTATGTTTGATGTTGTTAGGGAAGTAATGCGCAAAAAACGCGAGTGTGATTCGAAGAAAGCTGTTGAAGAGTATTGTCCTTGGAATAAAAAGAAGTTTGATTATGTTGCAAATGCTCGCCAAAGAGAAATTGCAAAACAAGAAAATTGGGATTTATCAAGTATAAAAGATGCTAAATTGGACTGTATTTCTCCTGCTAAAAGAGTTGAAGGAGCTAAAAAAGCTATTATTATAGGTTTGCATTGGTTGCAAGCTGGTGGTGCAGAAAGATGGGCTGTAGAAACAATAAAACTTGCTAAAAAAGCTGGTTTTGTTCCAATTGTTATCACAGATAGAGACGGCCACCAGCCGTGGATTACAAAAGATTTCTGTGATGATGTTCTTGTGTTACCACTTACTCCACCAATTAGAGAATATTGGGCGGATGTTCCGCTCTTAAGATCTTTGTTTGAGCAATTTGACATTAAAGCAATAGCAATACACCATTGCCAATGGCTTTACGATCATATTTGGTGGGTTAAACAATTCTTCCCAGAAACACATATTATTGATTCGCTGCATATTGTTGAATACATAAATTGTGGAGGATATCCGCACGAAGCTGTAACACACGATAAGTGGATTGATTTGCACCATGTTATTTCTCCACAACTTGAAAATTGGTTACATGATGTGCATGGTATTGAATCTTCCAAGATTGTTGACGCTCCACTTATTGGTCTTACTGCTGGAATTGGAAACGATTGCGTATCGCCGAGAAAAAATAAAAATGTTCTGAATGTTGCTTTTGTTGGAAGAATTGCAAGACAAAAACGTCCAGAAGCGTTTGTTCTTGTTGCAAAAGCTTTAAATAAAAAATATCCAGGAAAATTCCACTTTATTTTGCATGGCGATGGCGAATTAGACACATTTGTTTCAGGCCTTATATCTAGGTATGGTCTTGAAAACGTTATTGAGCGCAGATCTATGAAAATTTCAGCTCAAAAAACGTATGATGATGCGGACGTGCTACTTATTAGCTCTGTAAACGAGGGTATTACGCTTACAACTATTGAAGCGCTTTCTAATGGAGTTCCAGTAATTTCATCGGATGTTGGATCGCAAAAAACTGTTATAGCAAAAAGTGCGTTATTGCCAAGAATGACTTCTAGTTTTGTTAAAGCGTCTGTAAAGGAATTGTTTAAGATTATGGAGAATGATTCATATCGTTCATTATTGTTAAAAGAAGAAGTTGAAAAATTGCGCAATTTTGCAAAACTCGAATCTGCAGAAACGTTATTTACTAAGTTATTTGAAGAATGGAGCAAGTAATGTCAAATGCTCAAGTAGTGGATGCTAATAAATCAAAAGATAGCGTTAATGTTGCGGCTGTTGTAGTAACTTTTAACAGGTTAGAGAAACTAAAAACCGTATTGGCATCATTAGAATCTCAAACGCGACTTCCAAATCAACTAATCATTGTTAACAATGCTTCGACTGATGGCACAGATAAATATTTGGAAGAATATACTCGCGATTTTGCGAATGGTCATTTGGGGAATCGAGTAAATCTTACTGTTGTAAATTTGCCAGAAAACGTTGGCGGTGCAGGCGGCTTTAGTGCTGGTATGCGTAAAGGCTACGAGCTTGGCGCAGATTTCGTGTGGATTTTTGACGACGATGGCTACCCTCAGCCACAAGCTTTGGAAAAGCTTCTAGATGGATTTAATGCTGCCGTAGGTGAGCTTGGTGCGGATGTTCCGTATGCTTGCTCAATGGTTAAGTTTGTTGATGGATCAATATGCGAAATGAACAATCCAGTACCAACGTGGGATTGGGGAAGGCTTATTGCTAAAGGATTTAACAATCTCGTTATGGTTACAAGCTGTTCGTTTGTGTCGGTGCTTATTCCTCGTTGGGTTATAGAAAAGTACGGATTGCCATTTAAAGAATACTTTATTTGGTTCGATGATGCTGAATATACGTTGCGAATTACGCGCGTGTGCCCTGGAGTGCAGGTGCTTGACAGCGTAATCGTGCACGATATGGGAGCAAACAAGGGCGTGAACTTTACAATGATTGACAAAAAGAATGCTTGGAAATTCGCATACGGCGTGCGTAATCAAGCATCTTACCGTTTGCATCACGAAGGTAAGGCAAAATACTTGCTTTTCTGCGCAAATGTAGTTCGTCAAATGCGAAGAGGGCATGTTGAGAGAAAGTTGCGCCGCAAAATGATTGGTCAAATGCTAAAAGCAATTAGATTTAATCCAAAAGTTGATTTTCCTAAAAATAAGTAGCGCAACAAGCGAAATGCTAGGTTAATAACTGGGATAAGTTAATAACTGGAATAGCTTAATAACGGGAATATATAAAGCATAATTTCAAAATAGACGTATCTTATAAAGGAATAAAATGTACGAAAAAGCAAAATCAGCAACTTACCCAGATTTAGTAGTTGTTGGAGCAGGATTGTTCGGCTTAACTGTAGCTCAGCAAGCAGTGGAGCATACGGGCGCTCGCGTTGAAATTATTGACGTTCGAAATCACATTGGCGGCAATGCCTACTCGTATTTTGACGAGCGCACGGGAATCGAAATTCACAAGTATGGCGCGCATCTTTTCCACACAAGCAACAAGCGCGTATGGGATTATGTTAATCGTTTTACATCGTTTACTAACTACGTGCATCGCGTGTACGCAACGCACGACGGCGAAGTTTACCCGTTACCAATCAACTTGGGTACAATTAACCAGTTCTTCCATGCACACTACACGCCGGAAGAAGCGAAGGCTTTGATTGCAAGCCAAGCAGGGGAGTTGGCTGGCAAAGATCCGCAAAATTTGAACGATAAGGGCATTAGTTTAATTGGGCGACCTTTGTATGAAGCGTTTATTAAAAACTACACAGCAAAGCAGTGGCAAACGGATCCTTCCGAGCTCCCTGCCGGAATTATTAAGCGCTTGCCTGTGCGATTTAACTACAATAATCGCTACTTTAAAGACACTTGGGAAGGATTGCCAACGGACGGCTACACTGCTTGGATGCAGCGCATGATTGACGATCCGCGTATTCACGTTTCGCTTGGCGTAGACTTTTTCGACGAGTCGCAGCCGTTTAACAAGCGCGCGTTGGCAGAGGCTGGAGTGCCGGTTGTTTATACCGGTCCGGTTGATAGGTATTTTGACTATGCGCTCGGCGAATTGAAGTGGCGCACTGTGGACTTTAAGGAAGTGCGTTACGAGGAGAACGACCACTTCGGCTGCCCAGTTATGAACTATTCGGATGCTGATGTGCCATTTACGCGCGCGATTGAGTTTAAGAACTTTAATCCGGAGCGCGAGGAAGTTGGCGGAGAGGCTAGTGGTGATGCTGATTTTGAGCCAGGAAAGAGTGTGAAAGCTGGGGAAACTGTAGTGTGGCAGGAGTATTCTCGCGCTGCAACTCGCGACGATGAACCTTACTATCCTGTGAATACTGATGCAGATAAAGCATTGTACGCGCGCTATGCGGAGCTTGCTGCAGCTGAGCCTCGCACGGTTTTCGGCGGTCGCTTGGGAACTTACAGCTATTACGACATGCACAATGTAATCGACATGGCTTTGCGCGCTTACGAATCGCAAGTAGCGCCGCTGCTTAAGTAGTCTCAACTTTCGTCGCTGTAAAGTTTCTGCCGTTTTTTCGTGCAAAAACGACTTTTCCTTTACTCGCGTGTAAAGTTTCTGCCGCTATTTCGCGTGTAGCCGACCTTTTCTTTACAGTTGCGTAAAGTTTCTGCCGTTTTTTCGCGCGCAAGCGACCTTTATTTTACGCGACTGTAAAGTTTCTGCCGCTATTTCGCGTGTAGCCGACTTTTTCTTTACAGTCGCGTAAAGTTTCTGCCGTTTCGGCGTGTCAACGCGCGTATTAATTTGCAATATCTCAAATTCGTGGTATTCTATTTAAGTTGTTTGCTTATCAAGCGATTTGGTTGTTAAGTTAACATTTGGAGAATTCGCCTAGTGGTCTATGGCGCACGCTTGGAAAGCGTGTTGGTGTAACAGCCTCACGAGTTCGAATCTCGTATTCTCCGCGCCTAGGGTTTCTAGCCAATCGCTAGAAGCCCTTTTTTCATGCCGAAAACCCCGATTTCCGCTTACCTTACCTCCGCTTACTTCCGCTTATACGATTGCCGCTTACCTGATTACCTCTTACCCCAGTTTCGTCACGCAAATTCAGTGCCCTAATTCAGCATAATGCTGCTCAACTTGCGCTTTAATAGGCTTCCATAAATCAGCGTGAGAGTCGTACCACGATATTGTTTCTTGCAAGTCTTGCTTCAAATTGTTGTGCTTAGGCTCCCATTTTAATTGCGTTCGAATTTTCGTAGTATCTAGTGCGTAACGCCTATCTTCGCCTATTCTTGGATTTACATACGTTATATTTGTTTCCGGCACGCCCATTATTTGCATCAAAATACGCAAAATATTCATGTTGTTAACTTCACAGTTAGCGCCAATATTATATGTTTCACCGATTGTTCCACGCGTTAGAACGTGCCATATTGCGTCGCAATTATCTTCAACGTGGATCCAATCGCGTATCGAATCTCCTACGCCGTACAATTTTGCTGGCATATTGCACATAATGTTTGTAATTTGGCGAGGAATAAACTTTTCAATATGCTGTCGTGGACCGTAATTATTGCTGCTATTCGAAATAGTTGCGCGCAAACCGTAAGTTCTACACCATGCTTTTATCAACAGATCGCCTGCAGCTTTGCTTGCAGAATATGGACTAGACGGACGATACGGGCTTGACTCGTCAAATTTAAGCACGCTGTCAATAGGAAAATCTCCGTAAACTTCATCGGTACTTACTTGATGGAAGCGAATATTATATTTGTGTGCGAATTTAATTAGTGTATGCGTTCCTAAAATATTTGTGCTTATAAACGGGTCAGAAAACTCGATTGCATTATCGTTATGTGATTCTGCAGCAAAATTTACGATTGCGTCGATAGCAGGAAGTGTTGTTCCTTTTGCCGTTTTAATTGGATTATGCGGATCTAATAGTTGATCAACTATATTTTCGTCTCGAATATCTCCGCGAATAAAAGCGTATCGGTTGTTTGCAAAATCTTGAGGTAAGTCGTAAAGATTTGCCATATTCCCAGCGTAAGTAAGCAAATCAAGTACCGTAACAGCAACCGTTGCATGATATTTAGCTATGTAATGCACAAAATTAGATCCAATAAAGCCTGCGCCGCCAGTGACTAAAATGTGGTGTGGTTGAAAAGTATTACTGTTTGATGCGTAGTTGTGCATGTTACCGCCTTCATATGGCTAGTGCGTTGATTTATGGCTTAGTCACGTTGTTATTTTGGTTTATTTCGTTGATTTTATTGTTTAATGCGCGCATTTTGAATTGTAATTTTTTAATACTATACATTTCTTTCGTGTGCGCAAGTAGAGTATGTTTCTCTAAAGTGTTGTTTACAAGCAAATTAGTTGAGTAGATGTGCAATAATTACTGCATGTTTGCTTGTTTTGGGGATGCGAGGTGAATCTAATAATGGTTAAGTTTTCTTGGCGTAGCAGTGCGCGTGATTTGGATTCATCAAATATTGGTGCTATTGATGCATCTTCAACAAAAAAGCAACAATCTTCAAAATTGCAATCAACAGGTTCAAAGACTTTTGACACATCAAAAGCTGCAGCAAAAGCAATCGAAGGTACTCCAAATAAACCTAATCCAGCGTTAAATCATTCTACAAACGCTATTCTTGTAGGAATATTTTTAACTCTTTTGGGTGGTGCATTTTGGGGTGCAAACGCAACGGTTTCAAAAATATTGATGTCAACGTACAAAATAACTCCTTTGCAAATAGCTTGCGTTCGTCAAATTGCTGCTGGCATATTATTTGTCATTACTGCTGCAGCTTGCACTCCTAAGCAGTTAAGTGGTGCTGTGAAAACTGGTCGTACTTGGATTTCAATGGCTATTACGGGAATTGTGTGCGTTCTTCTTACGCAAGTTTCGTATTTATGTACTATTGATTGGACTAATTCTGGCACTGCTACTGTGCTTCAAAGCCTTAACTTACTGTTTGTTTTGGTTTATGTGTGTTTACACACTCGCCGCGTGCCAACTATGCGCGAAACTATTGGAGTTGTGCTAGCTTTTGCAGGAACTGCTTTAATGGCTACAGGTGGTAATCTTTCTTCACTATCTTTGCCTGTTATGGGTTTGCTTTGGGGTCTTGCAGATGCTGCGTCTACAGCGGCGCTTGCTATTATGCCTGTGAAATTGATTGCAAAATGGGGAAATCTGACTGTTAATGGCATTACGTTTATTATTTCGGGTCTGATTATGCTCCCGTTTGTGCGACCGTGGGAAACGATGCCTGCATTAGATTTGCGCGCTATATTGCTTTTTACTTTTACTGTTATTGCTGGAACTTTTGGAGCATATTGGCTGTTCTTAGAGGGCATTATGCGAGTCGGTTCAGTTCGTGGAACTTTGCTTGGAGCTAGCGAACCTGTTACTGCTGCAATTACTGCTGTTATGTTTACTGGAGCCGTTTTTTCGTGGGCAGATTTTGTGGGATTCGGACTTATTTTCGTAATGATGATTTTGCTTTGCAAGCGTAGTGCTTAATGATTTTAAAGTAACGAGCTAAAATAAAACGCCTGTTGTGTCGTACGAGGCGCACAAGCTGCTAAAATAGAAAACGACTATGTCGCGCAACACCAGTTTGCAAACGGGAAGGCAATTATGTCAATAATTCTTGAAGGCAATCCAAAAAAGCAGATGATGTTAGTTACGGGTCGCGCATACCCAGAACTTGCTAATGAAACTGCACAGTATCTTGGTATTGATGTGCTTGAGACTACTGCCTACGATTTTGCGAATGGCGAAATGTATGTGCGCTTTACTCAGCCTGTTCGTGGTTCAGATGTGTTTGTGCTTCAAGCGCACACGAGTCCTATTAACAATTGGATTATGGAACAGCTGCTTATGGTCGATTCTTTGCGACGTGCATCTGCTCGCAGTATTAACGTGGTTGCGCCGTTCTTTGGATATTCTCGCCAAGATAAGAAGCATCAGGGACGTGAGCCTATTACTGCTCGCTTAATGTTTGACTTATTCCGCGCTGCTGGCGCCACGCGCATTTTGACTGTTGACATGCACGCAACTCAAGAACAAGGCTTCTTTGACGGACCTGTTGACCACTTGACTGCTATGCCTGTGCTTATTGATTATGTGCGAAACTCTATGAAACTCGACAACGCAACTATCGTGTCTCCTGATGCTGGACGTATCAAAGTTTCTGAGCAATGGGCTGCAAAACTCGGAGATTTACCTCTTGCTTTTATTCATAAAACGCGCGATATTACGCGTCCTAACCATGCTGAAGCTCACGGCATTATCGGTGAGATTAAAGGACGCGATTGCATTGTTGTAGACGATATGATCGATACTGCTGGCACTATTTGTGAAGCTGTACGCACTTTGCGTGAGGCTGGAGCAAAATCTGTTACTTTGGTTGCAACGCATGCTTTGCTTTCCGGTCCTGCTGTTGAGCGTTTGAAAGCTGCTGGCGCTCGCGAAATCATTGTGACGGATACAGTTCCTGTGCCTGAAGAGAAGCGTCTTGATAATATGACGGTTCTTTCGATTGCGCCGCTTCTTGCTGCTGGCATTCGTTCCGTGTTCCGCTCTGGATCGCTTGTGTCGCTTCGCAACGCGCTTCCGGAAGATATGAAGCAGCATAATATTTACGCATAAAAACGTATAAAAGCGCATAAAGTGCATAATATATAAAATTAAAACAAATAACCGCATAATTCGCGTTAATGCATAAACTTTATGCATTAACAACGGGTTCAAAACGGCAGGAGGCAAATATGGTCGCCAATAACACAACAGCAGTTGCAGAAAATAATGAATCGCAAGAAGTGTTGCAATCTGATGCTTCCAGAGCGATTATTACAGTCGTTGGCTGCGATACCGTTGGTATTATCGCGAAAGTTACTTCGCATGCTGCCG
Organism: Gardnerella phocaeensis; assembly: GCF_048545075.1. Classification (NCBI taxonomy): domain Bacteria; kingdom Bacillati; phylum Actinomycetota; class Actinomycetes; order Bifidobacteriales; family Bifidobacteriaceae; genus Gardnerella; species Gardnerella phocaeensis. The sequence continues at coordinate 336,688 of NZ_JBKQXS010000002.1, read as the reverse complement.
AGCATAATGTAAATATTTTGAATATTTCTCAAACAATTGTCGACGGATTCTTCAACATGATGATGATTGTTGACGTGTCTACTGTTGATTGCGAATTTGGTGACTTTGCTGCAGGATTAGAAACGCTAGGAAACGAAATTGGTGTGCGTATTCGCTGCCAGCGCAGCAATATTTTCACTGCAATGCACAGAATCTAAAACTCGTAGCAATCTAAAGCAATCTAAGTAAACGTAAGGAAGTACACAATGCTCAACCTGATGGAAGTAAGCGAAACTAATTCGATGATTGAGCAAGAACAGCTCGACGTTCGCACAATCACCATGGGAATTAACCTACTAGATTGCGCTTGCGAAAACTTGCAGGACGTTTGTAACAAAATTGAGGAAAAAATCACACGTCTTGCGAAAGATTTAGTAAAAACCGGTAACGATATTTCGCGCGACTACGGAATTCCAATTGTAAACAAACGAATTACCGTAACTCCAATTTCGCTTGTTGGAGCGTCATCTTGTAAAAAGCCTGAAGATTTTGTGCAAATTGCGCACGCATTAGACAGAGCAGCACACACTGTTGGAGTTGATTTAATTGGTGGCTATTCTGCGCTTCCAGCAAAGTCGATGACTGCAGCAGACCGCATGCTTATTGAGTCGCTTCCGCAAGCCTTAAGTGAGACGGAAATTGTGTGCTCGTCTGTGAATGTTGGCTCAACGCGAACCGGTATTGACATGGATTGCGTAGAGCTGCTCGGACGCACGATTAAAAAGATCGCTGAAGCTACAGCTGGAAACGATTCTTACGGTTGCGTTAAATTCGTGGCTTTTTGCAATGCTCCGGACGACAATCCGTTCATGGCAGGCGGTTTCCATGGTGTAACTGAAGGCGATGCTGTGATTAATGTTGGCGTGTCTGGTCCTGGCGTTGTTTCGAGTGCACTCGATGCCGCTAAAGGAAAAGACTTTGCTTTTCTGTGCGACACTATTAAGCGCACTGCGTTTAAAATTACTCGCGTAGGTCAGTTGGTTGCGCAAGAGGCTTCTCGTAGGCTTGGTGTGCCGTTTGGAATTATAGACTTGTCGCTTGCTCCAACTCCTGCAGTTGGCGATTCTGTTGGCGAAGTGCTTGAGAAAATCGGTTTGGATCAAGTTGGTGCTCCTGGCACAACTGCAGCGCTAGCTATGCTAAACGATCAAGTTAAGAAGGGTGGCATTATGGCAAGTAGCTATGTTGGCGGCCTTTCTGGAGCATTTATACCTGTTTCGGAAGATGCAAATATGATTGCTGCTGCGAAGTCTGGCTGCTTGACTATTGAAAAGCTTGAAGCAATGACATGCGTTTGCTCAGTTGGTCTTGACATGATTGCAATTCCTGGAAATACTTCCGCTGCAACGATTTCTGGCATGATTGCGGATGAATCTGCAATCGGCATGATTAATCAAAAAACTACCGCTGTGCGAATTATTCCAGTAATTGGAAAAGGTGTAGGCGAAATGGCGAACTTCGGCGGATTAATGGGATATGCGCCGATTGTGCCAGTAAACCAAACAAGTTGCGAAGCTTTCGTAACTCGCGGTGGACGCATTCCTGCTCCAGTGCACAGCTTCAAGAATTAGCGTGCGCTTTGACCGAGCTTGAAATCACAGGATTTCAAGCTCCTTCAAAGCGAGTTTCGTAGCGAGCTTATTCCTCACGGCTATTGGTAGCCGTTCGGCTGATTTGGCATGTGAAGCACACCGTGCTTCACATTTGAGCCAAATCACGCTTTGAGTGAGCTTGAAATCCTGTGATTTCAAGCTCGGTCAAAGCGCTGCGCGAGCGTCACCGTTTTTTCGTTACTGGTGCAGTCGTCAGCGCAAATGCCGGAGAACATGCGCGCAATTGGGGACTTACACCCCACATAAGTCCACAAAAACGAGCGCAGCGTTTCGGCAGGTCGTCGCACGCATAAATCCTACTGCACATTAATGATCACTGGCTCGCTGTGAAGCCCTTGTACTCGTTTATGCTCAATGCGCAAAACGTAAGTTCCGCGATTCACTTTCGGCAAATCCTCATCAGCGGTGCAGCCTTTGCCGGAAGTGGAATTAGTGTTCCAAGTAATTTTCTTCTCAAAATGGTCGCCTTTTGCCATAAGAAGAGGTCTCAAAGTCATATCGCATACGTCTGAACGCCATACTGCGTGTGATAAGTAGTCAACGCTCTTACTGGCGTCTTTAAAGTCTTTGCTGTCTTTCTTTTTATTATCTTTAGTTGCTTGCTTACCTTGCGTAACTTCTTCACTACTATTAATAGTTAGAACAGCATTCATATCCGATGCGTCAATAAGGCAAGAAGAGTTTCCTTCGTACACAAATCGTTCTGTCAACTCAACGCTACCGCCCATAGGAACAGTTTGTGACTTAGTAGAAAGCTCAAGACGAATATCTTTATCAGTGCAATGAGGTGTTAATCCAACAGGACGAGGGTCTGGCACTGGTTGACGAACAATAGTAACTTCATGACCGGCAATCGCTTTACCAATAGCGGCAATACCCTTGCTCAAGCTAATAACACAAAATATTGCCAACATAAGCAAAAGCAAAAAAGCAATACCGACAACAATCCTGCGGCGACGATACATTCTTCGTTTTGCTGCGTTCATGTTATGTACGGGTTTGCGCATCGGGTTGCTAACCGATGTTTCGCCCGCATTGCGATGCGGCTTACGTGGTGACGTAGTTGGCATTGACATACTTACCATTGTAATACATAAGTCGATGAGATGAACTGTACTCACTACACAAGGTAGACTCTCATACAAAGTAATTAAGCTGTTAATTAAAGAGTTACAAAAGCAGCGTAATGAGTTAGTTACTTAAGGTAATGCTAAAGTGCCATCTGGCAATATAGTGATAAGACTGTCATGATCGAGCGAAGCAATGCATTCGTCAAGTTGTGTTTGATTCGACCATAAATTGTTGATCTCGCAACGTTGCAATACCTGCTGTTTTTTATGTGCTTCACGCAATGCCTGCAAAATAATGCCGCGCACTTGCCGATTAGTGGCGGCAAAATGCTGCTGGGGGCGGGTATGGCGGCCAAGACCTGGAAATCCAGCAGCTTTGAAACGGCACCATGTTTGCAAAGGGCATGCAGTGCATTGCGGAGATCGTGCTGTGCAAATGGTAGCACCAATTTCCATAATTGCCTGATTCCAAACGGATGAAGTGCAGGTAGTGTTGGTGGTGTTAGTAGCGTTAGCAGTGGCAGCAGTAACATGATTATCTTCTGGCAATACTGCGGCAGCAAGCTCGCGGTCAGATTGCGTTGTGCTGCCACCATGCGATTCAGTTCCAGTAAAAGCGCGCATAAGTACGCGGCGAATATTTGTATCAATCACCGCAATGTGCTTGCCATAAGCAAAGCTGAGTATTGCACTTGCTGTGTAATCGCCTACACCTGGCAAGGCAATAAGTTCTTCATAGGTGCATGGCAGCTTATTGCGATATCTTGTTGCTACAACTTGAGCACAAGATTGTAAACGTAACGCGCGTCGAGGGTAGCCGAGGCGACCCCAAGCTGTAATAATTTCAGCACTCGTAGCGTGAGCTAGTGATTGTGCATCTGGCCAAGTTTGCATCCAAGTGAGCCAATAGGGTACAACGCGGCTCATTTGCGTTTGCTGGCTCATTACTTCACATACAAGCACACCCCAAGGGGTAGTGCGCCCAAACCTCCAAGGCAAATCGCGTGCGCAACTATGCCAAAAAAGTGCAACATTATCGCGCGTAAGTGTTGCCAATTCGCGCAATGGCTGAGAAGTTTCTTCGGGGAGATGTTCTTCGGGGAGAGATTGTGAATCTTGTTGCATGCTTAATTATGTAAACGTCGTATACTTTCGTGATTACTTTCCGCCGGCGAAACCGAGCTGCCTCCACGCTTCATACACTGCAATAGAAGCGCAATTTGTAAGATTCAAACTACGCAGCGACGGGCGCATAGGAAGACGCACTTGCTCTGCCACGTGTGGACCAGCCATAACATCCATTGGATCAGGAATATCTCCTGGCTCTGGTCCAAAAAGCAGAATATCGTTCGGCTTATATTCAATTTCAGTGTAAAGTTTCGTAGCATTCGCAGTAAATGCAATAATTCGCGAATTTGGCATTGACTCAACTAAATTCTCAAAATTCGGGTGCAAAACAACGTGAGCCATATCGTGATAATCCAGGCCTGCGCGACGTAATTTAGTATCGTGCAAATTAAAACCAAGCGGCTCAACCAAATGCAAAATAGTGCCAGTTACAGCGCAAAGTCGAATTGCGGAACCTGTATTTCCTGGAATACGAGGGGAGTAGAAGCAAAGGTGAGGGGTGTGCGTTTCTGCGCGCGCTGCGTCGTCGGCGCTGAGCATTGCGTCCATAACGCTAATTGGATTTCCATGAGCGTCGGTTACAAGCTCATCTGGGCCATAATTTGATTTGCGGTATCCGTACTCGTACATTTGCTCTACGCGGCTTGCTGCTTCTTGCGTATTTTCGCTGTTATTCATGCTATTCCTTAGCTTTTTAAGTATCTTTACGTAACTTCGTAATCGTAACGTATTTAGTTTACTCGCAACTTGCACATTACTATTGCGAGCGTTCGTTATTGGTGGGGAAAAGTCCGGAGTTTTTGGTAGAGTAGACAGACTGTGTAAGGTGTGTCATATAGCGGGCATGCTCATGGAACCGAAGAAGGCGCCCGCGCATCGCAACTTGCTTATTTGGCAGTTTCGTTTGCCGCGATTTTCTTTAGTTTTTCAAAGATTAAATAGTTAACTAGCGAGTGATAAAGGAACGTCCATTGGCTGCTGAACAAGCTATGACGAGCACCACGAAAGTCATCGCACGTGCTGACGAACATGATATTAAGTTGCATAAAGCGTCAGATCGTGTGAATTTTGGCTCCATTTGTGAGCCTATTGATGTGCCATACCTCCTCGGCGTGCAAACCGACAGCTTTGATTGGTTGATCGGCTCTGAACGCTGGAAGAAGCGCGTTGCAGAAGATGAAGCAAACGGAACTCACACCGTGCCTCATGTTTCTGGTCTCGACGAAGTCTTCCAGGAGATTTCCCCAATTGAGAACTTTGCTGAGACAATGAGCCTCACATTCTCTGATCCATACTTTGAAGAGCCACGTCACACTGTGCTCGAGTGCAAGGAAAAGGATTACACCTATTCTGCTCCACTTTATGTGAACGCTGAGTTTGAAAACGGCGAAACTGGCGAAATTAAGAGCCAGACTGTTTTCATGGGTGATTTCCCATTGCAAACTCCTCACGGCACCTTCATTATTGGTGGCACCGAACGAGTAATCGTTTCGCAGCTTGTGCGCTCTCCAGGCGTGTACTTTGATCGTACACAAGATCGCACTTCCGACAAGGATGTTTTCGGTGCGAAGATTATCCCAAGCCGCGGTGCATGGTTGGAATTTGAGATCGACAAGCGTGACGTTTTAGGTGTTCGCGTTGACCGCAAGCGTAAACAGTCTGCAATCGTATTCCTTATGGCTATTGGCATGACGAAAGACGAAATTGCAGATGCTTTCCAAGGCTATCCACTTGTTTTGGATGCGCTCGCAAAAGAGCCTATCGAAACGCAAGACGATGCACTTACCGATTTGTATCGTAAGATTCGCCCTGCAGATACTGCAACTCCAGAAGCTGGTCGCAACCTTCTCGATTCCTTCTACTTCAACACAAAGCGTTACGATTTGGCTCGCGTTGGTCGCTATAAGATCAACCGCAAGCTCGGTATTGAAGCAGATTACAGCGATCGCAGCTTGAACCGCGAAGATATTATCGCAACTATTAAGTACTTGGTAACGTTGCATTCCGGCGAAAAAACCTTCCCAGGTAAGCGCGACGGTCAAGACGTGCAGTTGCGTGTTGATGTTGACGATATCGATCATTTCGGCAACCGTCGTATTCGTCAGGTTGGCGAGCTTGTGCAGAATCAGCTTCGTACCGGCTTAAGCCGCATGGAGCGCGTTGTGCGCGAACGTATGACAACTCAGGATGCAGAGGCAATTACTCCTCAGTCCTTGATCAACATTCGTCCAGTAAACGCAACTATTAAGGAATTCTTCGGAACTTCCCAGCTCAGCCAGTTTATGGATCAAAACAATCCTTTGGCAGGCGTTACGAACAAGCGTCGTCTTTCCGCACTTGGTCCTGGTGGTCTTTCTCGCGATCGCGCTTCCATGGAAGTTCGAGACGTGCACCCATCCCACTTCGGACGTATGTGCCCAATCGAATCCCCAGAAGGTCCAAACATCGGTCTTATCGGTTCTTTGGCAACCTTCGGACGAATCAACCCATTCGGCTTCATTGAAACCCCATACCGCAAGGTTATTAACGGTCACGTAACTAACGAAGTCGAATACATGACTGCAGACCGCGAAGCCGAGCACGTTATTGCTCAGGCAAACCAGGAACTCGACGAAAACGGCAACTTCGTTGGCACTCAAGCACTTGCTCGCGTGGACGAAGAAGAAGCAGTCGATGTGCCTGTAAGCACTGTAGATTACATGGACGTTTCCCCACGCCAGATGGTTTCCCTCGGCGCTTCCTTGATTCCATTCTTGGAGCACGATGAAGGCCACCGCGCATTGATGGGTACGAACATGCAGCGTCAGGCTGTGCCGCTTATTAAGTCCGAGCGACCACTTGTTGGTACCGGTTCTGAATGGCGTGCAGCAGTTGATTCTGGCGACGTAATCTTGGCTGAAAAGCCGGGCGTAGTAACTTACGTTTCTGCAGATATTATTCGCGTTATGAACGACGATGGAACTCAGTCCAGCTACAAGCTTTCCAAGTTCCAGCGTTCTAACCAGACTACTTGCTACAACCAAGTGCCGCTTATTAAAGACGGCGAGCGCGTTGAAGCTGGTACAGTTTTGGCAGACGGTCCTGCAACCGAAAAGGGCGAACTTGCATTGGGTAAGAATTTGCTCGTTGCGTTCATGCCTTGGAACGGTTACAACTATGAGGATGCTGTGATTATTTCCCAGCGTCTTGTGCAAGACGATACACTTTCTTCTATTCACATTGAAGAATACGAAATCGACGCTCGCGAAACCAAGCTTGGTTCCGAAGAGATTACTCGTGACCTGCCAAACGTTGGCGAAGACGCGATTGCAAATCTCGACGAGCGCGGCATTATTCGTATTGGTGCTGAAGTCGAAGCCGGCGATATTTTGGTTGGTAAGGTAACTCCTAAGGGCGAAACCGAGCTTACTCCAGAAGAGCGTTTGCTCCGCGCAATCTTCGGCGAAAAGAGCCGCGAAGTGCGCGATACTTCTTTGCGCGTGCCACACGGTGAGACCGGTACTGTGATTGCAGTTAAGGAAATCACTCGTGAAGACGCTGAAGACGACGGTGACGAGCTTCCAAACGGCGTGAACCAAATGATTCGCGTTTACATTGCTCAGCATCGTAAGATTACGCAAGGCGATAAGCTTTCCGGTCGTCACGGCAACAAGGGTGTTATTTCCCGCATTTTGCCAGAAGAAGATATGCCATTCTTGGCTGATGGTACTCCAGTTGACATCATGCTTAACCCGTTGGGCGTGCCTTCTCGAATGAACTTGGGTCAGGTGCTCGAGCTTCACTTGGGTTGGATTGCTCACGCTGGCTGGGATATTAACTTGGATCCAGATTTGGAAGCAGCTTGGAAGAAGTACGTGCCGCAAGGTGCTGAGCATGGCGATCCATGCACTCCAGTTGCAACACCAGTATTCGACGGCGTGCGTCCAGAAACCTTGAAGGGCTTGCTTTCCACAACACTCGCAAATCGCGATGGCGACAAGCTTGTTGGCTCTGATGGTAAGGCAACCTTATTCGACGGTCGTACTGGCGAGCCATTCCCGAAGCCAATTTCTGTGGGATACATGTACATTTTGAAGCTGCATCACTTGGTTGATGATAAGATTCACGCACGTTCCACTGGTCCTTACTCCATGATTACCCAGCAGCCGTTGGGTGGTAAGGCTCAGTTCGGTGGTCAGCGCTTCGGCGAAATGGAAGTGTGGGCGCTCGAGGCTTATGGTGCTGCTTACACATTGCACGAAATGATGACTACGAAGTCTGATGACGTCGACGGTCGTGTGCGCGTGTACGGTGCTATCGTCAAGGGCGATAACCTGCCACCAGCTGGCATTCCTGAATCATTCAAGGTGTTGCTTAAGGAAATGCAGTCGCTTTCGCTTAATGTTGAGGTGTTGAACGCTGAAGGCGTCGCAATCGACATGAAGGATGAAGAGGACGACCCAGTTTCATCTTCCGACGATCTTGGCTTCAATATTGGCGCTCGACCAGATTCGTCCGCCAAGGAAGATCAGATTGCTGTTGAACCTGAATACCAGTGATTCGGTAACTGATTTGCTAATTAATTTAGTAACTGATTCAGTAACGAACACTACTTTAAGAAATTAAGAAACGTTAAAAACAATTTCATGAGACAGGACGATAAGAGTGCTGGACGTCAACGCATTTGACAAACTGAGGATTGGACTGGCAACCGCCGAAGATATCCGTAGCTGGAGCCACGGCGAAGTAAAGAAGCCAGAAACCATTAATTACCGTACCCTAAAGCCAGAGAAGGACGGTCTGTTCGGTGAGCAGATCTTCGGTCCAACTCGCGACTGGGAGTGCGCGTGCGGCAAGTATAAGCGCGTGCGCTTTAAGGGAATCGTGTGCGAGCGATGTGGTGTAGAAGTTACACGCAGCCGCGTTCGCCGCGAACGCATGGGTCATATTGAGCTTGCAGCTCCGGTAACGCACATTTGGTTCTTCAAGGGTGTGCCAAGCCGTTTGGGCTACTTGCTCGACATTGCACCTAAGGATCTTGAAAAAGTAATCTACTTCGCAGCCTACATGGTTACGAAAGTCGACGAAGAGCAGCGTCACCAAGATCTTCCAGATTTGCAAGACGAATTCGATACCGAAATCGGCAACCTTCGCAAGCGTCGTGATAACGAAATTGAAGCGCGCGCTAAGAAAGTTGAAGAAGACTTGCACGAGCTGGAAGAATCTGGCGAAGGCAAAGGTGCTGCAAGATCTAAGTTGCGCGCTAGTGCAGAACGCGAAATGTCTGCTATTCGTACTCGCTATGACGAGCAAATTCAGCGTTTGAACGCCGTATTTGATCGTTTCAAGGGCTTGCGTGCCGGCGATATGGAAGGCGACGTCGACTTGTGGCGCGAGATGGAAGATCGCTATGGCGACTACTTCGAAGGCTGCATGGGTGCTGAAGCCATTAAGAAGCGTTTGCAAGATTTCGATTTGAAGTCTGCTGCCGAAGAGCTTCGCGCAGAAATCGACAACGGAACCGGTCAGCGCAAGGCTCGCGCTTTGAAGCGACTGAAGGTTGTAAACGCATTCTTGACTACTGGAAACAAGCCAGAAGCTATGGTTTTGGACGTAATTCCAGTAATCCCACCAGATTTGCGACCAATGGTTCAGCTCGATGGTGGTCGCTTTGCAACTTCCGATTTGAACGATTTGTACCGTCGCGTAATCAACCGTAACAACCGTTTGAAGCGACTTATTGAGCTTGGTGCTCCTGAAATCATGCTTAATAACGAAAAGCGCATGCTTCAGGAAGCAGTTGACTCACTCTTCGACAACGGTCGCCGCGGCCGCCCAGTAACCGGCGCGTCCAACCGACCATTAAAGTCGCTTTCCGACATGCTTAAAGGTAAGCAAGGCCGATTCCGCCAGAACTTGCTCGGTAAGCGTGTTGATTACTCTGGTCGTTCCGTAATCGTCGTTGGTCCAAGCCTTCGCATGCATCAGTGCGGTTTGCCAAAGCCAATGGCATTGGAGCTTTTCAAGCCGTTCGTTATTAAGCGTTTGGTGGATCAGGGCTTCGCTCAGAATATGAAGAGCGCAAAGCGTTTGGTTGACCGTGGTGACTCCGAAGTTTGGGGCGTGCTCGAGGAAGTTATTTCCGAGCATCCTGTGCTTCTTAACCGCGCACCTACACTTCACCGCTTGGGTATTCAGGCATTCGAGCCGATTTTGGTTGAAGGTAAAGCAATCCACCTGCCACCACTTGCCTGCGCAGCATTCAACGCAGACTTCGATGGTGATCAGATGGCAGTGCACCTTCCGCTTTCTGCAGAAGCTCAAGCAGAAGCGCGCACTTTGATGATGGCTTCCGACAATATCTTGAAGCCAGCAGACGGTCACACCGTTACAATGCCTTCTCAGGATATGATTTTGGGTCTTTACTACTTGTCTACCGTAATTGACGGAGCAAAGGGTCAGGGTCGCGTTTTCTCCTCGCTTGCTGAAGCTGAAATGGCTCTCGACAAGCATGAGATTGATATGCAAGCTAAGGTGCTGATTCGAGTTCCTGCAGACTTCGTATTGCCAAAGAATTGGGAGCCTGCTGAGCTTAAGGTTGTTGACCCTGAGCCAGGCAGCCCAGACGTTGTGCGCGAAGAGCGTTTTAAGGACGGAACTGTACTGTTTGCAACTTCTTGTGGACGCATTTTGTTCAACGGAACCTTGCCAGTCGACTATCCGTTCGTAAACGAGCAGGTGCCGAAGGGCGTACTTTCTAAGATTGTCGACGAAATCGCAACCCGCTATTCTACAGCTCAAGTTGCAGCAACGCTCGACGCTTTGAAGGATCTCGGCTTTACTCGCGCTCCTTGGTCTGGCGTAACAATGGCATTCTCCGACATTGTGCTTCCTCCAAATCGCGAGCAAATTGCTCAAGATTACGAGGATCAGGCTGCAAAAATCAACTCTCAATACGATATGGGTCTTCTTACAGACGAAGAGCGTCGTCAAGAGTTGATTAACTTGTGGACTGAATGCACCGACAAGGTTGCAGACGCAATGCGCGAAAACTTCCACGACGACAACAACGTGAACATCATGGTTCAGTCAGGTGCACGTGGTAACTGGATGCAGATTCGCCAGATTGCTGGTATGCGAGGCCTCGTGGCAAACCCTAAGGGCGAGATTATTCCTCGACCTGTTAAGTCAAACTACCGCGACGGCTTGTCTGTGTTGGAGTACTTCATCTCGCAGCACGGCGCTCGTAAGGGCCTGGCAGATACCGCACTTCGTACTGCAGAATCTGGCTACTTGACTCGTCGTCTTGTGGACGTTTCGCAGGAAGTAATCGTGCGCGAAGAAGATTGCGGCACTAAGCGCGGTCTTATGATGAAGATTGCTGATCGCGACGAAAACGGCAATTTGACGCTTGTTAAGGCTGCTGACGGTGGTCCATACTCGCGCTTGCTTGCTGCCGATGTAATTGATCCTGCTGACGGCACTACAGTTTTGGCAAAGTGCGGAGATGCGCTTTCTATGGACGTTTTGCGTGATTTGGTTGCGCACGGCGTTGAGGAAGTTAAGGCGCGTTCTGTGCTTACTTGCGAATCCAAGCGTGGCGTTTGCGCAAAGTGCTACGGCTGGTCCTTGGCTACGAGCCGACTTGTGGATGTTGGTGAGGCTGTTGGTATTGTGGCAGCACAGTCCATTGGTGAGCCTGGTACGCAGCTTACGCTTCGTTCCTTCCACTCTGGTGGCGTCGCTTCGGCTTCTGATATTACTCAGGGTCTTCCTCGTGTTACGGAGCTTTTCGAGGCTCGTACTCCTAAGGGTGAGGCTCCAATTGCTGAGTTCCCAGGCGTTGTGAAGGTTGAGGATACTGACCACGGTCGTCAGGTGACTTTGACTCCAGACGACACCACGATTGAGCCAATTGTTTACCCAGTGACTCGTCGTGCGCCAATGCTTGTAAAAGATGGCGACCATGTTGAGGTTGGTACGCAGCTGATTGAAGGTTCTGTGGATCCTAAGAAGATTCTGCGTATTCTTGGCCCGCGTGCAGCTCAGGTGAACATCGTGGAGGAAGTGCACAACGTGTACCGTTCTCAGGGCGTTGATATTCACGATAAGCACATTGAAGTTATCGTGCACCAGATGCTTCGCCGTATTACGGTGATTGATTCTGGCGATACGGATCTTCTTCCAGGTGAGCTTGTGGATCAAGCAAAGTTCCGCGAGGCAAACTTGGCTGCTGTAAAGAACGGCGGAAAGCCTGCTGCTGGTCGACCAGAGCTTATGGGTATTACCAAGGCTTCGTTGGCTACGGATTCTTGGCTTTCTGCAGCATCGTTCCAGGAGACTACGCGCGTGCTTACTGAGGCCGCCTTGAGCCAGAAGGAAGATGACCTTAAGGGCTTGAAGGAGAACGTGATTATCGGTAAGCTCATCCCAGCTGGTACCGGTTTGGCGCGTTACCGCAATGCTAACGTGGAGCCGGATCCTCAGGTTCGCGACTCTATTTATCCAAACTTCGGTTTGGGCGGTGCGGATAGCACGCCTTCGAACTTCGGTGAGAGCGATATGGGCGATGTTGACTTCTCCAACATTGATTTTGGCGATATGAAGCTCGGCGACGACTTTAATCCAGATGACTTCCTTGACGATCAGGGTGGTCAGAGCGATTATGGCGACGAAGCTGAGTGATTTCGCTGGTGTGCTGCTTGGTGCGTGCTGAGCGCGTTGCGTTTGGTGAGTGCTGAATGGCGCTAATCTGATATAAAAATGGGGCTTCAAGCTTTCGGGCTTGAAGCTCCTTTTTTGTTGCGTGTTTTTGTAGCGCTTGTTTCTATTTCCTCGCGTTTGTGGACTTGGGTGGTGTGTATGTCCACATTTGCGCGTACTTCACCCTGCGTTTGTTTACTTTGAGTGTGTGTAAGTCCACAATTGCGCGCGTGTCGTCCCGCGTTTGTGGACTTGGGTGGTGTGTATGTCCACATTTGCGCGCGTGTAGTCCTGCGTTTGTGGACTTAATGGGTAGGTAAGTTCACAAACGCTCGCGTTATATCATCTTTTCACACATGCACTTTTGGAACACCTGCAGATAACAGTTTTTTCTCAAGCTTTCTAGGATCTACAACATCTGTAAAATCGAAGCGTACAATCTTGCTTGCTCCACATTCGTAAATAATTCGCTCTCTGTTGCGTTCTCGTTTCACAGCATCGCGATCGTATTTAAGTGCTCTGTTTGTGCTGTTAAATTCACCATCAATAAAATTATCAGAAGATTTGTGATTAATATCGCAATTTAAATTTTTTCCGCATCCGATTAAATACTTATCTGTTCCATCTAATTCTCCAACTACAAGACTCTCATTAACCTTCCATGCAAAATCGGCGCGCAGTGGCCAGTCTGGATTATTGTTATTTGGAAATTCATATTGTAAATAAGGTTTAATAAAGCCCAATTCAAGCATCACAGCTCTTGCCAAAGATTCCCCAGCGTTTTCACTTTTTGGTGACGCAAAATTGCAAAGAATACGCAGTCGTGCAAAAATATCAGTGTCGTCAATGTTTGCAAAATAAGGGTTTTGAGATTTTTCAAAATACTTCTGATTATAGAATTGTTGAGCATTTTGTTGATAGCGCGCAAATTTATAAAATTCGTAACAAGTTTTGTAAATTTTCTCAAGATCAAAGCCTTTTCGACATGCTGAGTCAAAGGTTGGCAGAGCAATTCTAAATGGCTTGGTCCATGCTTCAACAAATAGAATGTTGTAGATACTAGCTGCATAATCAATTGCGTTTTCTTCTGGCGTTTTAATGTGCCCGAATGTTGAAGTTTTCAGGATTTTTATAGTGTTGTTAGTGTCTTTATTAGCTTCGTTAGAATCTGACAATTGCGTATCGTTGTGCTTCTTATGATCTTCTTCGAGACTAATTCCATTTTCGTCTTCAATAATGTCTGGAATGTGAACTCGTTTAAGTTGACGTCTTTCTATCTTTCTTGCAGCTTTCTCATTTGTTGATTCAGCAGTTTTGTTCGGATATGGGCATGACACGTATATGTCTATTTGTTTTGATTGATTTTTGTATTCTTCAACTATGTCTAGTCCTAGTAGTGCCGCGCCAGATTCTCCGGTATATTTCCATGCCTTTATTTTTATTTTTCGAGTGAGAGTAATAGCTATGTGTCGTACTTTATCTACGTACCATAAGTTTTCCCAATGTGTGCGCCTTGCGTACAATCCGTAGTACGGTTCAACGAGATATCCGGATTCTAATTGTTTGCGCAGGGTTTTGCGTGATTGAGTGCACGATGCCATAAAGCATGAGCCTTGATTTTCTGATTCCAAAATGCCGGATAATGTTTTGCAATATTTCATGCTGATGATGTTATTTTCATGTAATTCAAGTCGCAATATATTTTTAGAAATGTGGATAAAAGTTATTTTTTTATATACGTTCTTATATTTGAGTTGACATGTTGATAAATAAATACGATGAGCGTAGATTGTGGGAATGTCTCCCCGCGTTTGTGGACTTGGGTGGTGTGTATGTCCACAAATGCGCGTACTTCACCCTGCGTTTGTTTACTTTGAGTGTGTGTAAGTCCACAATTGTGCGCATGTCGCCTCGGATTTGTGGACTTAATGGGTAGGTAAGTCCACAAACGCAGGGAAGGATGCGCGCGTAAAGCCCACTGGGCTTTACGCAATATGCAAGCGCTACCGCATTGGGTCGCTTTTCGCGCTTCGCTTAAGCGAAAAGCGAATCAATGCGACACGCCGATTTGGTTTTTGAGAAAAAAAATTAAAACGCACAAAAAGCGGCTGAGTTAGTAATTTGTCACCCCAAAAAACCGTTATTTTTCAACGATTCTTGTACCGGGGGGGGGGTGGGTGCTTAGAGATATAAACATTTGACTGTGTTATACTGCACGCGATTTTCCGTCTAAATATCGATTAATATTGTATTTACTCATGGTTGAGCGTTATCGCACATTGCGAAAAATAGCTAAATAATGAAGGTTGCAGTTGTATCTGCGTTCGTATCTGTGCGTTTGCACATTTGCTGTCGTCGATGCAATTGTAAGTATGACATAATGACATAATTGTCATTATGTCATAACCTTTTGTTTAGCTTGTAACTTGCTGTTGAGGCTAAATAAAGATGTAAGACGATTCGTTTACTTATTGAAGAGAGGGAATATGCGTCTACAGACTTCAAAGTTAAAGCGCGCTGTTGCCGTACTAGCCGCTGCGTGCACACTTGGCACCTGCTGCATCGCCGGATCCATCGCGTGGGCTGGTAATCCACAGGATACACCTGCTCAAGGTGAAGACACCGCAAATATTAAATCTGACCAGGCTACTTCTATTACCATTTACAAGTATGAAGGTCCTGAGGGTTCTGTTAGGAATAATGGTAAAAAGCAGACTATTCCAGATAAACAAAAACCAATTTCTGGCGTGAAATTCAAGCTTACTCCAATCGTTGATGCTCAAGGCAACAAGATTGATTTGTCTCAGACGTCTGGTTGGAAAGCCATCGAGAAATTAGAGACTGAAAATAAAACTGCTGCTCAGGCTTTGACTGATGCTAAGTTGAAGGTTTCTGAGACCACTGCTGACATTAAAGAACAAGCAACTGGTGATGATGGTTCTACAAAATTCGACCTTGGCAAAACATACGGCTTGTACTTGGTTGAGGAAGACTTGGCTAATAGCAAGCCTATGAAAGAAGGCAAGCCTATTAAGGTTACCAAGCAAGTTAACCCATTCCTTGTAACGGTTCCTCTTCCAGATACGCAGACTCACACTTGGATTTACAATTTAAAGATTTATCCAAAGAATGACGTCAGCACCAACAAGGTGGAGAAGAAAGCTCAAGCTGCTCCAAGCAAGCCATTCATTGACGGTACTACGACGACTATGGGTTGGGATATTTCCATCCCGCTCACCGCTATCAAAGATGGTGGCAAAGCCTATACCAATGTTTCCTTCACTGATCCAATTAACACAGATTTCTTGAACTATAACAGTGTTAAGGATGTGAAGGTTGTTAGTAAACCTAATAAGGAAGGCAAAACTGAAAGTGTAGATTTGACTGCTGATGACTACACTGTTGAAGCTTATTCTTCAATTGGTAACAACCCTACGAAGATAGACAATTTGACTGCTGACAATCTCAAGACCGTCAAGTGGATTCGCGTTAAGCTCACTAAAGCTGGTTTAGCTAAGGCTTCTGAAAAAGTTGGCGGTAAACTTACAGCAACAGTTGTAACAACAGTTATTAATCCTGGAAATATTAAGAACTTTATAAACACTGATGTAGATGGAGTTGCAACCGGTGAAGGAGATAAAACTCCTGGCTGTGTTCCAACTAAGGATAATCCATGTGAAGATCCAGATCATCCTCACGAAGGTGAAGACACCACTAATTTCGCTACACTCACCATTGATAAGATCGGCTTGAGTGATAACGATCAGAAGGACAATGGTAAACCTTTGAAGGGTGCAATCTTCGATGTGTATAAAGCTGCTGACGGTAAGAAGGTAGACGACCTTAAAGGTAAGACAGTTGCTGAAGCTGGCGCTGATTTAGTAAGTGGTGAAGGCACAGTTCGTACAATGGCTGCAACTGATGATAAAGGTAAAGCTTCTGACTCCTTCTTCGTTGGTAATGGTTCTACTGTTTCGCACGTTTATTGCGCAGTTGAAACTAAAGCTCCAGATGGATTCAAACTTGATAATACGCTTCATTGCGTGAATCTTACTGCTGGAACTGATGCGAACAACACTTTGAAGATTGATAACGCTAGAGCAACCGAACTCGATAAGATCCTTAGCAACTTGCCTATGACTGGTGCTCGTGGCTTGGTGATTTTGACGGTTTGCGGCATTGTTGGCATCGCTGGCACGTTCTTCTACATTGTGATGAAGCGTCGCAAGGAGCAAGAACAGGAGTAAAACTCGCTCGGCTGGTTGAGTGGCTTGAACGATTGTTCAGCTGATTTGCTTTGCCGGTTGCACAGTTTGTTGCGAAACAAGCTATGCAACCGGTTTGAGCGGATTAGTTGCGCAGTCAGGTTGGAGCGCAAACGCTGGAAATTCTCCGTCAAAGTTCCTGAAGCTTTGCACCAATGCTCTGCAGACGTTGCTCCTGAAGCTTTGCATCATTGCTTTGCAAACGAAGATTCTGAAGCTTTGCGCCAATGCTTCTGCGAAAAGTGGTTTTGTAGCTTTGCAGTTTTGCTCTGCTGAAGTTGCTTTTGTAGCTTTGCATCAGTGCTTTGCAAACGTCGATTACTTGTTGCTTAGTGAACTTTAGCATTCATGCTCTGCAGACGTTGAGTATTTATTGCTTAAAGAACACTAGCATTCGCGCTGCTGCACACGCTACGCCATGCACACAAACCACGCACCTACCCGCAGCTTAATTGCGCGACTTTAGTTGCATGAATATTCGTGTGGTAGAGATTTGAGATTTTTCGCACTGAGCGAGGCGAACGTCAGAGCCGCAGGCTGCTGATTCGCCAAGCGAAGAAGAAAAATCGAAAAATCTCTGCGATGGGCACGGTTATTAACGATTAAACACGCAGAGTTTGGGGGATTTCTTTACGAGCACTAAAAGAGGACTGATGGAGCAACATTCTTAAAGAAAGACGGACGCACTAAACTCTTTTAGCAGCCAGAGCGACTGAAGGACGGGACGTGCGAGGAGAGAAATCCCCCGAAACTCGCGCCACGGCTAAAAGAAATTCCTATCTCACACAGCCACTTCAGAAATCCGCCAGCCAAACGCCAGCCAAAATTCATAGCAAAACTCAAGAATGTCGAAAACAAAATCGTGAGAAAAGAAAACCACTCAAACTCGCGCAACAACGCCAAAAACTGGCACTTCTCTAAATCCTGCATAGTCCCTGCTTTGCTGTTGCTTGCGTCGTTTGCGTCGCTTATTTACCCGCACGCCGCCATGTGGCTGAGCCAGTATCACATGTCGGAAGTTGCTGCAGAGTATGCGAAGCTTATAACTCATTCTGTTCCTGCTCCGCATGAGCAGCTCCGTCGCGCTCGTGAGTATAACAGTCAGCTTTCGTCGGGTGCTATTTACGAGGCAAATACGAACATACCGACTTCTCACGGAGCTACTTCCGATGCGAGTCAGGATTATTGGGATCAGTTGAAAGTGAACGACGACGGGTTGATGGCTCGTTTGCGAATCAAAAAAATTGATCTTGATTTGCCTGTGTATCACGGCACAGAAGATGCCACTCTTCTGAAAGGTCTTGGTCATTTGCGTGGAACTTCGCTTCCGGTTGGCGGCAAGGGGACGCGCTCTGTGATTACGGGGCATCGCGGTTTGGCAAGTGCGGAAATGTTTACAAGGCTGGACGAAGTTGGGAAAGGTGACACTTTTACAATTGAGGTTTTCGACGAGATTCTCACCTATAAGGTTGTCGACAAGATCGTTGTGAACCCTGATGAGACGAAGAAGATTGCAGCCGTTCCTGGTAAGGATTTGATGACGCTGATTACTTGTACGCCTCTTGGCATTAACACGCAGCGCATTTTGGTTACTGGTGAACGCGTGGTGCCAACGCCTGCTGCAGACAAGGCGCTTCGAGGTAAAAAGCCTGATGTGCCGCGATTCCCGTGGTGGATTGTTGCTTGCTTTGGAAGCTTGTGTATTGTTGGCGGATACATTTGGTGGGCTGGTTTGCCTGTAAAGAAGAAAAAGAAAACTGAAAAGAGTGATGATGCTGCGGCGAATGTTGCTTCGAATGTTGTTTCGAATGTTGCTTCGAATGTTGTTTCGAATGTTGCTGCAGATGCGCCTTCTGTTACTAGCGCAAGCAGCGGTGCAGTAAGCAGCACAGTAAGTAGCGCATCGACAAGCATAGTAAGCAGCACGGTAAGTAGTGCGGATCTTGTGCTCGAGGAAGCTAAGGCGATTGAAAATCGTCCGAAAAAACGACCGAAAGTCAAAAAGTCTAGTTCGCGCAAGAAACGCAAGCGGAGCGGTCACGGCGAAAAGACTTTCAACTGGCTTATAAGCATTCTCGGTTTATGAGCGATTGCTTATAGGCAATAACAAAACTTAATAGAAAAACTTAATAACAACAAAAAACTTAATAGAAAAACTTAATAACAAACTTGCGGTGCCGTGGGGGCGACGCAAAGCAGTGTAAAACAATGCAAAACAGGTGGAAACAATGAAGAGTATTTGGACGATTATGCTAAACGTTCTTGTTCGCATAGGTCAATTGACTCAATGCGCAACTCGTGTAGCTAAACGTGCGACTCAGCATATGTACCGTGTGGCTAAGAGTGCGGCTAAGCGTGTAGCTAGTCGCGTTTCTGAGCGTGTAGCTAGTAACGTTGCTAAGCGTATAGCTAAGCGTTTAGCTAATTGCGTGAATAAACGCTCGTCTAAACGCGAGTCTGTTTTTGCGTATCGTGCGTTCAGCAGCTCTTTCGCCAGTGCTCTTAAAACTGTTCTTGTTTGCTCTCTTTCGGTAGCAATGTTGCTACCTATTTGCATTACTGCTGAAACCGCAGTTGCTTTGGATAGTGCTAGTAATTCCGCTAGTAATTCCGCTAGTAATTCCGCAAAGTCTGATCCAAAGTCTGATTCAAACTCTAATTCTAATAATCCAGACTCTAATCCAGACTTATCTGCATCATCTCAGTCTTCTGCGTTACAGAGTTTAGACAATTCACAAGGATCTGTAGATTCAGGGAATCCACTCTCTCAATCTTTTAATCCTTCTGCAGGCTCTGGCGCAGGCGTGCCGTTTGCTTCTCCGTTCGCTTCGCCGTTCTCTTCTCCGTTTGACTCTCAATTTGATTCTCCATTTGGCTCTCCGTTCGGCTCTCAACCAAAGTCACTTTTTGAGCGCGCTGCAGAAGAAGAAAGAGCAAAAGCGCAAAGTCGCGACGCTAAGAATTACACAGCTCGCGAATCTTACGAAGAGTATCGCCCTGGGTGTAACAAGGATTACGCTTTAGGCGCATGCATTACTACTGACGGCGACGGTGCTGGTTTGCGAGCCACGAACGGCCACGATTTGGATGTTAATAGTCTTGGATACAACTTGGAATCTGGCGACCAATTTATTGGTGCAGCAACGAGACCTCGCGGCCACTATGAGAACGGTCCTGTGCCTGAAGATCCTTCCGGCACGGATCATTACGGCGCAACTTACTTCACCCCGTACCCTAAGGGCACTTTCATTATGGGCCGCTTCCGCAATATGGCATTTAACCATAAGGGTTCCGGCGTCGATAGAATTAACTTGCCTATTGACGACACTGCAGACTTCGTGTTTGTAAAGCGTACGCCTAAGCTTTCCGGTGGCGGCTTTGTGTGGGATGTTATTTTTAACGCTGGCGGCCGTACTCAGGGCGCTGGTGCTGCTCTCGATTACTTTACTATTCCAAAAGGTCAGATTCTAGACAAAGGTAGCGAAGGTGGAAGGCAGTACATTCAGCGAGTTCTTTACAGCGGTAGGGAAGCTACTGCTTTGTATAAGAAAAACCAAGGCAACAAGAATCCTCCTCGCGAAACTTGCTCATTCTCGTGGGATAATCCTAACGGTTTGTGCAGTATTAAAACCGACGGTAACGATTTTGATACTGGAGACGACTTAGTCGCAGCTTGGAATAAGATGAGGGGCAATGACGACAGTAAGAATGGCAATTATTCTAGGCTCCTTCCAGATGCTGTAACAACTGAAGATTTAGGTAGTGCTGACGTTATTGGTTGGTGCCGTGATGGTCAAGGTTTGGACTGCATTAAGTCCAGTAGCTATGGTGCTTTGGATGAAGGCGATCTTAAAGTTGTTCCTAAAGTTGAAGGAAGCTATAACAGAGGCTATAGCCCTGCTTATGTTGCTCTTGTGCAAAATCTTTATCAATCTATAAAAGGTGACACGCAGCGTGTATTTAGTTTTGTGAACAAAATTAAGTCTGGCGAGATTGCTTATACTTATAAGATTCACTTCACTACTACAACTTCTACGAATAAAAACGACTCATATTGCACTGCTAACAAGGGCGATGGAACAGGTTGCGAAAACTTTTCATTCTTCTACGCTGCAGGATCTTACTACGGTAAAAAATACAGCAAAGGTTTTTATGGTGATACTGACCCGTTTGGTGTTACTAAAGCCAGTAAATACTCCATGACTAATTTTGGACGTGACGCTAACTTCTACATGTACACTGTAATGCATCAGCAGTGGTATGGTGCGCCGCGAATTATGGATATTCAGGCTCCTAGATACCACTTCCTTAAGGGTACTGGTTTGGGTCCGTACAACAGTGACAGCGGTAATTATCTTGAGCACAGGCATATTTCATTCTCTAGCGTATTGCTTGGAATAGTAAATCAGCCTTTGGGAGCTTCGCATCTTATGAATGAGAATCAAGATATACGCTTATTGCCTGATTATTATTCTCCGAATAACGGCTACGCTCGAGGCAATCAGTGGTTCCGTAATCCTGGTATGAACGACCATAATACGAAGGATTCAGAGCCTGGTAGACACAAGCTTGAGCTTAGATATAACGATAGAACGTATCACATGAGCGAAACTCAGGATTTGTGGTATAGGATTATTACGCAAGCGGATGTGTTTAAGCCTTTGCAAACTGAGGAATATGACGAGAATAACAAGACTCCTAAGTATTATTCTTACGATCAGCCGCTTCCTAATCCTCTTATTATTGATGATCGTGATAATAATGCTGGGTTTGTGAATTTTGTTGGCAAACGTTCCGACTTGTATAAGCAGGTAATGGCTTTCGATCCTAACTTGTTCCCGCCTGTTAATAAGACTGATTATGGTTCAAGAAATAGGTATGGTTCCATAAGGCAGAGGAAGGGCGCTAAGACAAACGATTATCCGCTTGATGCTAACTATTTGACTAATGATCCGGAAGGAGATTCTAATACTCCTCTTAAGAATCTTGCTGTTTACAAAGCTGAGTGGACGGATAAGTGGGGTGATGAGCCTCGCTCGAATACTCTTCAAGATGCTGATTTAAGCGTTGCTGCCAAAGTGCCTATTGTCAGCGTTGTAAATCCTTGCGGTCACTCTAAGATTCTTGATGAGTACAAGGATAAAATTACCGGTCAATCTAGGTCTTCTATTTCATTTAGATCCGTGGATGGCGACGATGATTCCGCTGTGAATGACGATCGTGCAGCTATTGGCGAGGATCGTGAAGACAGCATGCCTGCATGCTGGCCTAAAGCGCAAGATGCTACTAAGCGTAATGTTTGGTTTGTAAGCGATGCTCCTAAGACAGGTGATGACGGTAAGGAGTTGAAGCCTGGAGATCCTGTAAAGCAAGACTTGCATGACAAAGTTTTGGCTAAAATCAAGCGTGTTTACAGAACTTGGATGCGCAACAAGTATAGTGCTCAGTTGCAAGATGGCAAGGATCCTAAAGTTTTGCCAAATTACGTGTTTGTAAAGTACGTAAAGATTACGTTCTGGGATAACTCGACTACTGTTATACCTGTTGTATTCCCGTATGTTGATTACGAGAAGCCAACGTTGGATGTAAAAGTGAGCGTAAATAACGGAAATCCTGTTGACGTTCCAGCTGATGGTTTGAAGATTCCTGTTGATAGCAAAATTAAGTTCTGGGTTAAGGGCCATGACGATAAGAGGATTTTGCTTGGCGTAAAGCCGAAGGAAGCTACTGACTACTTTACTAACGATAAAAATAAGAGATTCTTTGATAATAAAAAAGTCGTTGTGCGCAATGATTTCGATATGATTACTACTTCGCGTAGCAATAAGAATAATTGCGATACCCGCGGTTGCGGCGATTTTACTACAATAAGCTACAATCAGTTCATTCATAAAAATGGCGAGCTTGATAATGAAACGGATCAAGTTGGATGGGTGATTAACAGCGGTAATTCTAAAGATGATGGTTCTCCTACAGTACTAGTGGGCGATCAGACTAGAAATCATGGTGTGCATGATCTGATATTCCACGGTTGGGATGCTGCAGGTAATTCCGTAATAAAGAAAATTAGGCTGATTATTGTATCTCCTGGCTATGGTTTGCCAAACGTTTGGTGGGATAAGAAGCCGAATGGACATTATGTTGGGCGCGTGAATCCTTGGGATGAAGATAAGCGCGTGCGCTCGATTATGGTTAGAATTTGGGCGCGCGGTAAGGAAAAGCCGGGGAATGAGCACAACTACGATACACTTTGCCCAAAGGATGGCAGCTGCTACGGCATTGTTATTCAGCGAGATGGTAATAAGAAGACTGATCTTTGGTATCAGGTTAATACTTATAATCACAATAATGATGCTGCAAGCCCGGATGGGTCTAGAGCTGCAGAGGATAGGTCTGCTGAGGATAGAGCTGCTTTAGAGGACAGAGATGCGTCTGACGATAAGGCAGCTGATGGCAAGTCGGCTGATGGCAAGGATAAAGATAAATCTAAAGCTGACGGTAAATCTGCTGACGGTAAATCTGCTGACGGTAAGGCGAAAGTTGACAATAAAGCTAAAGCTGATAGCGAAAAGAACGATAACGCCAAACCAGGGGAGAACTCTACCCAAAATCAGCAGGGTAAGCAGGATGAGCAAGCTAATAAGCCGCAAACTAGCAACAAGCCTGCTTCTTTGAAGATTTCTAAAGCAACTAAGAAGAATGCTAAGAATAAGACAGCTAAGAAGCGTTCTAAGAAGAACGCTAAGAAGAGCAATGTTCCTGGAAGGCGCGGTAGTGTAAAGCTTGCTGTACTAAACGAAGGTGATTCTTCTAAGAATGCGAATACTCAGAAATCTGAAGTACAAAAACCTGAAGTAAGTGATGGTAACAAGCAGAGTGATGCTGCTAATACTGCAGAAAACGGTAGCGCAAGCAAAGATAATAAAGGCAATAACGGTAGCAAGAACTCCGATAACAAGGACGCCAAGAATTCTGAAGATGCTAAAGATTCTGAAAATAAGTCGGAAGAATCTAAGGGTCAGGATCGAGATGCTGAAGGTGAAGATCGTTCTACTGGGAAAAGTAACGATGATTGGCGTAAGGAATTTAGTAAGCGCATTATTACAGCAAATCTTGGAGATCATATCAAGGGTTGCACTACTAACGGCGACGATAAGTGCGAAATCACTTTTGATCCTGTAACTGGAAATATTACGATTCCGGAATACTTTGCGGAAATTGGTTCCAGAATTTACGTAGACACTTACTCTGTGTCAGATAAAAATCCAGATGAGCGTCAAAATAAACTTTGGAAGCTTATGGATCCAAGCAATATGCAGGATCGCGAAGAATCCGACCCGCTTCCGCTCGATATTGCGTGGCCAAACGGCTTAGTGCAAGTGAACCCGTTTGAGCTTAATAATAACGAAATCGTGGCAATGCTTTCTTGGATGAGGCACGATAAGCGTAACGAGCGAATCTTCGGATACCGCAAGGAAGAAATTGGCGTTAAAGACCAAAAGAAGTACGATACTTACGATCAGTACGACAATGGCTTTAATCCTGCAAAAACTCAAGCAAAGTATGCTTATGGTGAAGATAAGCCTCAATACTCATGCGACTCGGAGACGGATCAGCAGTGGAAGCTGTGCTTAGGTGGCGTTACTGGTATTAACGCGATAGGAGATATTAAACAAAAGCAGTACGCCAAAAAGACTCTTTCTTTCAAAAAGTTGGAAGCTGATGACGAGACTATTCTTAACCCGATTGAGCATAAGGTAACGCGCTTCGTTGACATGCGTAAGGACTATACGTGGGGATTAGTAAATAACAACAAGAAGAGTGTTGACGGGCGAAACGATCCTGGATTTGACGGGCCGCAAAATGGCTTGTATGGAAATCAGAAGTATGGCACGCAATACTTTGTGTACAAGTGGAACATAAACTCATACCGCAAGGGCGGCAATGGTAAGCCGTTAAACCTTCAGGATGTGCTAAAGCTTGTAAAAGGTACGCCGAGTATCAATACGCAAGATGAAAGTAAGCCGCAGCCTTCACTAACTCCTATGAGTGCGGCGGATAATAGGCAATTTGATGCGTGGAATGGCGATAACCCTATGGTAGTTGAAGATGGATTAGGTTACGCTGTGCACGACAAGACATGTGCTACGTCTATTGCTGCTCATAAAGGTTTTGCGCAAGAAGGTAAGTGCCAGTGGCGAAATAAGCTTAATTTAGTTAAGTATACGCCTAATGAATTTATTAAGGATCCTTCTTCATTCTCTTACGATGCTTCTGTAAACATGAAGGGCGGAAGTGAAGTACATATCACAGATAGGCTTGTTGAAGATAAGGGTAGTCAACATTTAAGTAAAGATAAGGTTAGTGAGTATGCTATTCACAAGGACTTCCTTATGCCTGGCGGTGAAGATCTGAATGGTCAAGCAGATGGCGAAAATATTGGCGACGTTATAACTAAGAATATTGATGTCGACACTATGAACGACTACGACGCGTACGGTGAGGGTACTTCGAAGCCTGAGGGGTACGCAAATAACAGGCCGTTCGTGCATGCGCAACTTTATGTGAATAATGGTCAGGTTACGAACGATCTTCTGCTTCGCGATCCTGGTAAGACGCCAGATAACACAACGAACGTGATAAACGTGTGGTTTATGCCGGTTGATAGTGAGAAGCCGACGATTAGTGCGAAGAGTTATCAGAAGTGGGACGGTAAGCCGTGGGATATTCACGGAAGATGCATGCTTAACGGCGATGTGAATAACTGCACTACTGTTGATGCTGATGTTATTACTCTTGATACTCTAGATAGTAAGCATTATGGTGGTAAAGCTTGGTATGAAGCTGATAATGCCACGATTAATTTACCTGCAGCGTTAAAGTTAGACGATGATTTCAATGCGTACGAATCTGATCAATGCAAAGATGAATGGGTGGATGGTACTGTATTTAATAAGAAATACGTTAATTTATGCAAGATTAGTATAAACAGTAAAGTCCTGCTTGGTAATCTGAATATATATATTAAAGCGAACGACATTCAGTATCCTGACGGTAAAATTTCTAGTCCAATGCTGAAGTTTGTTAGTAACGGCGTTACAAATAAACATTTGCTTAGAAGGTTTGTTGAAAAATACAGAAGTACGGATTTGCAAAATCCAAGCAAAGATAAGCAAACTGTATTTACAATGTATGCTGAAACTACGGATAGTGCTGGAAAGCAAAGTGAAAGAACTGTTGTTGGATGCTTCAAAGCGAAGTGGACAGATGTGGTGAAGCCATCTGTTGTTGCATATGATGGTGAAACAGATGAGGTTGCAAAAGAAGATAGATGGCTTAATAACTCACAAAGCCGCAACTATAAGGTTGTAGTTAAATCAGGCTTTGGAGCTAAAAGAATGGTAGTTTACTATCATCCTGCTTCGGAGCTTGAAAAAGCTAAGCAAGCTGCTTCTAATGCTGTTTATGGATCTAGTGCATCTAGTGGAAACCAGAATGAGCCTGACATAGAAAACAGCATTGGTAAAACAATTTCCATCTGTTGGGATAAATCATGGAGTGTATGCTCTGGTACTTCCAAGCCGAAGGAAGTAACGCTTGATCACGATAAAGTTGGTAATGCTGTTCTAACATTCCCTAGCGGTTTCTTAGCTCCAGGAAGCGTAGTTCGAGCGCGCAACCGTCTTGAGGTTGGTCCATGGACGTATATGCCTGGTGTTAGAAGCCCTGAAGATCTTGTCGATGACTCAGGTAATAGAGACGGGAACAAGACTGCAAGAAACGGCGGAAACGGCGGAAACCGCGGAAGTACGCGTGCTGCAAAAGGACGTGCTGCAAAAGATAAACGCTCTTACAGAGACGACGCTAGTTCAGAAGATACTCTTGACGTGCTGCCAATGGCTTACGCAAAAGAAAAGCCTAGCGAAGTATGCCGTCCGGATTACTGGAGGGCAAGCGATTGGGAAGGTCAACTTAAGCCGTCTGACTGCGTGTACTTCGACGTTACGATGAAGCGTCAAATAGTGCAAATACACCCAATGTTGCTAAGCGGTCACGAGGAGCGCGCAATACGAATGGATTTGCGTAGCGAAAACAACTTTGCAAATGATCCAAGGAAGGGAATTTGGCTTCCAAGCGATAGCGAAATCGTTACGAATGAGGATCCAAGGCTTGGACCTGGTAGAACTATGGTGACGTTCAGGCAGTATGACTACAACACTATGACCAAAGAACAGAAGCCTTTGAAGCTGCCTAACTATGGTGACCGCCAAGTAGGAAATAAACAAGACGTTGCTGTTCTGACTCGAGGCTGGAGAAGCCGCGTGCTCGTTCCAAATCCGCAAGAAAATAAGATTACGCGATTTGTGCGATTGCGCGCGCCTGAAAACGTCGATAGCGAGTATGGTGGCGATAGTAAGGGTGCTGCAGACTACTTAGCTGATGCGCCTACTAGCTTCGATGAAACTAAGGATAATAGTAAAGTTCTGCGCGTAAAGGATCGTCCGGATGATCCAGGATTCATTCTTTCGAAAGATAAGAAGTCTCTTCTGTATCTGTACAATGCTTCAACTAAGAGTGAGTTTAGTCTTAATGATTTGCAAGCTGCGTTGAAGCTTAAGCGTAACAGTGCTTTGCATCCAGCAAATGAGTGTGGAACATATGTTGATGGAAGTAAGTGGGACTTTGCTGATTGCCAGCCATCCTTGCTGCCGGAAGTAAGAGGTAGCGATAAGGTCGATGGTGAGCATAAAGAAAACGGCGTTACTGTTGGACGAAACGGCTTCACTATTGATTGGAATACGCACTTATATACGTATGATCCATCTGCAGATCATAGGTCTGGTGCTAACGGCGCTGGTAACGACAATGGTGGATCTGCTGCTGCAGAAACTTGGTACGTAAACGTCATAGATATGATTCCAAAGGCGAATTCTTATTTAGGCGGCGGATATCATATTCCTAATAGCGCTGGCGTAACGTCTGATAGTAAGGATACTGGTCTTTCGCTTGCTGACTTCGCTGGTGTTGGTGCATGGGGTAGGTCTGGCGCGATTGATAAGAGCTTAATCGGTCATAAGGTTCTCAAGAATCCAGATAATGGTTTGTCAGTTATTATGACATACGGCGATAGCTGGGTTGGAGATACTCATAAAACGCGAGGCAAAGCTGGCGGCTGGGATAACGATGCCAACTACGAATTCGTAATGCCTGTGTATCTGGTGCCTGTTGATAACGTTAAGCCAACTGTTGCAGCAACTGCAGGATCGCTTCTAAGTGGGCACGCGGATGCTAATAATCCTTACGTTGTAACGATGGAGGAGAAGGACTACGCTAAGCTCACGGTTAATAGAAGTGAGGCTTCTAAGTCGGAAAGCAAGGATAAGAAGACTCTGTTTGCTGATGTTCACGACGACTACGATAGCTTCTCTGGAATCAGCGACCTTAGCTTGGTTGCGTGCAAAGTCAATGAGGCTGGAGGTTCAACTGATTTTAATAGCTGCAAGTCAATAATGGGCAATAATGGCTCCGTAAATACTGCGGCGTTCAAGAAGCTCAAGATTGACGGCAGTGGAGTTGAGTACGCTTTGTACGGACGTGCAAAAGATAGCTCCGGTAACAAGAGTGAAGACTTTGATAAGAACAATATGGGTCGCTTAGTCGGATACTTCAGCTTCGGATACTTGGTGCGTCCGGTTGCACTGCCTTACAGCGGTGGTCAGGCTGCAATATGGTTCAGCTTCATGTTCGGCGTGCTGTTGGCGCTGTTCTTGGCATCCGGCGCATTCGGTAGGCGCGGATGGCTTGGCTCGGTGCTTAGTGGCAACGGATTTGGCGGATTAACGGACAGCAAGCACTGCGACGCTTCGGCTGAAGCGCTTCGAAGTGGCAATCTGCTCTTCAAACTCAAGTCAAAGTTTAAGTTCAAGTGGCTTCGGCTGTGATGCGTAGACGCTGATGCGCAAAGCGCGCTTGCTGCGAAACTCGCGTTGGAAGTCCACTGGACTTCCAACTTTAGCGAGTTTCCGCTCCGAGTTGCCTTCGCGCGCTAAATCGCAGCGCTCAGGCAGTCGTCGCGCCTGCGACGCAATAGGTTATATATATATATCTTAATTGCGCGTTATTCGGTCGTGTGGATATTCGTGTGGTAGAGATTTGAGATTTTTCGCACTGATTGAATGTCTGCATGCTTATGAAGTTTTGCAGTTGTGCTCTGCAGACGCTGAGTATTTATTGCATAGTGGACGCTAGCGTCCGTGCTGTTGCACAAGCCACACCAAGCACTTCTACCGCACCACAAAACAACGGTGGGTGAATTTACGAGTGAGGGGTGGGTGTTGCTTGGTCGAGCAATATAAAAGCGGAACGATAGTAATAATCTCGTTGACGAATACTATTTCTGCAGAAAAAGTAAGTAAAAAACTAAACTTAACTACGCAACCGCTAAGTCCAAATAAGGTATAAGAGCGGAGCGCTGCGAGACAAGCAACACCCACCACTCACAGCCACACAAGAAACCCGCCAGCCAAACACCAGCAAAAACTCGCGCCACATTAAACAAAATGTAATATAAACTATACTTTCTCATGAAACTATATTTGCCTGCGACGCAATATAATAAAAGTTATGACGCTAGTATCAAGCAAACAGCATGACGAGCAGCATGCTAAATCGCCTATGCAGCAATCAAATCCAATCATTCCGCGCGTGCTAAGTGTAGCTGGCACAGACCCAACAGGTGGAGCCGGGATTCAGGCAGATCTCAAGTCAATTATGGCGGCGGGCGGCTATGGCATGTGCATACCAACTAATTTGGTTGCGCAAAACACGTGCGAAGTTCGCGAAGTATTCACGCCGCCGGTCAGCTTTTTCCGCACTCAACTTTCGTGCGTGTACGACGACGTTACAGTTGACGCGCTAAAAATTGGTATGCTCGGATGCGCTGAATACATTGAAGCTATGCGAGACTGGATGCGCGATAATCCGGTTCCTGTAAGCGTGCTAGACCCTGTGATGATATCGACTTCCGGGAAGCGCTTGCTTGAGGCGAGTGCTGAAAATGCTATGCGAAAATTTATAAGCTGCGTTGATGTTGTGACGCCAAACGTGCCGGAATTGGCGGCTTTGAGCGAATCGCGCGTTGCGGAAAACTTTGAGGAAGCTTGCAATCAGGCGCGCGAGTTGGCTGCAAAAAATAGCGTTGTCGTAATCGTAAAAGGTGGGCACTTAACTGGCGAAGACGTTGGAAATACTGCGGTTTTCCCGGATGGCTACGCAAGCCACGTGCCAAGCGAGCGCGTTGAAACAAGCACAACTCACGGAACTGGATGCTCGCTTTCTTCTGCGTTGGCCACGAAAATTGGGCTTGCTTTGCGAGAGGGTAAGAGTTTAAGCGAGCACGATACCGTACTTCGCGCGCTTGAATGGTCGACTGCGTGGCTTCGCGAGGCGATTGCTGCTGGAAGTGAATTGCATGTTGGACGCGACGGAAAGCACGGGCATGGACCTGTAAACCACTCCGTGCGCATCCTTCAGCAAACTAAGTGATACTCGCGCAGCGCGCAATCTGCGTGAGTAACGAAAAACGGCAGAAACTGTGCAGATGTGTACAGTTTCTGCCGTTTACCAGCCAGATTCCGACCAAAACTTTACAGCGGTGTAAAGAAACTGTCGTTCCCGCACCAAAAAACGGCAGAAACTGTGTAGCCGTGTAAAATAAAGGTCGGCTACGCGCCAAAAAACGGCAAAAACTTTACAACGGTGTAAAGTTTCTGCCGCCTACGCGCTATGCTGCGCTCAAGCTAGCTTTACTCAGTAATCACGCGCTTAAGCTCGCGCGCAACTTTCCCAGCATCCTCAGCGCACATAAGCGCCGATACTGTGCAAACTCCGTCAAGCTCAAGACCGCGAATAGGGAACACTGTGTTCTCGTGAATTCCGCCAATTGCCAACGTTTTTACGCCCATAGAGTGCGCAACTTTCGCAACTTCGTTCACTCCGTCAACTCCCAGCGGTGGCACGTCGTGCGCTTTCGTATGCGTTTCAAAAGCGGCACCAATGCCAATCACATCCGGCAGTGGAACGTCGTTTTCTTTGCACTCGCGGTAAGCTTTCTCCATCAAATCCGGTCGCGCGCAAGAAAGCCCGACCATCCACTCAGCCGGCATCGCCTTTCGCGCCTCAACAAACGGCGTATCCTTTTGCCCAACGTGCAAGTTGAAACCAAGCTGAGCTGCGCAATCAACATGATCGTCAATAAAAACAGGCACGTCGCCATGTCCGGAATCAATAAGCGCGTGGCGCAACTTCTTCGCTTTAGCTGCAATCTCCGCGTCGTCGGAATACTTATCGCGCAATTGCACAACTGTAACTCCGCCTTCAATCGCCTCCACAGCCACTTCTTCTTCCGGGCGATTTCCCATTCGCGGATCCGTTACCAAATATAGCGTCCAATCCACAGGCTCCACCGTAAACTCAATATTCGTCAAACTAAACATGTCGTTTACGCTAAGAGTTGAAAGCGCATCCATCCACAGCGTGCGGAAAGTGCCTGGAGCTGTGGTTTGGCGAGCCGCCCAAGTTCCAGCCGCTGCTGCGTGCACGTGCGCTGCAACAGTTGCTGCGAGCGGACGTTCTGGGTTTGCGCCAACGTACGCTGCAACTAACGCTCCCAAAGCGCATCCAGTTCCAACTACTTTAGTCATAGCTTTGTGGCCACCTGTTACGCGAGCTAAGCATCCATGGCCGTAAATTGCGTCTTTTTCGCCAGAAATTGCCACTACAGATCCGTATTTTTTAGCTAATTCGCGAGCAGCTTGAAGCGCGTCGTTTACGTTATCGTGAGAATCTACGCCTTTTCCGTTGCTTTCTTTGCCTGCAAGCGCCATGATTTCGGAAGCGTTTGCGCGGATTACAGTAGGGTGGTGCTTAATAATTTCGTGAATAAAGCGCGCGCGAGGTGCGAGTGCTGGAACGCCGATTCCAACCGGGTCAAGCACCCACGGGGTATCGGCTTTTTCGCATCCTTCAACGGCTGCGCGCATGTATTCGGAAGTTTCTGGCTGATGGAATGTGCCAACGTTTATGAGCACGCCTGTGGCAATTTGCGCAAGTGCATGCGCTTCTTCCGGATCGGTTACCATAATTGGCGAGGCGCCGGCGGCGAGCAGTGCGTTGGCTGTAATGTCTTGCACGATTACGTTCGTGATGCAATGGGTGAGTGGCTGCTGTATGCGCACGCGTTCGATGCATTGACGCACGTCGTTAAGGAACATGCGTCGGCGTGCGCGTGCTGAGAAGCATGTGTCGACTTGCGTTGTTGTGTTTGTGCAGTATTCGTTTGCTTCGTTGCAGGTATTTGTTTTTTCAGTGTTGCATGTTGTCATAATGTTTCCCTTCGCTAGCACTATCTAGATCAGGTTTTACGGATTTAATCTCAGCGCCGCCCGCGATTTTGCGGCAAATGCGCACTCCGAACCATCCTTCGACTATATCTTTTGTTCGTGACTTACGCTCTTTTGCGTTAGCGCTGCGATTTAGCGCGTAGGCGGCATAAACTGCGCGCGTCTGTAAAGTTTTGGTCGGATTTTCTTGCGTTCGCAGCATAAACTTTACACAGCTGCACAGTTTCGGTCGGATTTTCTTGCGTTCGCGGCATAAATTTTACACGGCTGTAAAGTTTTGGTCGGATTTTCTTGCGTTCGCAGCATAAACTTTACACAGCTGCACAGTTTCTGCCGTTTTCCGTTACTGGTGCAGATTGGCGCTCGCGCGGATTACGCGCTCGCTTACGAAACTCGCGTTGGAAGTCCACTGGACTTCCAACTTGAGCGAGTTTCCGCTCCGAGTTGCTTTCGCGCGCTAAATCGCAGCACTTGCAGGAATCTACAAAAATCGCGCCGCATTTTTGCAACTTCTTCTACATATTTTCGCTTGTTAACATGAGATTATGTATATGTGAACATGATTATATATTATTTAACATCTTAATTGAATTGCCGTGCGGTCGCGTGGATATTCGTGTGGTAGAGATTTGAGATTTTTCGCACTGATTGGATGCTTGCACGTTTATGAAGTTTTGCAGTTGTGCTCTGCAGACGTTGAGTATTTATTGCTTAGAGAACGCTAGCTTTTGTGCTGCTGTACACTTCACACCAGGCACTCCTACCACACCACAGAACACTAGCGGTTTTATTAGTAGTGGGAGATAGGAATTGCTTGGTCGAGCAATATAAAAGCGGAACGATAGTAATAATCCTATTGACGAATACTATTTTTGCAGAAAAAGTAAGTAAAAAACTAAACTTAACTACACAACCGCTAAGTCCAAATAAGGTATAAGAGCGGAGCGCTGCGAGACAAGTAATTCCTATCTCACACATTTGAGTAAAATAAAATCACAAATAAAGAAATCCCCCAAAACTCGCGCCACGTTAAAGCAATATGAAACAAGATTATTAAATAGTAGATTATAGAAGTTACGAAAGCGAGATAACATGGCAAACGATTCCATGCAAGAACAAAAGACTCCTCTCACCGCGCGCGAATACGCGACGCGCACAGCAATACGCACGATTGCAATCATCGCATCTGTTTATGGCATGGCTGCTTCGTGGGAAGGCTTGATGACCTTCACTTATTTTACGAATCTTTCTAACCTTATGATTTGCGTAGCTCTTGCTGGATCGCTTTTGCTTGATACAGCTGCGTTTATGCGTGCTCGTAATTCTGTAGCTTTCACCTCTCAGCCAGCTTCCGCCGCGCAGCAAGATTCCGCAGCATCTTGCGCATGGTTCGACTCAAAATCCAACGCTTGGTACATTTTCAAATTCATGATGACAATCTCAATTGCTGTCACATTCACTTTGTACCTGTGTTTCTTAGCACCTACCAATAAGCTTGGTTTCGTTGGCGCTTACATGAATAACGGATGCAGCAGTCTTTGCGTCCACGCAGTTGCGCCGCTTCTTGCAATCGCTGATTTTGTGCTTTTTGATTACCGTTTCCGCTCTACTCGCGCACACATTTATTTCTCTACGATTCCGCCTCTTGCTTATGTTGCTTATGCTGCTATGCTTAGCGAGTTTGCGGGCGTGCGTTGGGGTGTTCATGCAATGCGCGCGCCTTATAATTTCCTCAATTATGGCGCTCCTGCCGGCTGGTTCGGCTTTGCACCGCAAACTTTTAATGCCACTACTTTGGGCGTTGGTGTTGCGTATTTGTTAATTGTGTTCACTCTTATTTTTATTGGTGTCGGCAGTGTATTTCTTGCGCTTAAGGATGCTCGCGCTCGCGCAACGTTAAAAGAATAGTATTGTTGCGCGCCACTATTGCCTAATTGCTAGAATTAAGCGTATGAGTGAGGATACTGCATTACAAGCATTATTTGACGGTACGTTACGCAATTCTTCTGGCAATGTGACTAATACGTTGCTTGTGTATGGTGCGCCGAATACTGGTAAAACGCAGTTTGCTGTGCGCGCAGCAATTTCCGGCTATAAGCGCTGGTCGCATAATGTTACTGCGATGGCTGTGCAAAATCGTGTTCTTGCTTCAAAAATTGACAATATTATTATTCGTCAAATTGGTGTGAGTAAGCAGTCTCGTCCAGTTGGCACTTTGGCTTCTTTGGCTTTTAATATCATTTCTGCTTGCTGTAAGTTAAAGAATAATCCTTCGCCTAAGCTGCTAAATGGTGCTGAGCAGGATTCTTTGCTTCGTAAAGTTTTGCGCGCACACATTGAGCATGTTATGCGTGGAGATAATGGTGATTGCAATATATGTGCGCTTTTTAAGGATTATTTTGAAACGTCTCAATGGGTTGTTCCATTAACTTGCGCAGTTTCTAACGCTTCTAACACTTCCGCCGCTTCCGCAACTCCGCTCCTACAATCAACTTCTTCGTCTCCAGAATTTTTGGCAGATAACTTCGATATTAACAACGCTTTTATGCATCAATTGCGCGATATGCTCGCTCGTTTAGATGAGCTTGGTATTAGCGATTTTGAAAGCGAAAATTCAGTTCTTCGCGCTCTTAGTGACGAGCAATCTTACGCCAATAATAGTGATATTTTACAAACGTCTGTTCTTATTAAACGTAGATTAACTCAATGGCGTTTGGCGTTTGCTTTGCGCGCTGAATATCGAAAAATAATTGCCGACACTTATAAATCTTCTTTCCGACTTGACGCTTCGCAACTGTTGGTTGAGGGTGCAAAATCTGCGCGCGAATTAGGAGAGCATGGTTTAGTAAATTCTTCTGAAATTCCGGCTCTTCTTGTAGTCGATGATTATCAAGATATTACTTTAGCTGGTTTGAGTTTTATTGAGACTTTGTCGAAGATTGGCACGCGTTTAGTTTTGCTTGCGAATCCGGATGAATCTGTGCAATCGTTTAGAGGAGCGTACCCGGATTATGCAATTTCTGCAGTTTTGGATGAGTTGAATGCTGCTGAGCAAACTTTAGAATATACGGGTTTTGCTGATTCTTGCGAAAATTCTTCCGACGATTCTGTTGATTCTTCTAAAAATTCTTCTGCAGATCCAATTTTTGCAAATCATACTCAAGCACCTTCGATGCGTGAATTACTCGCTTCACGCGTTTCTCTTTCGCTTACTTCGCAATATAAAACAGACGTTGCACTCCCAAATCGCCCTTGGAAAATGCCAAAATTTGTAGGTTCCCTACCGATTGAGCCTATAGAAACCAACCAAAATTCTAATCTCAACTCAGACGACACTGTTTTTACAGCGTTATATCGTTCACAGCGCGAGGAATTAGATGCTGTTATTTGGCAAATGAAGCAATCTCACGTAAATAATAAGCGCAAGTGGAGCGATATGGCGTTAATTGCGCACGACAATTCTACTGTTCGTCTTTTTGGCGAGCAGCTTCGCGCTTCTGGAGTTCCTGTGCGATACTCGTCAGTAACTCGCCCATTAAAAGATGAGCCATTTGTGCAAGGTTTATTTGCGCTTATTGAACTTGCTCAATTTGCGCAGCACGGTTTTTCTGGAATTGTTGAGCAAGTAAAACATGGTAGAAGTTTGCAAAATTTGGCTTCGTGGGTGCGTTTGCGAGTTCAGAATATTATGGATAGTCCACTTTCCGCGATTACTAAAAGTGATTTCGGATTTTACGGTGATTTAGACGTTGAAATACCTGCGAAGTTATATTCTGTAGATTCGCTTATGCGTTCTCTTTCCTCTCTTTCGGCTGTTTTAATTGAGCAAAATGGTGAAAAGAACAAAAGCTTTGAATCTAATGCTCCTTTGCGAAATCTTGTTCATAACTGGGATTTGTTGCAAAATTCGCTTCATGATGCGCAAAGCAAAGCGTACGTTGAATCTCAAATTTTGGTCGATAATAGTCGTATTGATGGCAGTTCAAATGATCTTATGCCATTATCTCTCGATGCGTGCTATTTGCTTTGTGTAGCAGATGTTGCACGTTCTATAGATGATGATTCTACTGTATTGCAAATATTGCAGAATATGGCTCCTCGAAATCCGCACGTTGCAGCTTTTGTAAAACTGTGGAAAAACGTGCAAATTCTCGCTTCTCGTATGCACAATAATCCTGATTTGAGTAATGCTCAATATGCTCTTGGTGAGGCTTGGAATATTTGTCATGTTGCTGAGCGTTGGCAGCGTATGTCTTTACAGCATAATTCGGAAGGTTATCGAGCTAACGATCGCTTGGATGCTGCAATGCGTCTTTTTGATTATGTTTCTTCATATGTTTCTTCTGATATTTCTTCAATTAATACGTTTGACGATACTTTTAGACAAGAAAATGTTGTAAGTATTGCAGATTTTATAGCTCAAGTTCGTGGCATGGAAATTGAAGCTGATTCTCTTGCTAAGGTAGCGCCTGTTCCAGATGCTGTAACGCTTACTACTCCTGCTGGTTCTGTTGGAAAACATTGGAATCTTGTGTGGATGCCTACTTTACAACAACGCGTGTGGCCAAATCTTGCTTCTCGTAGCACTATGTTTGGCGCAGAAAGTTTAGCGAATATTATTTTGCATTCTAAGATTTCTGCTTCTAAGTTGACTGTGAATGCGTCACTTCTTTCGAATAATGATAAATCTGCAGTTTTTGCTTCGGAACAGCGCAGCTTTTTGTTAGCTATTACGCGCGCAACAGAGAGTTTGTATATAAGCGCGCAATATAGCGATAGTGCTGTGCCAAGCGACTTTCTTTATTATTATTTGCCTGAAAGATACTACAATAATGAAAATTCTCGCACGCCTTTTACGGAATTTACTACGCCTTTTGCTGGTTTAGATATGGATGCTCGTGGACTAGTGTGTGCTGCTCGTTCGCAAATTTTGCGTGCTTCTTCTATGAAAGAAGAGTTTGGCAATAGTGCAGGTAATGCAGGTAGTGCAGGTAATGCAGATAGTTCCGATAGTGAGAATAGTAAGTCTAGAAATGCGATTATTGACGCTGCTCAAACGTTGCAATTACTTAAAGAAAATGGAGTATTTTGCGCTGATCCTTTTGAGTGGGATTTTATGAGCGATGTCGATGACTATGTTGACGAAAAATCTTCTGTTGGAAAAGACAATGAAAAATACAATGAAAAAGCTAGCTCTGCTAAAAAAATTAACTCTGTTATAAGTTTGTCTCCTTCAGCTGTAGACAGTTTGTGGGCATGTCCTGTGTGTGGATTGGTAAATCGTCAGCTTTTAGGCCCTCAACCCGGCAGCGCAGCAACGTATTTTGGCACGCTAATTCACGAAACTGCAAGGTGGGCAAGCGAAAATCAGCATTACGATATGCCGGAAACTGAAGTCGATGAAACTGAAGTTGATGAAACCGAAGCGACGAATAATGCGGCTGAAGTGACGAATAATTCAGCTGACTATTCTCCCTACTCTCCGCTTGTGCGCCGCAGTAACGCAATCGCAAATCTTATGGAAAAGTATTACTTAAGTATTGCGCCTGAACTTGCAGATATTCGAGATAGTAAGGAGCATTATTCTGCTCTTGCGCGCGAGAAGAATATTAAACGTGCGTTGCATGCAATTGCGCAATATTTTGTCACTTCTTACGATCAATCAACATACAATCTTAACTCAAAAAAGTCAGAAAACGGCATATTAGAATCTCTTACAAAAAGCGAAAAATCTTTAGAAAGTAGCATAGGCAGATTGCAACAAGCGTATTGCGAATTGCAAACAAGCGCGCATTTTGGATTTAATGATATTGCTCGCGTATTGAACAATACTTTTAAGAATGCAAATTTGCAAACCGTTACTACGCATGACTGCTACGAATTGATGGGTGCTTTAGTTGGAGGATGGCCGGATGGCGCAAGTGAAGATATGCAAGTGCATATTCACGGTCGAATTGATCGCATGGAAAAGCGCATCAATTCAGATGGTTCCGAGCATATTCGCTTACTGGACTACAAAACAGGAAAGCCTTTAGCGGCAAGCGGAGTTTTTAACGATTTGCAGCTAGTTTGCTACCAGCTTGCTTTACTTTTTTCTGATGAGAATCCTCTTATTGATGAGTCGAATGCGCCGATTATTTCGCGAAGTATTCTATTTCACGTTGCTAAGAACGATTATCCTGCTCAAGATCATAACGTTGCTGAAAACGTGTATCAGCCGCCGCTTTGCGTAAAAAATGCTTTAAATAATAATCCGCTTGAGTTACGAGTTGGATTCAAAAATATGGCAAGATTGTTAGATTGTCCTCATCTTGACGATATTGCGAAGAATTGCCCAGAAAATGTAAGCGAAAGCGCTTGGCAGTCGTTTAAATCATTAAATCAAAGCGCAAAATGGTCTCTTACTATGATTTCGCGCGTTTGCTATGCTGCTGCGGCAGTTCGTTCGCATAAGATTATTGCGCACCCAACTTCTGAACACTTGAAGTATTGCAACGGAAAACAAGTATGCCCAGCATGCGCAGGTTGTATAGACACTGTATATGAGGTGCTGTAGTTATGATTGATAAAACAAATAAGCAATTTACTCGCAAGAACACCGATAGCGCGGAGCAAGCTGCAGCAATTCAAGCGCCAACAAATAAGAACATGATTATTGTTGCAGGAGCTGGAAGCGGCAAAACGTATACGATGACTCGTCGCGTTATCGACCTTATTGAGCGCGGAGTTGCTCCTGAAAGTATTTTGGGCTTGACTTTTACTAATAAAGCAGCTTCTGAGCTGCTTGCAAGAGTTGCTCAAGCTGTAAGTCAGCATAGTAGCGAAATAAATAAGCTCATCAATAACGGAAATTCCGCATCTTCAAGTGGCTTTTTGAAGCCAGAAGTAATGACATACGATGCCTTTTTCCAGTCAATTGTGCGCCAATATGGTTTGCTCGTTGGATTTGATCAAAATACGCAACCTTTAAGCGATGCAGGTGCGCGCGAATTAATAAAACCTCTAGTAAACGATTATGTTACTAATCATGCGGAAGTGCTGTCTTGGTATAGTTTTGATGCGCTTATTGACGACGTGCTTGCGCTCGCAGCAGATATTTCATGCTCGATGATTGGCATAAATAGCAGGGGAGAGTCTATAGATAGCACGTCTAAAGCTGTTTCAGAAATTCAAAAGTGGAATAACGCTTGGATTGAACATTTGCAAAAAGCAATTAATTGTGCTGAACCTACTGAAATAATTGCAAAAAAGCCTAGCTCTATTAAATTGCGTCGCGGAAAAAACGATTCAGATGAAAAATATTTCGAAAAGTGCGAAAATTACGGAAAAGAATACGTAGAATACCTGAATATTACATTAAAAAATAAGTGTTATGAATCTTGTAATAACTTGCTTGAAGCTGCTGAGAAGCGCAATGCATTACTTGAATTAGTTTTGGCTTTTGACGCAGCAAAGCAGCGTGCAAATATGGCGCAATTTAGCGATTTTACTATTGCTGCATACCGTTTGGTGACGCATTTTCCTTCTATTGCAGAGCAGTATCGCCGCCAATACAGCCAAGTTTTGCTTGACGAATATCAAGATACTTCTACAACTCAAGCAATGCTGATTGCAACGCTGTTTCATAAAAAAGCTAGCGGTGTGGAAGAAGCTAGCGGTGTTGAGGAAGCTAGCGTTGATGCGAAAGATAACGTTGCTGCGAAAACTAGCGAAAATCAAGACTTTTTAACTACTCAACAAACGCATATTGCTGCAGTAGGTGATCCGTTCCAAGCTATTTACTCGTTTAGAGGAGCTAGTTCCGGAGCTTTCAGAAAGCTTGAGCAAGCACTAAATATCGACCATTCAAGTGAGTTTTCTCTTACTAGAACGAGACGCAATTCGCAACTTATTTTAAAAGCTGCAAATTCTATTACGAAACCTTTGCGAGTGCCTGCGCTTCGTCATAGTAGCTCACTTGCTACAGAAGTAGAAGTGAAAAACTTGCAATACTTAGATAATGCGCCAAAAGGTACTTTTAGTGTGTTAAATATGCCTACGCAATATCAAGAAGTAGAAGCCGTTGTGCGTTTGGTAAAATATGTAAAACATAATGCGCTGTCTGAAAACGACGATACTAATTCTGCATCTGCTCGAGTTGCAGTTCTTTTCCGTAGCAAAAATAATATTCCGTTATATGAAGAAGCATTACAAAAAGCAGGTTTACGCACTCTTACTGTTGGGTATTCTGCATTGCTTGAAAAACCAGAAATTCGAGATGTTTTAGCTCTTCTTTCTGTTGTTGCAGATCACACAAATACGCAAGCTTTGATGAGATTGCTTGCAACGCCTCGTTTTGCGCTTAATACTGACGATTTGGCTGCTATAGCTAATATTGCAACATCAAAGAATATTGAATATGTTTTTCGTGCTTTAGTGCAAGCAGGTTTAGTAGACGCTGAAACTCCTCGCTCTAAGTGGTCGCAAGTTGTTCGAGAACAGCAATCTCAAGCTTCGCAAACCAATAGTATTCATGGTGGA
The DNA here is from genome assembly GCF_048545075.1 of Gardnerella phocaeensis. Classification (NCBI taxonomy): domain Bacteria; kingdom Bacillati; phylum Actinomycetota; class Actinomycetes; order Bifidobacteriales; family Bifidobacteriaceae; genus Gardnerella; species Gardnerella phocaeensis. The sequence continues at coordinate 295,970 of NZ_JBKQXS010000002.1, read as the reverse complement.
GTTTTTGTGGCGGATGTTTTGCTTGAAGCATACGAAACGCAATTAAGCGAAGAAGCAAGAAATAACGACAAAACCGACAATAATTTGCTTTCTGAGCTAAAAAATAATTTAAGCTCTAAAGCTTATGTAGCAGTGTTAAGAATAGGGCAAATGATTCATGCAATACAACGTGCTCAATCTGGCTCTTTGCAAGATATTATGCGCGTTGCTGTAGAAACACTTAATGTTGATATTGACGTTGCGTTATCTCGCGCGCTTATGAATGATACTTCCTCTAATGCAACGCTTCTTGACGATATGCACTCTACTGTCGATTCTATTTGTCTACTAGCAGACGCGTATTTGCAGGAAATGAGCGATTTTACAACTCCTACTTTGCATGGGTTTATGTCTTGGATTTTCAATATAGACAAAATTAACGATCAACCTTCTTCAGTGGATGAACCTGCGGATGTCGTATTGATGACTATTCACCAATCGAAAGGTTTGGAATGGCCTGCTGTAGCGATAGTTGGGCTTAATGAAGGCGCGTTCCCAAGTAATCAAGGCGATAATTTGCGCGTAATAGCAACGCAACAAAGTGGCGTGTACAGGGAAAGGGCATATGCAACGCTCGAAGTTGCTTCAAAAGTGCCTGTTTCTATGAGAGTGGATGCAAACATATTGCCAAGATTCCCTCACGATGTTGATCTTGAAACTAGCATGGAACCTCAAAAATCTTTGAAAAATATGTTAACTGTAGACGATATCGACGCAGAAGTTTATGGATCAAGAGCTAGAGAAATGTTTGATTTGGCAGAAAAGTTCCATGAGCATGAGCAGGCTCCAATAGAAGCGATTCCTTCAGAAGCTAGCAAAGTGTATGACGCTGTGATGAAAACTGGCACATTGCCTCTTTCGCAAGTCGAGGAGCGCGGGCGCGCTTTGCATATTGACGAGCGTCATCTTATGTATGTTGCTTTGACGCGTGCTAAATTCGCAGCATTGCTCACTTGCAGCCAGTCTAATGCTATGAGCGTTGTTGAGAATAAAGAAAATTCTGCAAATAGTTCAGCTTCTTCTGTAGACGAATCTTCAAATATTTTAACTTCTAGAGTTAAAAAACCTTCTGTTTTTTGGCAGGAAATGTATGATTCAATGCGCGAATCTGAAGAATCTCCGGTTCGGATCACAGCTAGTGTTTCTGATTCTTCAAATCAAGTAGGTTATGTTGTAGGGGAGTCAGCTTCGCAACTTTCGCAATTATTTAGTGAGGAAAGCACTATTCCAACTGAAGATAATAAGAGGCAATTATCTTGGCCGAGTGCATCTAGTGAAGCTATACGTAGTGTATTGCAAAAATCTGCGCAAGACGTTGTAAATTCAAAAATCAGTAATCAAATTTCTGGTATTTCAAAAGATAATTCTTTGCTTTACAAAGCTCAAGCTTTGCTACAAGATGCAGATTTAATGCCGAAAATTGATTGGTATCGCAACATTCAAGAGTTAAAAAACAGAGCAGAGCAGCTTTCTAATGTTGAAAATGTCAATGTGACTGCTGTGCAAAGGCGCGCTATGTTTCGTAATGATTATTCGCGCGCGAATGAAGATTTTGATGATGCGGATGCTAAGCGTTTGCGAAAGGAATGGATGGCAATTATTCGCCCTATTCCTAGCGTTTCTTCGCCTGCTTCTGATTTGGGAACGCGTTTTCATGCTTGGGCTGAACAGTTTGTAAAAGCTGGTTGCGTGAATAAAAATTCTATTCAGTATGACGTTGATGAGAACGTTGATGAGAATGCTGCTGAGAATGTTGTTGAAAATGCTGATGAGAACGTTGCTGAGAACGTTGCTGAAACTTGCGAGAATATTTCGCAAAATGCAAAATCTTCGGAGCGCAAATTGTCGATATGGAAGCAGCGTTTAATAACCTCGAAATGGGCGCATCGCCGTCCTGTAGCAGCGGAGCAGCCGATTGTAGCTCATGTTCCAGAATTAGGCGATCAAATTATTAATGGCAAAATCGACGCAATATTCGCAGGTGGTTTAAATCCAGAAGATCCAAGCAAATTGTATACGATAGTTGATTGGAAAACTGGTAGAAAACCGACCAAGCCGCAAGATATCGCGCTTAAACTTGGCCAGCTTGACTGGTATCGTCTGCTTTTGTCTCTTATGACTAAGGTTCCACTTGATGCTATCGATGCCACCCTTTATTATGTGAACATATCGGATGAATGTGAACGGGAAATTCATGCCGAGCAAAAAACGAAAGATGAGATCCTTGCCGAGTTACACTCTGACACGTTAATCTCCCTCGATGATGATGACGCATAAACGAATTATGAAGTAAGGAAGAACCATGACTGTTGAATTTCGTTCTGTAAAACTCAGCGATACTGATGCAATGGTTAAAGAGTATGAACGTACTTGGGGTATTGCGCAAAAAGTTGGGAAAGATGCTTCGTTAAGTCTTTCTCGAAGATCTGTGTTGCATTACTTGGAGCCTTCAACGCATGGTACTATTGCTGAAGTAGACGGTAAGTTTATGGGTCTGCTTTTGGCGCGAGTTTTTGACGCACCTGTTTTATTTCCGGAAGTAGAAAGAATGCTTCGCGAGCAAGAAGCCGCAATGAAAGAGAATTGTGACAAAAACTATTCTCTTGCTTTAGAAGAAGCGTATGGCATGCGCGTGTTGGAAACTAAACTTGAAGCGAAATCTCATATTAATAATTTAACTCAAGCGGAATTGGAGCTTTTCCTTGTTTCTCCAGATGCTCGTGGGCATGGTGTCGGTGGAGGCTTGTGGAAGCGAACAATGCATATGCTAAGAAATAACGGAGTAAATCGTTACTATTTGCATACTGATTCAGCGTGTGACGTAAGCTTTTATGATTATCACGGGCTTAGAAGAGATGCTTCTTTTATGCGCTCGGATCATCCTTATGAAGCTAAGAACGTGAAATCTTTGGTGGACGACTTGTATATTTACTCAGGTGAGCCGAGAGTCCGTTCAAAGCAAGCAAATGCTCGTTCTAAAACGCGCTAATAAAAAATATGCAAATGTATAACGTGTGTGACTTGCTTAACAAAAGGAGCAAAGAAATATATGTCGTCGCAAACGGCAACTAAGAAAGCATCGGTATTTTATCAATATTCTAGATTATTTTCATTTAATGGATCTAAAGCGTTTTGTGTAGCAGGCGCGATTGCGCGTTTGCCAATGTCTATGATTGCGTTGGGGATTGTTCTTGCATTAAACCATTTGTATAACAACTGGACTGTTGCTGGAGCAATGTCTGCGTCGTATGTGCTTGCACAGGCTGCGGTAACTCCTGTGTATGCTAAGCTTTTTGACCGTTTTGGTCAGCGTAAAGTTGGGGTTATTGCGCTAAGTGCTCAAGTAATCGCTATGATTTCTTTTGCATTTGCAGCTTTATTTAAGGTTCCTCTTGTTTTGCTTTTTGTGCTAGCGATTGTGATGGGCGTAACTCAGTTTGCTTTTGGCGCGTTGGTGCGTACTCGTTGGGCTTATACATTGCGTGCAGAAGATGACGATTCTTTGTTAAACGTTGCTTATGCGTTGGAATCTGGTATCGATGAAATTGTGTTTATATTAGGACCTATTTTGGCTGCGTGGTTAGCAACTTCTGTGCATCCTGTTTCGCAATTATTCGTGCCAGTAGTTGCAAGTGGATTGGGCGGAGCTTGGTTCTTTTCTCTAAAAAATACTCAACCTGCTGTGCTTAAAGTAGTGGAAGTTCCAACTGCTGCAGCTGAAGACGTCGATGTATTAATCGCTTCTCAAAAAGAAGATGAAATTTCTAAAGATTATGCGGAATCTCAAAAGCAAGAAGCGAAACGTTCATTTGCAGACAAATTTAGTCTTAAGCAATTGCACAATCATCACTCAAAAAAGCGCGGCAAAAACGTGCTGCTTTACCGTGGTATTATCCCGCTTGTGCTCATGTTCGTTGTGTTTAATATGAGTTTTAGTGCATTTGACGTGTCTGTAACAGCTGCAATGAAAGCTCAGGGGCTTGATCATTTTATCGGTATGCAGTTGGCATTGTTTGCATGCGGTTCGCTTGTTGGAGCGATTATTTTTGGATCGCATAAATTCCGCGGTTCTAATTGGTCGCATTTGATTGTATTTTTGACTGGTCTAACTGTCGGATTTGTGCTTATGAGTCTTAATATTGACAGACTTATGCTTATGAGCGTTTTTGAAGTGCTTTCCGGCTTATGCGTTTCGCCAATTTTCGCAACTGGAAATCTTATCGTTAAAGCAACTGTTCCTGAAGAATCGCTTACGGAAGGTCTTTCATGGCTACCAACTGCGTCTGCTGTTGGCTGTTCTTTAGGCTCGATGGCTGCTGGAGCTGCAATCGACTCGTGGAGTGCTCACGCTGGCATGATGGTTCCGTGGATTTCAACACTGGCAGCTATACCTATCGCAACGTTCGGCTGGTTTATTGTAATGGTGCTTAAAAAGCGACATTAACTGCGCACGTGTGTAAAGTTTCTGCCGTTTTTTCGCGCGTATCCGACCGAAATTTTACGGCTGCGTAAAGTTTCTGCCGTTTTTTGGCGGTTTCGCGACTTTTTCTTTACACTCACGTAAAGTTTCTGCCGTTTTTTCGCGCGTAGCCGACCGAAATTTTACAGCTGCGTAAAGTTTTTGCCGTTTCAGTTACAAAAGCTGAGTTGAGTCCTAACGGTACACTAGAAAGAAGTGCGCAATATCGCAAGATGTAGTGAGATGAATATGAAAACAGAATATGATGAACGTACTGAGGAAATTCTTGCTGAAGTAGTACGCGATGCGTTGCAATCTGACGCTGATAATATGCGTTCTCTTAATAACCAAGAATCTTCTGCGTCGTCTAAACAAATTCGACAATCGGTGAAAAAAGTGAATAAAAAAATGTCTTCTGATACTTCAACTAAATCAGTATCTACTAAAGATGTAAAAACTGCTAAAACTAAATCAACTAAAAAAGCTAAATTCAACAAAGAAACTAAAACAGAAAACGCAAAGTCATCAACTCGTAGAACAGGAAATGTTCTTCCTCCTGTAGTTAACGATCAAAGAGAGGGTGCTCTTATTGCGCCGCCAAAGTATCGTAAAGGATCAATGCGAATCGTACCGCTTGGCGGTTTGGGTGAAATCGGCCGCAATATGAACGTAATTGAATATAACGGTCATATTTTGCTTATCGATTGCGGTGTGCTATTTCCGGAAGAAGAGCAACCAGGCGTTGATTTGATTCTCCCAGATTTTCACTACATTCAGGATCGTTTAGACAAAGTTGAGGCATTGGTTTTAACGCACGGTCACGAAGATCATATTGGTGGCGTGCCGTACCTTCTTAAAATGCGTCCTGACATTCCGTTAATTGGTTCAAAGCTAACTCTTGCTTTTGTGGAAGCTAAGTGCAAAGAGCATCATATTGATCCGGAGCTTATTCGCGTAGAAGGTCGCGATAAGATGAAAGTCGGTCCGTTTAACCTTGAATTTATTACTGTTACGCATTCTATTCCGGATGCGCTCGCTGTGTGCGTAAAAACTCCAGCCGGAACGCTTATTGATACTGGAGATATTAAGCTTGACCAGCTTCCTCTTGATCATCGCATTACTGATTTAGTTGAGTTCGGGCGTTTAGGCGAGCAAGGCATAGATTTGCTTATGGCTGATTCCACTAATGCTGAAGTTCCGGGATTTGTGAAGCCTGAAACTTCGATTGGTCCGGCTTTGGATCGCGCTTTTGCTGAAGCTGCGCGCAAAATTATTGTTGCTAGCTTCTCAAGTCACGTTCATCGCGTGCAGCAAGTGGTTGACGCTGCGCATAAGTTTGGGCGCAAAGTTGTGTTCGTCGGGCGCTCGATGGTTCGCAATATGTCAATTGCTGCGGATTTAGGCTACTTGCATATTCCTGAAAATACTGTTGTTGACTTAAAGCAGGCGAAGGATATTCAGGATGACAAGCTCGTTTACATGTGCACTGGTTCACAAGGCGAGCCTATGGCTGCACTTGGGCGTATTGCAGATGGCAGCCACCGAGATATTACAGTTAACGAATTCGATACTGTTATTCTTGCAAGTTCGCTTATTCCAGGCAATGAGCATGAGGTTTACAAAGTTATTAACAAGCTTGTGCAGTTGGGTGCGCGCGTAATCAACAAAGATAATGCTGCTATTCACGTGTCTGGTCATTGCAATGAAGGAGAGTTGCTGTACTTGTACAACATTGTGAAGCCAAAGTGCGCTATGCCAATTCACGGTGAGCATCGTCACTTGGTTGCAAACGGATTAATTGCAGTAAAAACTGGCGTTGATCCAAATAACGTTGTGCTTGCTGAAGACGGCGATGTTGTGGATTTGTATCATGGCAATGCTGCAGTTGTTGGTTCTGTGCCATGCGGTTACGTGTATGTTGATGGTGATTCTGTTGGTGAGCTTACAGATGAAGAGCTTGAAAAGCGCAGGATTTTGGGTACGGAAGGTTTCGTTTCGAGCTTTGTTGTAGTTGATACAGAGCACGCTGACGTTGTTTCTGGTCCAAAGATTTTCTTGAATGCTGTTGCTGAAGACGAGGCTGATTTTGAGAAGGTTCGTCATCAAATTGTTGAACAGTTGCAAGATGCTATGATGCGCGGCGAGCATGATACTTATAAATTGCAGCAAATTATGCGACGCACGTTGGGCAGTTGGGTGGCTCGCGCTTTGCGCAGGAAGCCTATGCTCGTGCCGGTAGTTGCGGATATTGCAAATAATAATCAAGAATAATAAAGAATAATGAAATATAATTAAAAATAAGAAAAATATTCGCAATTATTCGTAAATAGCTGAAAATAATCGTAAATATAATTAAAAATAAGAAAAAATAAGGAAGGTACAAAATATGCCAGGAGCAAATCTTACTCGCGTAGAAGCTCAAGAGCGTTTCGACGCTATCCAAATGCCAATTCACTACGATGTTGCGCTTGATTTAGGAAAAGGCGGCCGCGATTTTACTTCGCGCACGAAGATTGAGTTTGACGCTAAAGCTGGTAGTGCAAGCTTCCTCGATTTGATTGCAAATAGCGTAGAATCCGTAGTATTAAACGGTACCGCTCTTGACGTTTCTAAAGTTTTTGCAGACAGTCGAATTGAGCTCGCAAATTTGCTTGAGCATAATACCGTAGAAGTTGTAGCAAACTGCCAGTATTCCAACACGGGCGAGGGTTTGCACAGAAGCGTTGATCCTTCCGACAGAAACGTGTATTTGTATACTCAGTTCGAAGTGCCGGATGCTCGCCGCGTTTATGCTGTGTTTGATCAGCCGGATTTAAAGGCTGTTTTTGACTTTACGGTAGACGCTCCAGAAAGCTGGATCGTTACTTCCAACATGCCAGTTAAGAGCGAAACTACGATTGAAGACCGCGAGACTGAAGCCGGCACTTTGGAAAATGGTGCTGTAGAAGGCATGAAGCGCTGGGTATTCGAGTCAACTCCAAAAATGAGCTCCTACTTAACTGCTATTTGCGCAGGCCCTTACGCCGAATGGCACACAACTTACAACAACGAAGACGGTCGCGTAGTTCCAATGGCAATGTACTGCCGTCAGGCACTTAAAGACGCTTTTGCTAAAGACGTTGACTACTTGTTCGATATTACGAAGAAGGGCTTTGCTTTCTACGCTAAGACTTGGGGAGTGCCATATCCGTACGCAAAGTACGATCAGATTTACGTTCCAGAATACAACGCTGGAGCTATGGAAAACATTGGTATGGTTACGATTCGCGACCAGTACGTGTTTGAATCCAAGGTTACAGACGCTTACGCTGAGCGCCGCGTTGTAACAGTTTTGCACGAGCTTGCACACATGTGGTTCGGCGACTACGTGACAATGAAGTGGTGGAATGATTTGTGGCTTAACGAATCCTTCGCAGAATTCACTTCTACTCTTGCAACTGCTGAAGCAACCGAATGGCACGACGCTTGGAGCACTTTCAATTCTGGCGAAAAAAGCTGGGCGCTTAATCAAGATCAGCTTCCAACAACGCACCCAATCGTGGCTCCAATCAACGATTTGAACGACACTTCCGTCAACTTCGACGGCATTACTTACGCAAAGGGTGCTTCCGTATTGAAGCAGCTCGTAGCGTACGTTGGTCGCGAAAAGTTCTTTGAAGGAATTCACAACTATTTGAGCAAGCACGCTTATAGCAACGCAACTTTGGCTGATTTGTTGCACGAATTAGAGCTTACAAGCGGACGCGATTTGAAGGCTTGGAGTGCGCAATGGCTTGAAAAGGCTGGAATTAACACGATTTCTACTGAAGTAGAAGAAGCATGTGACGGCACTATTGCTTCTTTGCGTTTGCGTCAGAGCGCGCCAGCTGAGCATCCAGTTTTGCGCGCACACCGCTTGGCTGTTGGATTCTACAATCTAGACGAAGCAACTGGCGAAATTAAGCGCACAAAGCGAATCGAACTTGACGTTGACGGCGAAGTGACGGAAGTTGTTGAAGCGTGCGGCGAAAAAATGCCAGCGCTTATTCTTGTAAACGACGACGACTTGACTTACACAAAGCTACGTTTCGATGAAAAGTCGCTTGAGTTTGCTGCAGAAAACTTGTATCGTTTCAAGGATTCTTTGACCCGCTCGCTTATTTGGCTCGCATTGTGGGACATGACTCGCGACGCAGAATTCCCAGCAGAACGCTTCGTGGAGCTCAGCCTTAAAGCTTTGGCAACTGAGCGCGAATCAACTACTTTCCGCTATGCTCTTGGTCAAGTAAAGGTAACTGCAAGCCACTACGTGGTTCCAGAGCGTCAAGCAGAAGTCGCAAAGCATGTTGCTCACGAACTCTGGCAGTTGGCTTTGGCAGCTTCGGCTGGTTCCGACGAGCAATTCCAGCTCGTTAAGGCTTATCTTGGATACGGCGAAGTTGGAGATGCTGAGTTCTTGCGCGTAGCTAACGGATTGCTCGACGGTTCCGTGAATCTGGAAGGCTTGGAAATCGACAACGACTTGCGCTGGAGCATTTTGATTGCGCTCGCAGGTGTGAACGCTTTGGATGAAGATGGAATTGACGCGGAACTTAAAAAGCGCGATACTACCGAGAATCGCGAATACGCTTACCAGGCTCGTGCAGCTCGCTCAACTGCAGAAGCTAAGGATTGGGCTTTCGAACAGGCTTTGCGCAATCTCGATTTGACGAATATGCAAATGGGCGCTGTGGTTGCTGGCTTTGCAAGCACCGCTAAGGGCGATTTGGTTAAGCCTTATGTTGAGCGCTACTTTGCTGAAGTTGAGTGGATTTGGAAGAACCGCACTTTCCACATGGCTGAAGCTTTGATCGAAGGCTTGTATCCAACTTATGCGGATGTAGACGAGTTAGTTGAGCGCGGACAGCTCTGGCTTGATGAGCATAAGGATGCGGATCAAGCTTTGCGTCGCATGGTGCTTGGCGGTCTCGATTCTTCTCGCCGCACGCTTAAAGTGCAGCACTACAACGCTTCCTTGCGCTAAATTTCGGACATTGGTGCAGTACGTTTTCTGCGGCAGTGTCTCAAAACAGTCAGAATGAGACACTAGTGCAGTTGCTAATCTGCGGCAGTGTCTCAAAACAGTCAGAATGAGACACTAGTGCAGAAAACGTACTGCACTAGGGTCTTTGTTTGGTGGTTTAACTATCACTGGTTAGCTCGGCAGGTCGTTAGCGCACACCAACCACAATCAAATTCCCAATGAACAACAACACAGCTCTGCCATGCCTTCGTCAATCGAGACGAAAGCAGACCTCGCTTGCGCTGAAAGCACACTGTGCTTTCAACTTTGAGCAAGCTCGGCGCTCCGAGTTGCCTTTGCATACTACGTTCTAAGTGCAAAGGCAGGTCGGAGCGCTAGCGCGTTATGTAATGCTACGAGTAAGATGGCAAACAGTGTGTGACGCGCTAGTATGCGATGTTGTTTGCTTGCGCGCAAGATGAAGTGATTTTTGCGAAAGAGGCTTTATTATGCCAAGAATGTTTGGTACTGATGGTGTGCGTGGATTAGCGAATCGAGATTTAACAGCGCAACTTGCGTTAGATTTAGGTGACGCTGCAGTGCGCGTTTTGGGAGATAAAAGCGCGGTTGCGTCTGCTGCAGAAGAAGCGCAATCAAATAGTTCTTCTCGTTCCGCTCACGCTCGTCGTCGCGCGCTTATTGGTAGAGATACTCGCGTTTCTGGCGATTTTCTAGCTTCTGCTCTCGCTGCTGGCATGAGTGCTGGCGGTTTTGATGTTATCGATGCTGGAATTATCCCAACTCCTGGCGTTGCTTTCCTTACTTCCGTGCTTAACGTTGAAATGGGTGCTGTTATTTCTGCATCGCATAATCCTATGCCAGATAACGGCATTAAATTCTTTGCGCGCGGAGGATTTAAGCTTCCAGATAGCAAAGAAGATGAGATTGAGGCTGTGCTCGGTCAAGATTGGGAGCGCCCAACCGGTGCTGGTGTTGGTCGAGTCAGCCATGATACTACTACAGCTACTAACTTGTATATTGATCATTTAGTTTCTGCTGTTGCGCCTTTAAGTAACGCTTCTACTACGCGTCCAAAGCCGCTTGCAGGTTTGCGTGTTGTAGCAGATTGCGCAAATGGTGCTACTTCTGTTGTTGCTCCTGAGGCTTTGCGTCGCGCTGGTGCAGAAGTTGTAGTTATTAACGCATCTCCTGACGGCTACAACATTAACGATCATGCGGGCTCGACTCATCCTGAGCAGTTGCAAGCTATGGTTAAAGCTTCAAAGTCTGATTTGGGCGTTGCTTTCGATGGCGACGCAGACCGTTGCTTGGCTGTAGACGAAAACGGCAATATGGTTAATGGTGATCAAATTATGGGTATTCTTGCGCGCGCTAAGAAGGCTGAAGGCAAGCTCAATCATGACACTCTTGTAGTTACAGTTATGAGCAATCTTGGCTTAAAGCTTGCGCTTAAGGATATGGGCATTTCAACAGTGCAAACAAACGTTGGTGATCGCTACGTTCTTGAAGAAATGCTCAAGCATGATTATTCGCTCGGCGGCGAGCAGTCTGGTCACGTTATTAATCGCGAATTTGCAACAACCGGTGACGGTACGCTTACTGCTTTGACTTTGTGCCGTGAAGTTGTGCGTTCAGGCAAGAAACTTTCGCAAATGGCTGCAGACTTCCCACAGCTTCCGCAAGCTCTTGTAAATGTGCCAAATGTAGATAAAATGGCTTCGAAAACTAACGCAGCTGTGCTTGCAGCTGTTGAGAAAGAATCGAAACTTCTTGGAGATACAGGTCGCGTGCTTTTGCGCCCTAGTGGCACAGAGCCGCTTGTGCGCGTTATGTGCGAGGCTGCAACTCAAACTCAGGCAGATGAGGTTTGCGCCCGTCTTGCTCAAGTTGTGGTCGATAATCTGAAGTTATAAGTTTGCTTATTTTTGCGTTCTCTGTTTGCTTACGTTTCAGTCGGCTCTAGCAGTGCGCAAATAATTTTGATACACTTATATCTTTAGTGCGGCTTTCAAATTCTGCTCGCGGCATGTAGATTTTGTAATTTTCGCGTTATTATGCGCGTTATTTAAACGGTGAAAAGGAGTCCTATGTTTACGCATCACGCAAGTGTCGATACTAAGCTCAGTCGCGCTGTTGAGCGCTTGCTTGATTCTGCTACAGAAGACGGTATTTTGCCGATTGTGCAAGCAGGTGAGCCTGTTCTTCGCCAGCGTACTGTTGCGTATGACGGTCAGCTTACTCGCGCAACTCTTACTAAGCTAATTTCGTTAATGCATAGCACAATGCTAGAAGCTCCTGGAGTTGGTTTAGCTGCTCCTCAAATTGGTCTTGGTCTTGCTATTGCTGTTATTGAAGATCATGTTCGTGACGATGAAGACGATCCTCGAGATATTGCAGAGCTTCCATTTCGCGCAATTATTAACCCTCATTATGAGCCGATTGGCACTCAAACACGCAGTTTTTATGAAGGCTGCTTAAGTGTTTCCGGCTATCAGGCTGTTCGCCAGCGTTGGCTTGATATTCAAGCTACTTGGCAAGACGAGGATGGCAAACAACACTCCGAGCGTTTACACGGTTGGCCTGCGCGTATTTTCCAGCATGAAACGGATCATCTTCGCGGTGAACTTTATATTGATCGTGCAGAAATGCGTTCGCTTTCCACTGATGAAAATCTTGAGGATTATTGGGCAGATGAAGCGGTTCCAGTAGCTGCAGCTCGTACTTTGGGATTTGCTATCTAGGTTTTATTGCAAATTTGTTTATTAATTTAATTTAATTTTGCTTTTGATTAATAAAAACTTAGTATATTTTTTTGTTTTTCTATTCTTACGTCGTATTTTTTACTGATTTACGTCGTATTTATAGAATTTTTTTGCCTTGAACAAGCACTTTTTTGTTATAATTAGTTTGTTTTGTGTGCTTTTAGTAATAGAATTGTGCGCAAGTGGTTTGTTAAACATTTCTCTGTTAACAAATTTATTGGATCTGTTCCATTAACAAAGGAGAGACGAGTGAAAGTTTGCGCTCAATGCGGTACTCAGAATATTGATACTGCAAAATTCTGCAAGGGCTGTGGAAACAAGTTTGAGGCTGCTCAGCAAGCACCTGTTCAGCCTGCTCCAGCCCAGCCTGCACCTGTTCAACATGCACCTGCCCAGCCTGCACCTGCTCAACCAGCACCTGCTCAGCCTGCTGTACAGCATGCTCCACAGTTTGCGCGTCCTAGTATGCCTCAGCAGGGTGCGCCTCAGCAGGGTATGCCAAACATGCAACGTCCAGGCTATCCATATGCTCAGCAGGGTATGCCAGCTCAGCCAGGAATGCCAGGCATGCAGAATCGTCCAAATACTCCAGGAGTTTCACACTACAGCCAAGTTTCAAACCAGCTTAATGCTGAACAGATGATGAACTTCTTCCGTTGGTTGGTAACTGCTCTTAAGAATCCTTCCCAGAAGTATCGCGTATCTAACCTCTACGCAGCATTGATAGCACTTGTTTCTGGTTTGCTGTTTGGTTTGCAAGGATACTTATATTCTATGAGTACTGTTAACGCAGTGATATCGCAAGTTTTCAGTGCTGTAGGTTCATCGTCAACATCAAGTATTCCAATGACTCCAGGCGTTCCGTTTACCGTGTTCCTTTACAAGTTTATTATTGGCGTTTTAACTGTATACGCAGTCTACGCTGTTGCTTTGTTGGGTATGAAGATGTTTGGTGATGAGATTTCACCAGCTCAGCTTCATGTTCTTTTTGCACAAAAGCTTGTTCCACTTGTTGGCTTGCAAATAGTTGCTACAGTATTAGCACTTATTCCACCATCTAGGACTGCTTTAATTGGATGGGGCGATGCTGTGAAAAATTCCTTGTCAGGCAATTCGCAAGTAATGAGTATGACCCCTGATTCTGTAGATGCGTCTTTGTTTATCCATAATCCTTCTTTGGCATTGCAGATTCCATCTGTTGCTTTGCAAGCTCTTTACCTTGTGCTGCTGATTTTGGTGCCTGTGTCCTTCTTAGCGACTGCACGATATAAGGGCAAGCTTGATCGTGAGTGGATGTGGGTTATCTTCGTCCTTGTAGGCGTTATTGCAATATTCATTGTATCGGCCATCGATAAGAGCTTCATGACGTCTGCATGGTCAAGCTTCAACGCAACATCTAAAAATTTTAATTAAGAATAATTGAGCCTAGTTGGGAAACCAGCTAGGCTCCCTTGTAATTTTTTTAAAAACGTATTGAGAGAAATGTATGAATTGTCCATATTGCAATAGTCAAAATGCTTATGGAGCTATAGTATGCTCATCTTGTGGAGCGAGTCTTGTGCCGCAACAAGTTAATTCAAATTATCAGCCAATGCAAAATGATCAATATCAGCAAAATCAAATGAATGATGTGCAACAAACGCAGTTCATTCAACAGAACACACAAGCTTATCCTCAGCCTGCTTATAACAACCAAAATGCTTATGAGCAGCAGGGGTATCAGAATCAGCAGTATTATAATCAGCAAGATTATTCACAAAATCAGCCTGCAGAATATTATAATCCTGATTCTTTTGATTCTAATTTCGCAGCAGGTAATGTTGTTAAAAGCGCACCGATGAAGCGCAGCACAAAAATTATGCTTATTGTAATTGGCATTATTATTGTGGTTCTTGGTATAGGTTATACAGTTATTCAACAGAATGTGTATTCTCCACAAGCAACTATTCAACGTTATGTGAAGTCTTTGCAAGAAGGCAATTTTGATGAAGCTAACAATATGACAGATTGGTCTTCTTCTAAAATTCCAGAAAATTATCGTACACTACTTACAAGCGCAATAGGCAGAGCTTCCAAGAATCATATATCTTATATGAGCGTTGATAATGGCCCATACAATTCATTTAAGCTTTCTTACAAAGTTGGAGATAGAGATGCCTCAACGGTAATAACTCTTGTGCCAGCTGGCAAACAGTGGCTATTCTTTGACTCTTATAAAGTTCAATATCCGCCGCTTGGTCACATCAACATAACTGTGCCAAATGAAGTTGATAAAATAAAAGTTAATGATTCTGAAATAAACTTGTCTGCTCTCAAAAAATCGCCAAAATATAGCGGTGACACCTACAGTTCAGACTATGGTTATTCAGAATACACATCAACTACAGAATATAAGCTTCCTGCGTATCCTGGGTCTTACCGCGTTGAATCTGCAAAAAATTCACAACTATGGACCACAAATTCTACGAATGTGTTAATTAGTGGAAAAGATAGTTCAGAATCTGCAAGTTTAGAGTTAGAAGCTACAGAAACATTAAAGGATGAGCTTACTAAGGCTATTCAAAAGCATGTTGATAAATGTGTAGCGTCAACTGAAGCCGATGTTCCAGAAAGTTGTAGATTTGCAAGCTTTAATTACTATACAAGCTATAGCTATGACAATGTTAAGCGTAGTGTTAATGGCACTCCTACGTTGGATCAAGTTGACATGTCGTCAGGGACTTTCCAGAGCGATGAGATTGGTGTAGATATCTCTTATCGTTGGAAGGACGATGATGATGACGATAGTGAATGGAGAGACGATCATACTAGCAATAGTGGTTATGTTTATGGAAAGTTTAGTATTAAAAATAATAAGCTTGTAATAGATTTTAACCAAGACTAGATCTAACGAAATGTGCAAAATTTAAAGGCGCATTAAACACAAATAAAAGTTTCCCTTCGCAATTTGTTTTGTGGAGGGAAATTTTTTTATAGCGTAGATTTGCGCACTGGTAGATTTGCGCACTGTAGAGTATGGCACTAAACGCATTTTTCAGTATTGACATGTTATACTGGTAGTCCGTATATTTAAAGGTTGATATACAGCAATTTTCAATGAAGAAAGGTAGTCGATGACGTTTATCTCTCGTGCAATACGCTACATTCTGAGGAAACGAATAAAAACAGCAATAGTTTTCATTATTGTATTTCTTATTTCGACATTGTTATTTTCTACTTCTGCAGTTTCAAGTGCTGCAGGTAAAGAAGGCGAAAAAGTTGAAGCGCAAGCAGAGTCTAGTTTTGTGCTTGCAAATAACCCCCAAATAAACCCTGGAACTCCTAGAGGAGCTGGAACTGTAAAACCTAAAGATGTACAGGCAATTGCAAAGTTGCAGGGAGTTGCATCGTACGTAGTTCGCCAAAATGTAACAGCGGATTTAGTTAATGCTAAAGCAGCAAGAATTCCAGGCGTACAAGAGTATGACAATAAACGTGAACAGCAGTTTGGAAATGCCGTTAATATTGAAGGGACGAATGATTCTACTGGTTTAAATACTTTTAAAACAAAAGCAATAACTATATCTAAAGGCAAGCATCTTATTGCTAACAACGTTCATGCATCACTTATTCATGAAGATCTCGCTAAAGCTAACGGATTGCATGTAGGAGATACTCTTACACTTCGCGCTAATCCTTACGATGCTGACAATATTAACCAATCAACAGCAACAGTAAAAACTCGTATTGTTGGAATTTATTCGGGAGCAAATAAGCGTCAAGTCGCAACTAGAGCGGAATTGACTGCCAATATGGTTTATACGGATTTGCAAACTACGCGCGAATTGTATAAATATAAGCCAGGAAAAGAAATATATCAGGACGCAAGTTTTAGGGTAAAGCGCGGTGAGGATGCGGATAATATTATGGCGCAAGCTGCCAAATTGCCTATTGATTTGCAAAACTATCAACTAACTCGTGACGATCAGTTCGTTTCTGGTTTGTTGAAAGCAGCGAAGGGAGTGCGCTCAATAATGACTGTTGCAACAATTGCTGTTGTATCATTCGCTATTATTGCTTTGGCATTAGTGCTTTTGCTGTGGATGAATGAGCGACGTAATGAAATTGGCGTGTTCGTTGCAATTGGTACTGGCAAATTATCTATAGTTGGTCAATATCTTGCTGAGATTGTGCTTATTTCAATACCTTCGTTGATTGTGGGTTACCTTTTTGCAAAAGTTATAGCTCCGTTGATGGCTAATGTTGCTCTTGGCTCTGTGCAATCATCAGCCGCCCGTGAATTGAGTAATATGGGTCAAGCTGGTGGAAATCTTGAATCAACTTTGGCAACAAAAACTTTGGAAAAACTTAGCGTACAAGTAGACGCTCAGTGTTTTGTCGGAGTTTCTGCAATTGTTGGTGCAGTAATCGTTATTGCAGTTGTGTTGTCTTATTTGCCAATTATATGCAAATCTCCTCGTGAGCTCCTCGGATTACAAAAGTAAAACTATGCTGTTTGGCGGCATAGTTTTCATAATTCGTCGTATGAAAGTTATTTGAAAAGTTAGTGAGTAACATTATGAATGGTGAAGTAATTTCTTTATGTGCTCGAGCGAAACTTGCAATATTGCGCAAACCTCGACGTAACGCAATAATTGTGCTGATTATGACTCTTGTTTTAAGCGCGCTAGTTTCACAAGCTGGTATTAGTGTTTCTGTTGATGATGCTAGGAATCATCTTCAATCCAGTATTGGTTTAGGTTTTACTGTACGAGCAAAAACGCGCGGTGAAACTCTTCCAGAGCAAATGAATGCAAATTCTAATTCCGGCACTAATTCCGGTACTAATTCTGTTACTAATTCTTCTACTAATTCTGGTACTAAAGTACCTAATTCCCCAATTCCTCAAGATTTGGACGCAAATGAAGGAATTGGCTCTAGTCAAATTCGTAAATTTGCTGCGATTTCGGGCGTAAAGACTGTAGTGGAGGAGCGCGATGTTTTAGCTGTACCTGTTGGAAAGCAAATTGTTCTTCCTGCGCAGGGTCCTCGACTAGACGATGATGTTTTGGCTCATGCTGCTGGAATTACTGGCACAACAGATTCTCGATTATCTCAAGGTTTTCAAGAAGGATTGTACCGTTTAGAGCAGGGTGAGCATATTACTAATCGTTCTGCGGGTAGAGCAATAGTGCATCGCGATTTTGCTAAGAAAAATAATCTTAAGATTGGCTCTACTATAACTCTTAAGCAGGGGTTTAATGTAAAAGTTCGCGTTGTTGGCATTTTTGCCGGCAAATTGCAAACTAAGGGAGCTCTTCCTTCGGATGCTTCAGAAAATCGCATATTTACTGACTTAAGTTCGGCGTTGTCTTTAGCTGGTTCTTCTAAGCTAGGTGTTTTGCGTTGTGTTGTTGAGCGTTCTGATTTACTGGCTAGCGCAATGCGTGATGCTAAAAGTATTGCTGGAAAGTGGGCGGATGTAGAGCAGAATGCTTCGCAATTGTCTAGCGTAATAAACTCAGTTAATTCTGTACAACAACTTGTGCGAATGATTTTCGTTGCGCTAAGTTTTGTTGGCGTTTTAGTGCTTGGGCTTGTATTGGTGTTTTGGGTCAGAGGACGTATGCACGAGATTGGCGTATTTATGTCTATTGGATTGTCGAAAGCAGCAATAGTTAGCCAATTGCTTGTTGAAATAGTGATACTCAACATTGTGTCATTCGTTATTTCGCTAGGTTTCGGTGCTGCTTTTTCTGGCGTTATTGGTTCTGCGATTTTGCATAGTGCTGATTCGTCATTTATTGCGGATGGTATGCCAGTATTGCCATTGCTGCAAACTCTTGCTGCTTTTGTTATGGGTTTGTTTATTTCAATAGTCGCATTACTTGTTGCAGCGCTGCCAATATTAATAAAGAAGCCTCGGCAAATACTAAGCGCTATGAGTTAGCAGAAATGTAGTTGCGTATGTGAATTTTCTACTAAAAACGCAATCACAAACAGCGCAATCGTATAAATGAAACAAATCTTATAAATCATATTTAAATTATGTAAAAATAAGGAGCTTATTATGTCAGCTTTATTGCAATTAAAAAATGTGAAATACACTTACGGACCTGCAAATATTGCGGTATTAAATGACGTGAATGCAGAGTTCGAAACTGGCAAAATGTACAGTATTATGGGAGCTTCTGGAGCAGGAAAGTCTACTATGCTCTCACTTTTAGCTGGATTAGATACTCCGTATAGTGGCGAAGTGCTTTTTAACGGTGAAAATATTGCAAAAACGGGATATGTTGAGCATCGCAAAAAGCATATCTCGCTTGTTTTCCAAAATTTTAATCTTATTGACTATTTGACGCCGTTAGAAAATTTGCGATTAGTAAATTCGCGCGCGGATGCTCAAGTGTTAGTAGATCTTGGGTTAACTGAAGAAGAAGCAAATCGTAACGTTACTAAACTTTCTGGTGGTCAACAGCAGCGTGTTGCAATTGGGCGAGCCTTGGTATCTTCTGCGCCGGTAATTTTGGCTGATGAGCCTACTGGAAGTCTTGACCCTGCAACAACTAAAGAAGTTATTGCAATATTAAAAAATGCTGCTAGCAAACACGGCAAATGTGTGATTGTTGTTACTCATGATTCGAAGGTTGCCTCTCAAGCTGATGTAAAATACGTGCTAAAAAATAAACAGCTAACTCATCAATCTGCTTGAGCGCAAAATAGGCGATTTTGGGACACTCGTGCAGATGGCGCTCGCGCTATAAGCGCTCGCTTACGAAACTCGCGTTGGAAGTCCACTGGACTTCCAACTTAAGCGAGTTTCCGCTCCGAGTTGCTTTCGCGCGCTAAATCGCAGCGCTTAGGCAGGTCGTCGCGCTGCGCGAGTGTCTCATTCTGCTTGTTTTAAGACACGGACGCAGATTACACTCTGCGTGAGTATCTGAAGATTGGTGAAATGGGACACTGGTGCAGAACGTCAAGCAAAAAAGCCGACCCCGCGAAATCGTAGGGCCGGCTTTTTTTGTTAGAATAACTTAACTACAAATCAGATGTGGAAGTAAAGCTCGTACTCGAGTGGCGTTGGAGCCAAGCGAGCCATATCCATTTCCTCATGCTTCAAATTCAGCCAAGTTTCAATCAAATCGCTAGTAAACACGTCGCCTTGCATAAGGAAGTCGTGATCTTCTTCCAAAGCTTGCAAAGCTTCACCAAGCGAAGAAGGAACCTGCTTAATGCCGTCATGCTCCTCTGGAGGAAGCTCGTACAAATCTTTATCAACAGGTGCAGGAGGCTCAATATGGTTAATAACACCATCCAAACCTGCCATAAGCTGAGCGGAGAATGCTAAGAATGGGTTGCAAGAAGGATCCGGTGCGCGGAACTCAATGCGCTTAGCTGCAGGAGCATCACCAGCAAGAGGAATACGAATAGCTGCAGAACGGTTACGAGCAGAGTAAACCAAGTTGACTGGAGCTTCGTAGCCTGGAACCAAGCGGTGGTAAGAGTTAAGCGAAGGATTCGTAAATGCAAGCACAGAAGAAGCGTGCTTAATCAAGCCGCCAATGTACCAACGTGCAATATCAGAAAGCTGAGCGTAACCAGTTTCCGCATAGAACAATGGCTTGCCATCTTTCCAAAGCGACTGATGGCAGTGCATGCCGGTGCCGTTATCTCCAGCAATTGGCTTTGGCATAAATGTTGCAGCCTTACCAGCTAAAGCAGCAGTTTCATGAACCACATACTTGTACTTCATCAAATCGTCGCCAGCATGAACAAGCGTATTGTAACGGTAGTTGATTTCCTGCTGACCTGCGCCGCCAACTTCGTGGTGAGAACGCTCAAGAATCAAGCCGACCTTTTGCAAATTTGAAACCATGTCATCGCGCAAATCCTGATTGTGATCTACTGGTGGCACAGGGAAGTAGCCGTGCTTTACGCGGTTCTTGAAACCAATATTGTTGCTGCCGTCATCTTCAGTGTCGATTCCAGAATTCCAAGGAGCTTCGTTAGAATCAACCTCATAGAAGGAGCGCTGCATGTCATTAGCAAAACGCACCTTATCAAAAATGAAGAACTCAGCTTCAGGAGCAAAGCTTGCAGTGTCAGCAATGCCAGTGGACTTCAAATAAGACTCTGCTTTAATAGCAACCTGACGAGGATCCCTAGAATATGGCTCATCTGTTACAGGATCAACAATAGAGAAAGCAACGTTTAAAGTCTTATGCTTACGGAATGGATCAACATAAGCAGTGTCAACATCTGGAATAAGCTTCATATCTGATTCGTTAATAGCCTGGAAGCCTTGCATAGAAGAACCATCGAATGCCATTCCATCAGTGAAAGCGCTGTGTAAGAACTCGTCAGCAGGAACAGTAAAGTGCTGCTGAACGCCAATCAAATCAGTAAATCGTACGGATACGTATTCAATGCCTTCCTTTTCAATAAGGGCTGCGGCATCTTCTTTAGTTTGCAAAGTGGTCATGGCCACCATTCCTTTCTTAAAAACCCATTAATGAGTTTATGACTATGAATGCCATTTTGGATTTCAGCGATTCGAATATCTCGTTAAGTTTGTGTTACATAATGTTACGCGTAGTAAATTAGGTGCGAATAGTTAATACTACATGCCGCTAATTCGCATTCATCAGTTCGCGCAGTTACAATAGTGTCTATGGATTACCAAGAGCAAGAAATGCATGAATATGAAATGCATGAGGATATTAAGGGAAGTGAAAATAAGCTAGATTTAGCTTCACTTTTTCCAGCCAAAGGCGACGATAGAAGACCGCCAGATTGGCTAGGTCGTGCGCTTATTTATGTTGCAATTGTTACTTTTGTGTCTATCTTCTTATGGTTCGCTTGGAATAGTATTTCATTCATTGTTTTTGATGTTGTGATTTCTGTTTTTATTGCGCTCGCAATGGAACCGCTTGTCGTTCGACTAGTTAAGCACGGCTGGAGGCGAGGAGTTGCTTCTGGTTTTACGCTAACTGGTTTGCTTGTTGTAATTAGTTTGCTACTTGCTTTGTTCGGTAATTTATTTGCTCAACAGGTTGTTTCAATGGTTATGGGCTTGCCTGATTTATACAACCAATTTGCGAATTTTGTGTTTCACTATACCAGTTTTAAAATGCCTAATATTGAGCAGCTTGGCATGGAAATTTTGAAGCATGTGCAAACATCTTGGGTTGTTGATTTTGCTGGTCAAGCACTTAACACAACATGGGGATTGATGACTGTTCTGCTTGATTTGCTCACCATTATTATGGTTACGTATTACATTTCTGCAGCAGGTCCAGCTATGCGTCGTAGCATGTGCCGTTGGATGAATCCGCAAGCTCAGCGTCGTTTCCTATTTATTTGGTCAGTTGTTCAAGAGCAGATTTCGAGCTTCCTGTTTTCGCGAATTATTTTGGCAGCTATTAACGCAGTAGGTACCGCAATTTTCCTTATTGTGATGAATATACCGTATTGGCTTCCGCTATCCTTATTCTGCGGAATTGTTTCGCAGTTTGTGCCTACAATTGGTGGCTATTTGGGTGGAGCTTTGCCTATTTTGGTTGCGTGGGGTTCCAATGGTTTTGGTGCAGCTGTTGCAACATTAATTTTTATTACGATTTATCAACAAATTGAAAACATGGTTATTTCGCCGAAGATTTCCGAAAAGACTATGGATTTGAATCCTGCAGTAGCTTTTATTTCAGTTCTTGTAATGGGCGCTGTATTTGGTGCTCTTGGAGCATTTTTGGCTTTGCCTGTAACTGCAAGTTTGCAAGCGATTTTCAGAGTATGCACTAAGCAATATAGTTTAGTTTCTTCTCCGCTTATGAACGATCCTCATCCTGATCATACTTCTATTATTGTTCGTTGCGTTGAGGCGATTGGTCGTAAGTTCATGAATCCAATGAGCGAAAGTGTTCATCGCGTAATGAAAGGCACAAGCTCTCGCGTTTCTTTGAACGAAGATATTTTATATTGGTATAAGCAAGCTTATGTGTCAGACTCTGACGATGCGAATAGCAGCAAAGTTTCCTCTAATGATTCTGATCAAACGGACGTATTGGAAACAATGCCGATTTCGCGCGAAATATTAGATGCTGTAAATAAAGATATTGCGAATCGTAAAGTAAATTCTGAAAATAAGGATTCTCCTAAAGCAAAATTGCAAGTAGGTGAGTCTAAAATAGTAAGCAATACAAAAAATACAAAAAATAGTAAAAGTAACGTAAAAAGTAATCCACGGAGCGGATGGAAGCGATGATTCTTCTATCAATATTTGATGTACTAGTAATACTTATTGGCATAAGCGGTGTTGTGTATCAAGGTGTTTGTGCCGTTGCATCTTTATTCGCTAAACCTGTTGTTTTTCCTGAAGCGCCAATGGATAAGCATTATGCTGTGCTTATTTCTGCGCGTAATGAGGAAGCTGTTATAGGTAATCTTATTCATTGCATTCAAACTCAAACGTATAGACAAGATTTTATTGATATTTGGCTTGTTGCAGACAATTGCACTGATTCTACTGCACAAGTTGGTCGCAATTGTGGATGCAACGTAGTCGAACGTTTCGATAAAGAGCATATTGGTAAAGGTTATGCGCTCAGCTATCTTCTCGACCATATTATGAAAATTGGTGCAGATAAAGTTTATGACGCATACTTCGTTTTCGATGCAGACAATAAACTTGATCCGCATTATTTTGAGGAAATGAATAAAGGTTTCCACGCAGGATATCAAATTTTAACTAGCTACCGCAATTCCGTGAATCTTTCAGATAATTGGGTTTCTTCCGGCTCTGCACTTTGGTTTATTCGAGAATCACGATTTACTAACAACTCTCGAATGCTATTCGGTTCAAGTTGCCACGCTGGTGGAACTGGATTCATGTTCTCGCGTGAGATTATGCACAGAAATAGCGGATGGAAATTCCATCTTCTTACTGAGGATCTTGAATTTACTATGGACGCTATTCTTCACGGAGACAAAGTTGGATATTGTGGTTCTGCAGTATTATATGACGAACAGCCTGTGTCGTTTAGACAGAGCTGGAGGCAGCGTCTTCGTTGGAGCAAGGGATTCTTGCAAGTATTTCGTTACTATGGAGCAGCTCTTATTCGGCACGGTATTCGCGAAAGAGATTTTTCGTCGGTTGATTTTACGCTTATGCTTTTCCCGTTTATGGTTTTGGCTGTTGCAAGAATAATACTTGGGTTTATTTTTGCTGCATTTGGATTCGTAACATGGATGAGTCAAATCTATTCAATGATTAACTTCATTACAACTACTGTTACAAGCGTTTTAGGCATGATGATATTTGTGTCGCTCACTATTTTGGTCGAACACGATAAGCTTGGTGCAACGAATAAGGAGCTGTTTGCATACGCTCTTAGCTTCCCGATTTTTATGCTTTCGTACGTGCCTATTGCGTTCCAAGCTATTTTCTCAAAGAGCGAGTGGAAGCCGATTCAGCACACTGGTCGCTGAGCGAAAGAATGAAATTCTCTAGTGGGGCGCGAGTTTCGGGGACTGGTTTTTGGCTGGCAGGTTTCTGGAGGGGCTGTGTGAGATAGGAATTACTTGTCTCGCAGCGCTCCGCTCTTATACCTTATTTGGACTTAGCAGTTGCGTAGTTAAGTTTAGTTTTTTACTTACTTTTTCTGCAAAAATAGTATTCATCAACACGATTATTACTATCGTTCCGCTTTTATATTGCTCGACCAAGCAATTCCTATCTCCCACTATTAGTAAAACCGCTAGTGTTCTGTGGTGTGGTAGGTGCGTCTGGTGTAGTGTGTGCAGCAGCAATGACGCTAGTGTTCTCTATGCAATAAATACTCAACGTCTGCAGAGCAATACTGTTAAAGTTCACTAAGCAATAAATAATCGCTGTTTGCAAAGCATTACTGCAAAGCTACAGAAGGTTTGGAAGATTACGACTGTTTCATTACACGGATGTAAAGTTTCTGCCGGATTAAGACGCGTAGGCGGCATAAACTGCGCTCGAACGTAAAGTTTCTGCCGGATTAAGACGCGCAGGCGGCATAAACTGCGCGCGAACGTAAAGTTTCTGCCGTTTTTTGGTGCGTATCCGACCTTTATTTTACAGCGTTGTAAAGTTTCTGCCGTTTTTGGTGGTTGGGGGGGGGAGATTGTCTCGCTTTTGGAGGTTTATCTGTTGTGTTTTGCTCCAAACGCGGGGAACTTATCTAGCGTTTGAGGCGGTGTGTGCGGATAGTGCCGGCGTTTCGATTGCGCAAAAATTGCGGGTATGAGATAATAGAAGCCTTGATATAAACGTGCGATTGCGCAATTAATGTAGCGCAATGCGTGCGTTTATCTGTATACTGCGAGGTTTCTATGGTAGATTCTATTCCGTCTGAATATCCGTCCGAGTATCCGTCCGGAAATACTTTTGCTAGCAGCGTTCCAGTTTTTGGCGCAAACACTTACGACGCTACTAACGAAGATGTTCCAGCAGTTTCTATTCGTGGATTTGTTAAGACTTTCGGCAAAAAAGTTGCTGTAGATAATCTTTCCTTAGATATTCCAGCAGGCTCTTTCTATGGATTAGTAGGCCCGAACGGTGCCGGCAAAACTACCACGATTAAGATGCTTACGGGCTTACTTATGCCGGATTCTGGCTCTGCTTCGATTTTTGGCAATGACGTCTGGAGTGACGTAAATAGCGCTAAGCGCGCGATCGGTTTAATGCCTCAAGCAGACGAGATTTTTAAGACGATTACCGGCCTTCAGCTTTTAACTTACGCTGGCATGCTTCGCGAGATGAGCCGCGCTGAGGCTGTTCGTCGCGCGACCGACTTGCTTTCTGCATTCGACTTAACAGAAGCTGCAAATACTATGGTTTCTGACTATTCAACTGGTATGACTAAGAAGATTTGCCTTGCAACAGCTATGATTCACAGCCCTCGCGTGCTTGTGTTGGACGAGCCTTTTGAGGCAGTAGATCCTGTTTCTAGCGCAAATTTGAAGGATATTCTCGCCGAGTATGTTTCTACTGGCGGCACGGTAATTATTTCTTCGCACGTTATGGAATTAGTCGAAAAAATGTGCTCGCACGTGGCGATTATTAACGAAGGTCATGTTGCGGCTGCTGGCTCTCTTGAAGAAGTTGCTCAAGGTAAGAATCTTGAAGATCGCTTTATGGAGCTTGTTGGCGGACGTCACGCGGCTGCACGCATCGACTGGCTTAATGGCGGTAAATCTGATAACGCTCCTGCATCTTCCACCAATCTCAACGCTTAAAAAGGAGAACCGTAATGTCTATGATTTTTACAATGGTTCGCCTTCGCTGGGCGCTTACTTTTTCTGTTATGCGAAAGTCGATTTGGCAAAAAATCGGCTTTGGTATAGTCATTGTTTTTGGACTTGCAATCATATGCGCTCTTGGTTTTGCTGGCTGGCAAGCAGGAAAGTATCTTAATCCAGGAATGCTTGCAGGCACTAAAGATTGGCAGGAATTCCAAGTTGCTCCAATAATGGTTGCGTCGATTGTGTCAATTTTTACACTGTTTGTAAACATATTTATGTTTGGCAGCGACACAACACTAAAATCGCGTAGCTTTGCGCTTTACGGCATTCCTTACGTAAAACAGCAAGCAGGTATGCTTCTTGGCTCTCTTTTTGGAGCGCTTTCAATAAGCTTCACAATCGCACTTGCTTTGTGGTCTTTAGCGTACCGAAACTTTGGAATTGTGCCGGTTTTAGTAAGCGTAATTGCAGCTCCGCTTTATGTTGCAACAATCGTGTCTTTAAGTAAAATGCTTATTGAGCTTTTAGATACTATTTTAATAAACAAGCGTTCAAGAAACATTTTTTACGTTGTTATTTTTATAGTGTACATGATTTTTGTTTCTGGTATGGGTGCGAATAGCAAAGCCACAAATAGCTCAATTGAAATCAGCTCAAGTTTCTGTGCTGCGTCCGCTTTTACGCCATTAAGTGCAGCTATGGCCTTGCCGCTCGATGCAATTAATGGCAATTGGCTTTCGCTTGTTATTCGCTTCTTTATTTGCGTTGTAACGATTGCTGCTTGCTTTGCAATCTCTGTATTTTGCGCAAAATTAGAGCCGAAGCTTATTCGCGGTGAGCAAAAAACAGTTGTTAAAACTAAGGGAATCGGCTTGTTTGCACTTGTTCCAGACAACACAGTCGGTGCGATTATTGCGCGAATTGTTAGCGTTATGAGAAGAGATATGCGTCAGCTATTTTTGCTTCTTATGCCGCTTTTTATGCTGCTAATCGCAGGAGGAAATAGTTTTAATGCTAAAGGATTTGAGTCTCTAACAGATAACTTAGGTATTTCTGGCTGGATGATGTATGCTGCGATGCTTATGGGCATGGTTGTTGGAAACAATATTGCATACGATGGCACAGCTTTTACTATGCACGCGATTATTGGAGTAAAAGGCGTGCACGATCGCTTAGCGAACGCAATAGTTTGGTCAGTGATTTGCGCTGTTTATTTCGCGATTATTGGAGTAGGGGTTTACGTTTTCCTTTTCTTCGTAGTAAATGTTCAGCAAAATGTGAATGCAGTTATGTTCCAAACTCTTTGTCCAATTGGAATAGCTTTTGCTTCCATAGGCATTGGCTTAATT
Organism: Gardnerella phocaeensis; assembly: GCF_048545075.1. NCBI lineage: Bacteria > Bacillati > Actinomycetota > Actinomycetes > Bifidobacteriales > Bifidobacteriaceae > Gardnerella > Gardnerella phocaeensis. The sequence continues at coordinate 269,111 of NZ_JBKQXS010000002.1, read as the reverse complement.
TCTTCGTGCATAGCAATGTACCCTGTGGCATCAATCGAAAAGCCATTTTCTAGGCCGCAAGGTTCTGCAGGAGCTAGATCTTTTGCGCCAATAGGTTTTACGCTTCTTGCTGCAGTATGCATGATTCCGTCTATTGCTTTGGCTATGGCGTTTTTGGCTATTAACCCGAATCTTTTGTGGATTGCAAGCATTTTGTTTGTAGTAAACGGCTTGATTGTGCTGGTTGTTGGCGTGATTCTTGGCGGCAAAGTGATGGATAAGCGCATGATTCGCATTGTTGAAAACTTGCGCAGATTTGCCTCGATTACTGCGTAACTTACGCACGCTTTGTTGCAAGCGCAATGTATAGTTAAGCGCGGTATTTGCAATCGATTTAAAGGTGTGCTCGCATGGAAAGTAATAAAGGCTCAAACGATGCCTTAAATATTCCTAATGCGAGCACGCCAGCGCAAAGCGGCGAACCTAACAAAAGTATCGAGCCTAAAGCAAGTAGTGAATCTAAACAAAGTAGTGAACAAAAACCAAGTAATGAACAAAAACTAAGTAATGAATCTGAACCAATCAGTGAGATTGAGATTAAACCAAGTAGCACTCAGAAGAAAAGTAAATACGCTGCTATGGTTTTAAGAAGCCAATATCCTTCTCGTTGGCGATTACTTATTGCATTTATAGCAGTTATAGTCAGTGCAGCAATTATTTTTACTTATTTTTTGCTTGACATATATGATATTCTTCCTGGCCCTTTGACGTTGCGAAAACAACATTATTCTGTAACTGTTTCTTCTCCTAAATCACTTTTGCGAGTTAAATCCCTAGCTAAAAGCGTTACTTATGGTAAAGAAATAAATCATTCGCAAGCTCAAAAACTTATTGACGAGTTGGTTTCCGATGCTTCTATGAGTAGCAGCACTTCAGCAGTAATTATGGATGCTAATGGGCGAGTAGTTGCATCGCATGAGCCAAATGCTTTAAGAGAGCCAGCGTCAACGCTTAAAACTTTAACTGCTAGCGTGGCTTCTCGCACTCTTGACATGGGTTCAACTCTTGATACTCAAGTATTTTTGTTGCCTAAAACAGGCGGTGAGCCAGAACGAGCTTCTAGTGCGAATGCTAGAAAGCTTGTGCTTCGCGGAAATGGTGACATGCTTCTTGGAGTTGGAGAAAACGATTGGAACCATGTTAATGGCAGAGCAGGCTTAACAACATTAGCGAGAAGAACAGCCAACGCGCTGAAACTTGAAAATATTCACACAGTTTCATTAGCTGTTGATGACTCATTGTTTGGCGCAAAACGTGCTCCTGATTTGATTTATGAAACAGATGTTGAACGACGCTTTTATGCTCAAACGTCATCTTTGGCTATAGATGATGCTCGTCAGCGTGACCTTTCAGTGCAAGGTGTGGATGCTGACGCTATGACAGATTTTCCGCTTTCTGATCCTCATCCTGCTTTAAGTGTCGGTCGTGTTTTTGCTAAATTATTAAGCAAACAAGGAATAGTTATAAGTAATTATTCTAATAAAACTACTTCTGACGAAAAAAATTCCGGTTCAGACTCGTCTACAGATGATTCTTCTGAAAATAATAAAGATTCTGAAAATGAAAATAAATCTGCACAATCTGAAAATCTTGTAATACCGGTGAGCGAAACTAAATCGTTAATATCATCTAATTCGCGTTTAATTGCACAAGTTTCTTCTGCGCCTTTAAACGAAATAATGGCATATACGCTTCGTATTTCAGACAACACATTGGCGGAAGAGTTTGGTCGTTTGACTGCGCTTGCAACTCACAAATCCAACTCTCCGGAAGGTGCAGTTCAGGCAGTAAAAGAGGGATTGCGCAAGCTAAATATCGATATACGTGGTTTGCACATGTCTGATTGCTCAGGCTTGTCTCCAAAATCAAGGTTGCGCGCAACAACGCTAGCTCAAGTACAGGTGCTTAATATTAAAGCCGATTCTGGAGGTGCTGCAGCTGCTGAAGGATTGTCTCTTCCTGGTTTAGTTGGAACAGCAAGAAAGCGTTTAGCGGATGAATCTTCTGCAGGTATGCTTCGCGTAAAGACTGGTTCTTTAAGTGAAGTTACTTCTATGGTTGGTAATGTATCTAGGAAAAGTGGTGGAGTACTAACTTTCGCTGTTGTTGCGAACCAGCCAGCTGATATTTGGGGAGCGTTCGTAGCGATTAATAAGTTTATGGCAGAATTGCCAAAACTATGATTTATTAGTTGCAATTTAGCGTTATTAGCGCGCTACACTAGAAGCTATGGTGTATTCTTCTCGCATACGCGCAGGAATTGGCGCAATCAAGCATTGTTTTGACGAACTTTCGTTGTGTGCACAAGACGCGCGTTTTTCCGAACATGGCAACCACGCGACAGATGTTGATGCTCCTTTGGTTCTTATTGCGTGCTCTGGAGGTAGAGATTCTCTTGCACTTACAGCATTGAGCGTGATTGTGTGCGCAAGTAGAGGTATTCGTTGCGGTGTTGTAATAGTAGATCACCATTTGCAGCCGCACTCAACTGAAATTGCCAATACTGCTGCTAAGCATTGTTTGCAATCTGGAATAGATGAAAAGTACGTGTATATTCAATCTGTGAACGTTGAAGATTCGGGAGAAGGCGAAGAGTCTGCTGCTAGAAATGCTAGGTATCAAGCAATTATTGATGTTGCTAAAAAGCAGCAAGCTGCAGCCGTGCTTCTAGCTCATACTGCAAATGATCAAGCAGAAACTGTAATGATGGGGCTAAAAGATTCTGCAGGTTTAGAAGCAGTTGCTGGCATGAAAGCAGTAACAGTGCGTCAAAACGTGCTTTTTGCAAGGCCTCTTATTAAGCTTAGTAGGGAAGATACTACTGGTATTTGTGAGGATTTAGGCATTTCATGGTGGGATGATCCTACAAATGGTGACGATATTTCACAAAATGAGGAACTTTCAGAAAATTATCCATTGAGATCTCGAGTTAGACACACGTTAATGCCTTATATTTCGCGATTTTTTAATGCGAATATGGTTACTTTGCTTTCTCGCGGAGCTGAAATAGCTAGAGATGATCTTGACTATATTAATTCTCAAGTTGACGAAGCTAGTTCACAAGTGATGGAATTTGATAAAAATGCGAAAACTGTTAGGTTAAAAGCTGATAAATTAGCGCAATATCATCCATCAATTCGTAGACGAATTATAGTGCGTGCGTTAAGTGAGCTTGGTCTGCGTTTCTCGTCAAGTCACATATCTGCAGTGGACGAGCTATGTACAAAATGGCATGGTCAAAAGCCTTTTTCGCTGCCAAATTATTACGAAGCGACTCGGCTTTCGCGCAATATCGTCATTCGTTTATGCAAAGATAGTGAACATGCAAATTGCAGATATACGAGATGACATCGACTATGAATTAATTAGCCACGAAGACCTTATGAAGCGTATTCGTGAAGTTGCTAAACAAGTAAGTGAAGATTACAAAAACAGTAATGTTTTGCTTGTTGCAGTTCTAAAAGGTGCTGTAAATACTCTTGCTGTATTTTCGCAAGAATTAAGCATTAACGCATCAATGGACTTTATGAGCTTGTCTAGTTACGGCAGTGGCACTCAAACTAGCGGACAAATTACTGTGCGCGAAGATTTAAGTACTGACGTGCGCGGTCGAGATGTGCTTATTGTAGAGGACATTGTTGATTCCGGTCGCACGCTAGCTTGGCTTGTAGATGAGCTAAAAGGTCGTGGTGCTGCAAGTGTAAAAGTTTTTGCATTGCTCAGTAAGCCTGCACGTCGCGAAGTAGACGTACAAATCGACTACTCGGGCTTTGAAATTCCTGATGCATTTGTCGTTGGTTTCGGAATGGACTACGACGAACGCTACCGCAATCTCAATAGTATTGCGGTATTAAAGCCATCAGTGTATGGTGCTTGATTTTATAGATTCTATTCAGAATTTTTATATAAATTGAGGAGTTTGAAAGGAGCCTTATTACATGGGCGCTTCTCCTATGACACCGCAAGGTCCAATGGGCGGTCCTGGGCGTGGAAATAACGGAAATAATCCGTTTTTAAATCCACGCAACCCTAGGAATCAGCGAAACAACGGTCAGCAGGGCAAGAATAATAAAAATAACGAGAACAACCACAACAATCGTCGTTCCTTCTGGCAGTCGCCATGGACGTGGATTGTGCTTCTTGTGTTGCTTTCAGTTGTCGGATTCCAAATGTTTGTTCATAACGGATCGCAAACTATCGATACTCAAGATGGTATTGAGTTAGTGCGATCTCATAAAGCAAGTTATGTGGAAATCATTGACAACAAACAGTTAGTTAAGCTTACGCTTGATAGACCGTTTAAGAAGTTCGATAAACGAAGTAATCAAAATCGTGACTTTGGCAAGGATGTGCAATTCTACTACGCGTATGCACAAGGTAGGTCAATTGTACAAGAAGTCGAAAAAGCTAAGCCTTCTAACGGTTGGACAGCTAGCTTACAATCATCTAGCATTATTTCGTATTTGATTACTTCGCTTGTTCCAATATTGTTCTTCCTTGGCATGATTTGGTTCATGTTTAGCAGAATAGGAGGTGCCGGCGGAAGTATGCTTGGCATGGGCGGCGGACGTGGCCGCGGCAAGCTACTCGAAGGTCAAACTCCTAAAACTAAGTTTGCTGACGTTGCTGGCGAACAAGCTGCTGTTGAAGAAGTTGAAGAGATTAAAGACTTCTTAAAGGATCCTTCGCGATACAAGGCTTTGGGTGCTCGCATTCCGCGCGGTGTGCTGCTTTATGGTCCTCCAGGAACTGGTAAGACTTTGTTGGCTCGTGCTATTGCAGGCGAAGCTGGTGTGCCGTTCTACGCAATGGCTGGTTCTGACTTCGTGGAAATGTTCGTAGGCTTGGGTGCGTCTCGTGTTCGTGAACTTTTTGACGAAGCTAAGAAGAATGCTCCTGCAATCATCTTTATCGATGAGATTGATGCTGTTGGTCGTCGCCGCGGAAGTGGCATGACTGGCGGTCATGATGAGCGCGAGCAGACGCTTAATCAGTTGCTTGTTGAGATGGATGGCTTCGACAACGACACTAATTTGATTATTATTGCCGCAACAAACCGTCCAGATGTCCTTGATTCCGCGCTTCTTCGTCCTGGTCGTTTTGACCGCCAGGTGGCTGTTGAGGCTCCTGATTTGGAAGGTCGCGAGGCAATTTTGAAGGTTCACGCTAAGGGTAAGCCTTTTGTGCCGGATGTTGATCTTCATATGGTTGCTGTGCGCACTCCTGGTTTTACTGGTGCAGATTTAGCTAACGTGCTTAACGAAGCTGCGTTGCTTTGCGCTCGCTCTGGTGCTCAATATATCGATAATCGCGCCATTGATGAGGCAATTGATCGTGTTCAAGCAGGACCTCGACGTAAGTCTAAGGGCATGGCTTTGGATGAATTGCGTAACACTGCTTACCATGAGGGCGGTCATGCGCTCGTTGCTGCTGCGTTGCACCACACGGATCCTGTTACTAAAGTAACGATTTTGCCGCGAGGTCACGCACTTGGCTACACTGCTGTGATGCCAACAAGCGACCGTTACTCGCAGTCTCGCAACGAATTGCTGGATCAAATGGCGTATGCTATGGGCGGACGTACAGCAGAGGAAGTTGTGTTCCACGATCCAACAACTGGTGCTTCTAACGACATTGAGAAAGCTACTGCCATTGCTCGTAAGATGGTTGTTGAATATGGTTTCTCAGCGAAGCTTGGAGCTGTTAAGTGGATGGATGCTGATGAAGATTCTTCCGGTTCACTCGATTCTTTGCAATCTCGTAAGTTCTCGAATCGTACTGCTGAAGTAATCGATGAAGAAGTTCATAAGCTTATCGAAACTGCTCATACTGAAGCGTGGGAGATTATTAACAATAATCGTGACGTATTAGATGAGCTGGTTCGTCAGTTGCTTGCTAAGGAAACTCTTAACGAGAAGGAACTTAAGGAAATCTTCAGTAAGATTCGTAAGGCTCCTGAGCGTACTCTTTGGCTTTCGGACGATAGAAGACCAGATTCTGATCTTCCTCCTGTTGAAATTCCAGAAAGTTTGAAGCGCAACGTTGAAGGTAAGAATGAGCAGACTGAAGCTTCTGAACTTTCTGAATCTTCCAATAACGCGACTTCACAAAACCAGCAGTCTGATCAGATGCCTGCTAATACGTCTGTTCAGACTCCTGCACCTGCTCCTCGAACTGTTATTGGAACTGTTAAGCCACCTGTTAATCCGTCTACTAATCAAAATGACGGCACTCAATTTGGTGCTTAATAGTGTAAATGCAGTGCTAAAAAAGCAGATAAAATAAAATTATTAATAAACGCTGATAACAATATAATTTATTGCTGTCAGCGTTTATTTTTATTTTTTTAATAATTTAATAATAAAAATTAGTGTTATATGCAAAAAATTAAGCATGTTGATTTATAGCGAGTACAATATATCAAAATATTAGTTTTGCGTATCCTAGGTAAGAGCAAAAGATAAATAAACGAATAATTGAAATTTTAAATTGTTTTTATTAGAGAGTAGAAGATGAGATTATGAATACGACCATAAGTTTGAAGGGTATTCGCCCAAGCGGTGACTCAATAGTCATTGGAATATATTCTTCTATTTACATAGATGCTGTTTTAAAAGTTAATTTGAGTAATGCGTTAGACGGAGATGAAACTAACGCAATAGATATTCCTCAAATTGCTGAGCGTCTTGCTTTTATGCTTAAACGTTGCGAAAACGATAGCGAGATTGAGGAGCATCCTGCTATAGCTTTAGAACTTATTGCTAAATCTGTTTTAAATTCTGCTATGCACACTTGGCAAATTAGTGAGGCTGATATTACTGTTCATGCTGCTTTAAGAAGCGAATATTACGGCATGAAAAGCACTGTTGACGATGTTTGTGTTACTTTGAATAGCGTTTCTAGAGAAGAGTTAAATTATTCGGAACGGCGTGTAGTTCCTGAGTCTCTTGCGCATGTTGCTGTTCGCAGCGGAAGAGTATCAGTTGACGAGTTTGAGGAAGGCGAAATAGCAGATTACTATCGTTCTCTTATTGAGGAAGATAGAAAAGAAAAGCAACGCAAAGAAGATGAAGACGCTGCTGCAGCTGCTAAAGCTGCTGTCGATATTGCAAATTCTTTTGCGGATGATTATGAAAATGGTGGAGATTCACAGTGCTCTTGTGGCGATGAATCTAAAAACGTCAATTATGGTAGTGAGCTTGTTAAAAGAGAAACTAAGTCTCCTTTGTTCCGCATATGTCCAACTCCGTTACAAACAACTGCAGTGATTTCTATGAAGGGTGTCGCGAAACAAGACACGCGTTCTGCTATGCTGAGAATAGTTGCAATGCTCGAGCAGGATAGAGAATCTCGCGTTGACGGTGTATCGGCATTATATGTTGCCAATATGCTTGATGATGATTATTACGCGGCTGTATTTATTCTGTCTTCGGGTGGTGACGAGTATGAGCTGCTTCGCTTGCTTCGCGCTGTTGCTACTTTGTATAAAGATAATGTGACTGTGCGAGTGCTGGGTACGCGTTCATATGGTGCTTCTGCTGCTGACACAAGAACTGTTGATGCAGAAAAATTACCACAACAACTAGCGGAAATGGTGACGGTTGACCCTAAGGCGCCTGAACTTATGCCGTGGATGCAGATAGAGCCAGATGCTGCTTTGGACGATAACTCAGTTTCGTACTCATTAGCGTTTGATTTTGATGCTCAAACTGTTGGGGTATACTCAGAGCAATGGCTTATAGGGGATGGTTGTTAATGAAAGCGTATCGCACACCTTGGTGGTATTTGGTACTAGGGTTACTGTTTGGCTTTGTGCTAGGCGCATTTCTAGTGTCGTCAACAGAGTCTAGTGCTATGTCATTAGCAGGAGCTCCGTGGATTGTTGTTGCAATTATGGTGATTGCTGGCTTAATAACTTTTGTTATGGCATTGCAAACTCATCAAAGTGTTGCCAACAATAAAGATAAGAATAAGAAGCATGTAAGTTCTCAATTTGCTGTTGCTGCTCTTATGCTGTCGAAGGCATTGGGAATGGCAGGTGCTATTTTGTCTGGCTGGTACGTTGGGCAATTGTTAATGAGCTTGCCACACAGTGAGATAATTCTGTATAACTCTGTTGTGCGTGAATGCTCTATTGCTGGCTTGGTGTGCTTTATTGATATGGTTGTTGGCATTTTGGGCGAGTGGCTATGCCAGATTCCGCCTGAAGATGATTCGGAATCAGTCAATAAGTCAAATTGTACGCCAGCAACATGCTAGTATTTGCTAGGCTGGTATTTGCTAGATTAGTTTGTGCAGTTTTATTTAAGTTGCATCTTGCTTGAATTAAGTAGGTAAAAGTATTAAACGCTTTTGACGCAAGTTGCAACAAACGCTGGAATTTCAACGTTTGTAAGGATGGTATATTACTTTGGCTGAATTTATCTATCAGATGATTAAGGCGCGTAAATCGTACGGAGATCGTGTAATTCTCGACGATGTTACTTTAAGCTTCCTTCCGGGCGCAAAAATTGGTGTTGTGGGTCCGAACGGTATGGGTAAGTCGACGCTGCTGAAAATTATGGCCGGTTTGGAAAATGTGACCAACGGTGAAGCTTCTTTGACTCCTGGCTATACGGTAGGTATTTTGCAGCAGGAACCACCTCTTGATGACACTAAGACGGTTGGCGAAAACATTAAGATGGCTTTTGGTGAAATTGCGCAAAAAGTGGCGCGTTTTAACCAAATCGGCGAAGAAATGGCTAATCCAGACGCTGATTTTGATGCGTTAATGGAAGAAATGGGTAAGCTTCAGACTGAAATTGACGCTGCAAACGGTTGGGATTTGGATTCGCAGCTTGAGCAGGCAATGGATGCTTTGCAATGCCCAGACCCGGATTCTCCTGTTTCTGTGTGCTCTGGTGGTGAAAGGCGTCGAGTGGCATTGTGCAAGCTTCTTCTTGAAGCTCCAGATTTGCTGCTTTTGGACGAGCCTACAAACCACTTGGATGCGGAGTCTATTTTGTGGCTTGAACAGTTCTTGCACAAGTACGAGGGTGCTGTTATTGCTGTTACGCACGATCGCTACTTTATGGATAACGTAGCAGAGTGGATTTGCGAAGTTGACCGTGGTCAGCTTTATCCATATAAGGGAAATTACTCAACGTATTTGGAAACTAAAGCAAAGCGTATGGAAATCCAGGGTGCTAAGGATGCCAAGCTTGCTAAGCGTTTGAAGAATGAGCTTGATTGGGTGCGTAGCTCGCCGAAGGCACGTCAGGCTAAGAACAAGGCTCGTTTGGAACGCTACGACCAAATGGAGCAAGAGGCACGTAATTCCAAGAAGCTTGATTTCTCTGAAATTCAAATTCCAGCAGGTCCGCGTTTGGGCTCGCAAGTTTTGGAAGCAAAGCATATTCACAAGGCTTTTGGCGACCGTGTACTTATCGACGACTTGTCGTTTACGCTGCCTCGTAACGGTATTGTTGGCGTGATTGGTCCAAACGGTGTTGGTAAGTCTACGCTTTTCAAGACGATTGTTGGCTTGGAACCTCTTTCTGGTGGCGAGCTTATTGTTGGCGATACTGTGAAGATTTCTTACGTGGATCAGAATCGTGCAGGATTGGATCCTAATAAGAACTTGTGGGAAGCTGTTTCTGGCGGACTCGATTTTATTGAGGTTGCAGGCGTTGAGATTCCTACTCGCGCATATGTTGCAAGCTTTGGTTTTAAGGGCTCGGATCAGCAGAAGCTTACGGGAGTGCTTTCCGGCGGTGAGCGTAACCGTTTGAACTTGGCTTTGACTCTTAAGCAGGGCGGAAACTTGCTTCTTCTCGATGAGCCTACTAACGATTTGGATGTTGAGACTTTGGAAAGCTTGGAAAACGCTTTACTTGATTTCCCAGGCTGCGCTGTTGTGGTTTCGCACGATCGTTGGTTCCTTGACCGAGTTGCAACGCATATTCTTGCTTGGGAAGGTGACGACGAGAATCCTGCAAAGTGGTACTGGTTCGAAGGTAACTTCCAAGCTTACGAAGAAAATAAGATTGCTCGCTTGGGTGAGGAAGCTGCTCGTCCGCATCGCTTGCATCGTAAGCTCACTCGCTAGATTTTGTGAATATAAGTCGCGCAAATTGTATATAAATTTTACAGTTTGCGCGACTTTTTTCTATTTTTGAGTGTTAAATTAGTTTCCTATTTAAAAGTGATAAGAATCACACATGCTGCGCTTGAGATGTATGAATATGCGAGTATCATACAACTTGTATTAGTGTCAGTTTGCAATTTTATGTGCGCTGAAACGTATTGAGAGAGTATGAAGCGTTCTAGATAGCAACTTGGCGTGAAACAAAGAAGCGAATGCTAATTTATTGGCTGCCGCATGATTGCATATTACAAATTATGCCTAATCAGAAACATAAGGAAGACACATTATTGAAGTGAGGAATAATGGCGAAGAAGATCATGAATGCAAAGCATCTTGCTGATTTGCAAAAGTCTATGCAAAAGTCTAGTAACAGCGTTATTTACGCGCCACTATCCAAGAGTGTGTGCGCTGCGATGCTTGCCGGCGCAATGGTGCTTGGGGGGGGGGGGTATTCGTTTCTACTCCTTTGCCTGCGTATGCTGACGGTTATGTAGACGGAACTGGCAACAATGTTTATTACGGTTTCAAAACTGATGCAAAATATGCCGAGGCTCATTTCAACATTGACGTTGAATATTACGATACCTTTGATCACGCCAAAGCTGGCGGTACTGAAGGCATAGATCCTCTTGGTAAATTTGTTCGTGTTCATTATCTTTCTAATTGCCACGACAATGCTACAGCTGACGATTGGAAGTTCCGCCCTATGTGGTGGTTTGGCGTTCCTGCTGGTTTGAAAGATCCTCAAGATATTCAATTTAAGCGTATTGAAAAGTTAACAAAAAATGGCAAGGAGCAGGTTAAACCTGCTGGTTCTTCGCAATATATTACAACCGACGCAAACGGTTATGGCGCTGTTTCTGACAAACATTTTAATAGTCCTAAGGAATGGACTAATATTTCTAATTATTATTTTAGTGACAAAAATATTCTTGCCAGCAAAGGCTGGAAACAGCTTATGGGCTTGGGTACCAAAGACAATAAAGGCTACGATAATGCGGGCAATACTGCACAACAATGGGAAGAATACCAAAAGCAAACACAAGGCCTTAAGGGTATTTTTGTAGACTGGGAATCTGCTGGTCAGCGTTGGTATGACATGACTTACATTTCCGAAATGGAAGACAAAGCATGGAAAGAGCGCGACACCAATCCGCTTCGTTTTGCTGCTGGCGTGTATCGTTTTGCTGGTAACTGGCACTATGCCGTTGGCCAAAAGCACAATACGCCAAAGATTGCGGATTATTTGAAGCTTGCGTATCCAGAGGTTACAAAGGTTAAGAAGACTAACGATTTAAGTGAAGCCGAGCAAAAGGCAATTAAAGAAAAAATTGAAAAAGCGAATGAAAACACCAAGTACTTCAAGGAATTAGTTGCTGATAATGGTGTTGTTGTAAATAAGGATGGCTCTGCAACTATCACCTTTAAAGATAAGACGACTCGCACGATTCCTGCGAGCCTGCTTGTTGCACAAGATGAATCTGACAGCGACAGATATAAGCCAGTTATGCCAGATCGCATACCTGTTGTAAAGCCTGATGTGTTAAGTGATGATGATAAAAAGGCTGTTATTGATGCGTTCAAGAAGGCGAACCCTGATAGCAGCGAATTTAGCAAGCATCTTGCCAAGGATAATGCTATTGCTTTCGATAAAGACGGCAAGAACCTTGTTGTAACTTACGAAGATGGCTCAAAGGCTACGATTCCTGCGTCTGAGCTTGTATTCCAAGGACCAAAAATCTCCGATTGGGCGCCGTACGTTGTGCCTGATCCAATTGAGGTTAAAAACCTTTCAAACTTGACTACAGAAGAGAAAGGAAAAGTAACAGCTGCTTTCGACGCAGCAAACGCTGACTTGGATGTTTATAATGCAGCCAAGAAGGATGGCAAAACTCCTGTAAGCTTCGATAAAGACTTCAAGAATGCTATCATTACCTGGGCAGACGGTTCAACAACAGAGATTCCTTCCTGGCAGTTCTTAAAGCAAAAGGCTGCTGAGGAAAATCCAACTCCAAAGCCGCCAGCACCAAAGCCAGCTGAAGAAAAGAAGACGTTCACGGTTGATTTCTCTAATACTAAGAGTAGGGTTGTACCGAACTTTGATCCATTTAATGCTTCGTCTGCAAGTGAAGCAGCCAAGAATGGAGTTAAAGCTTTTAAAGGTGCGTTTAAGAATCTTACAGCAAAGGATTCTGATGGTAAGACTGTAGCTATTACTGACGTTGATTTTGATTTTGCTAACGGCGAAGTTATTTTTAAGGCTGGAGACGCTTATAAAGATCAACGTTATCCTATGTCTTTACTGTTTAAGAAAGGTAGCACTGGCACTCAGAATCCTACGCAGCAGACGCCTACGAGTAAGACGTATACTGAATCTGACAACAACAAAAATACTTATACGTATTTTGTTACTAAGACTCAAATTAATGAATCCAAAGTTTCTGATGTAACACCTCAAGAAGCTGTTAAGGCATTAAAGCAATTTGTTAAAGATAATTACACTGGCTGGACTGAGCAAGAATTAGAACATGTTACTAGTAATGTGTCTGTTGGTACAAGCTGGAAGGCAAAAACAGGTACAACAAATCTTGAACCATTCAACAAGGGTAATGGAAGAATCGTATCAATTAGTGTAAATAGTGATAATGGATTAACAGTTACTGGTTATCAGTATGCAGACCAGGAAGATGCTAATATTGATGTATCAACTGATGGTCCATTATTTACTATTTCAGCAGATGATTTGTATGCTCCAAATAGTGGAAGCCAGACTCCTACGGACAACACCATCGAAAAATTGAAAGAGCTTGCTAAGCAGCTTCGTAATAAGCGAAAGGCTGCTGGAGAGTTAGCAGATGACGATATAACTACTCTCAAAGCTACTGACAAAGATATTAATGGCATGACTGATGAGAATGCTCTTCGTGATCTTATCAAGAAGATTGCTGATTATCAGAAGCCAAAGCCAGTTGAGTATAAGTACAACTTTGAGAAGTTGACGTTGGATCACGAGGGTGATTTAACTGATGATGATTACAAGAAGATTGTTGTAGAGCAGTTCTTGAAGAAGAACTATACGACGACTGACAATACAAACTGGACAACACTTGAGAATGCTTATGCTAAGAATGCTGCTGTTCTTTCTGGCAACAATGCAAACACATATAGCTTAACTCCTGTTGCAAGTGGAACATCTGGCTTGAATATTTACACTGGGGATAAGCAAGCAGGCGGTGTGACAAGTGTAATTGTTGATTCAAAGACTGGAGATTTGGTTGTTCGTGGCTGGAAAGCAGGCTCTACCAGCACTAATGCGGAAGAACTGATTCGTATTAAGAAAGCTGATTTGTTTACTCCTAAGTCTAAGGAACAAAACCCAACCCCATCTGCTGAAGACCTCAAGAAGCTTAAAGAGCAGGCAAAGAACGTAATTGACCGCAATCCAAAGCTTACTGAGGAGCAGAAGACAAACTACAAGAATCAGATTGAAAATGCTACTAACAAGGAGCAGATTCAGAATATCCTCAAGGAAGCTAGTAAGGCTGCTTCTCAAAGCACTGTAAAGCCTGAAGATATCAAGAAGAAAGAGAAAGAAGAAAAGGAGAAGCGCGAAAAGGAGCAAAAAGAAAAGGATAATAAGGAGCGCGAAAAGAAGCAAAAAGAGCAAACCACTAAGGATAAGCAGACCGCTAACACAACTATTGATAATCTTAGTGATTTAACTCAAGATGAAAAGGATAAGCTCAAGGAAAAGCTGAATGGAAAGAATGGAGATACTACCAAGCCTGGTGCTAAGACTCCTGAAGAAGTTCAGCAGATTGTTAACGAAGCTCAAGTTCGAAATGCTGCTCACAAAGCTATTAAGGATGAGTTACCATTCTTAAGCCACGGCAAGGGAGAAAGCGACAACGACGATAAGGCTCTTAAGGAGTTAATCGGTTCTGATCCAGCTCAGAAGGATAGCGCGCTCACTGCTTTGGAAGCTGCTCTTGCAAAGAAGGATCCTGCTGCAGCAACTGCAGAAGAGATTAAGAATGCTCTGGATGCTGCCAAGCGCCAGAACGCGATTAACGAAGAAAATGCCAAGAACGCTGGTATTGCGAAGCTTGAAGCTAAGAAAGCAGAGCTTGATGCAGCATATAATGCTTTGACTGACGAGCAAAAGAAGTCAGCTAAAGAAAAGTATGAAGCTGCCACTAAGGCAATCGATGATGCCAAGAACACTGTTAACAGTGCAACCAAGCCTTCTGATATCAAGGGTGCTGTTGATGGCGTGAAAACTTCGTTTGAGGATGCAAACAAGGCAATCGAAGATGCTAAGGGCAAGCGCGATACCACTCAGAACACATACGATAATAAGTCTGAACTTGATAATGAAAAGGAAGCTCAGAAGAAGCGTATTCAAGATAGTGATCTTCCAGAATCCGAAAAGAAGAAGGCTATTGATGACATCAATGCTGCCACTAAGCTTGGCGACCCAACAGGTATTGCTGATCGCGCGCTGAAGGCTCAAAAGATTGCCGATGCTCTAAAGAAGATTGATGAGTTCAAGCATCTTAATGATAAGCAGAAGGAAGCTTTCAAGAAGATTATTGAAGATACTGATGCTGGTGATCACACCAATGCTGATGGCACAACTTCTGACGATATTGATGATGCGCTCGCAAACGCTGCAAACACCGATAATGCTATGGCTCGTCTTGAAGAGTTGAAGAAGAAAGCCAACGACTTTAAGAATGAGCAAGGTGGCAAGTATTCTAAACTTGACTCTACAAAGCCTGATGAAAAGAAGCAGAAGGATGATTTCGATAAGTATCTTGATGATGCAACAAAGCTAACTAAGGCTGATCAGGGCGACGCCAAGAATGCGGATCAGGTTAATGAGCTGTACAATGACCTTCTTAAGGCAATGCGTGCTATCGATCCTCAAGCCAAGAGTGCTGGCCTTAAAACCGATGCTCTTAAGAATGAGATTGACTCCGACAATAAGTTGAAGCCAGATGATAAAGCCGACCCTAAGACTCCAGGTGATTCGTCTTATACCACCGCTTCTAAAGAAAAGAAGGAAGCGTTTGACAAGGCTTTGAACGAAGCTCAAACAGTTTTGAATGGTGCTGCTACTGCTGATATTTCTGATGCAGATAAAGAGTCTAACGAGCAGAAGGAGATTGACGCTGCTCTTGACAAGCTTATTAAGGCTCGCCTTGCTTTGGATGGTGTTAACACCAAGCCGTTGCAAGAAGAGATTGATAAGGACAGCAAGGTTAAGAACTCAGATAAGTATACGTATTCTACAACGACGGAAAAGAAGACTGCGTTTGATAAGGCTCTTCAAAATGCTAAGGATCTTATCGATAAGCTAACTGGTACGAAGAAGGCTGCTGCAGGCGAGGAAGATATAACAACTAAGACTCAAGCTGAAAAGCAGAAGCTTGTTGATGATGCTCTTGCAAATCTTAAGGCAGCTGAAGAGGCTCTTGACGGTAAGAAACCAACCCCGACCCCAACTCCAACTCCGACCCCAACCCCAACACCAACTCCAAGCCCAATTCCAACTCCTGGTGCTGGAACTGGTGCCGGAACTGATAATACTGGAACTGGTAATGTTGGTTCTGGTTCTGAAGCAGGTTATGGTGTGAATGATAACGCGCCTACTACTGTGGATAAGGGCGAGTTGAACATTCAGATTGATAGTGCTGAGTCTGATTTGCAGCCTGGCAATGCTGGTAACGGTAACGCTGGTAACGGTAACGCCGGTTCTAACAATGCCGGTAATGCTGCAAACTCTGGCGCAAACTCGGGTAATGCAGGTAACGCTACTAACAACAATGCTGCCAACGCCAATGCCAACTCTGGTTCCAACGCCAATAATGCTAATGGCGCAAATTCTGCTGCTGTGAATGCCGCTGTTGAGAGTAACCAGGCTGTGAAGCAGGCAGACGCTCAAGTTTCTAAGGCTCAGGCGGCTCTTGATACTGCTTTGGCTGAAGCTAAGAAGGTTGCTGCTGATCCTAACGCTACCCAGGCTCAGGTTGATGCTGCAGTTCAGAAGCTTTCTGCTGCTCGTAAGGCTTTGGCTGCTGCTAAGTCTCATGCGGCTGAGGTTCGTGCTTCTGTGCGCGCTCAGGTGTTGAAGAGTGGTAGTGCTGCTCAGCTTAGTAAGACTGGTAGTGACGTGTCTGCATTTGGCTTGTTTGCTGCAACTATTAGTGCTGCTGGTGCCGCGCTATTCGCTGCTAAGCGTCGCGGTATTTCTCGCCACAGCAATAAGTAAGCGATAGCTGTTGCAAAACCTGTAAAGATTTTGCAAATTATGTAAGTTCACGTGCGCTTAGCTCTAAGCTTACATAATCTTCTAAGTAAACTGACTAAAGCCTCACTTGTGATTTTTCACGGTGGGGCTTTTGCATTCTTGATTGGCGGAAACATTTGCCGGTGATTTTTCTGGCCTTCGCGCTTTAGTGCGAGCGTCTTGGCGCTTTTTGACAACATTTGCCGTTATTGTGCCAGGCGTGTGCTAGGCTCGATTAGTTCACGTTTTGAAATTTAAGTTTTGAATACACATATTTTACGAAAGGCTATTGTGCCGCATACTCATAATGCTGCGTCTCATCAAAAGCGAGGCGCGAAGAATACCAAGAACGTCAAAAATACTAGGAAATCAGCTGAAAAACGCAATCCTTTTGAATATCAGGGTAGTCATAAAAATTACGGTTCTAATCACGAGTTCAATTCGCGCAGGGAGCGCAATCGCAAAGCAGAAAAAGCTCGTCAAAAAGCGCGCGAAAAAGCCTTGCGCTATGAAGAAGTAGCTATTGCGGATGCTGAACAAGATTTTGCTAAAAATAATTTTGCTAAAAATAATTTTGCTAAGCATAATATTGATAAAAATAATGTTGCTAAAAATGATATTGCAAAATCTCATAATGCAAAGCAAAATTCTGCAATATCTTTGCGCTCTACTTCAAAAAAGCAAAATCAAGATTCTCATAACGCAACAATTATTCCAGACTCTGCCATTGAATCTCGTGAAAATTACCGTGACGATGTCACTTTTGCGCAACTTGGCGTTCCAGAGCCTTTAGTAGAAGTGTTGCGTGCGGATGGAAAAACCACTGCATTCCCAATTCAACAAGCAACGCTTCCCGATTCCTTACAAGGTGCGAATATCCTAGGGCGAGGTCGCACAGGAAGCGGTAAAACATTAGCATTTTCTATTCCACTTGTTGCGCGTTTAGCTGAGAATTTTGTTGATTTAATTAATTCTGGTAAAAACCGTAAGTCACGCGAGTCTAGTGAAATTCCTGCTCCTAGAGCAATAATTCTTGCTCCAACTCGCGAACTTGTGCATCAAATTGATGACGTAATAGCGCCGCTTGCTGCAGCTTATGGCATGCGTACTGTGACAGTGTATGGAGGCGTGAGATACCAGCGCCAGGTATCGCAACTTAAGCAGGGTGCGCAGATTGTGCTTGCTTGCCCTGGTCGTTTGGAAGATTTGCTGCGTCAGGGAGCACTTACGCTTGAAAAAGTGATGGTTAGCGTGCTCGACGAAGCAGACGAAATGGCTGATATGGGATTCCTTCCTGCTGTTACTAGACTTCTTGAGCAAGTTGCGCCAGATGGTCAACGCATGCTGTTTTCTGCAACGCTTGATAAGCAAGTTTCTACATTAGTTGAGCGTTTCCTTCCAAACGCTGTCGTCCATGCTGTGGATGATGCTGATTGCCAAGTTGACACTATGACGCATCATATTTTTGCTGTGTCAGCAGGGGATAAGTACGAAGTTTTGCGAAAGCTTGCTTCTGGAAAGAAACGTTCTATATTCTTTACGCGCACGAAATATCAAGCGAAGAATATGGCGAAAAAATTTGTGCAGCAAGGTATTCCCGCAGTCGATTTGCAAGGTAATTTGTCGCAGAATCAGCGAGATCGTCATTTGGCTGTGTTTGCTGAAGGCTTGGTGCGTGTGCTAGTTGCTACGGACGTTGCTGCGCGAGGTATTGACATTAGCGACGTTGCGTTGGTTGTGCAGACTGAGCCTCCTGAGGATCCTAAGTCTTTCTTGCATCGTTCGGGTCGCACTGCTCGAGCTGGTGAAGAAGGCGACGTTGTAACGCTTGTGCTTCCTAATCAAAAGCGCGCTGCTCATATGATGCTTCGTAAGGCTGGAATTCATGCGAAAGCTGAGGATGTGAATCCTGCTTCGCAAGTTCTAGATGAGATTGTGGGTGAAGCTGCCGAGCTTCAAGAAGGCTGGAGTATGCCGGAGCCGGAGCAGCAGAAGCGTAACGGTCGCGGTCGTGGACGCGGTGGTCGTGGGCGCGTACGTGGGCAACGCGGTGAGCGCGGTGAGCGTGGTCGTGAGAGTGAGCGTGGTGAGCGCGGCGAACGCGGCGAACGTAACGGTCACAGCAGTAGCGGTGAACGCAATGAACGCAATAAACGCAGCGAACGTGGCGAACGCAGCGAGCGTCGTTGGCACGGTAAACGTGGCGAGCGTGGTAACCGTGTTAATCGCTTCGGTCGTTAGTTTGGCGGCATTGCGTTAACGACAGTTAGTTTGGCGGCATTACGTTAACGACAGTTAGTTTGGTGGCATTACGTAGCGGTCGTTAGTTTTGTGCGGCATTGCGAGGCTGGTATATTTCTCTCCGCGCGCTTTTATTTGCGCTATTTTTGTGTGTTTTGTCGATTTCACCAAATGATTATGTGTTTTCGACAGAATTGTCCTGTTTTTTGTCGAAAGTATCGGTTGATTTGGTATTTTCGACAAAAACAGCGCAATACTACAAAAGTAAGTAGCAAGTTAGCAAGCAATTTAGCAATAAGCAACTTAACAAGCAATAAGTAACTTAACAAGAAGCTAATCTAGCAATAAGCAAAGCTAGCAATTAAGTAAAAAGGCGGCTAAACAGGCAGCTACGCAAGCCAACGGTCGGTTAAGATAGTTACGTCAACTAGCAAATACTGCAACTAGCAAATACTACTTGGATTGACCTTTACCAAATGCGCGCAATTGCACACCATTCCAGTCAGCACTTACTGTTAACGGAGTGGCTGCGTTCATGCCAGCTGTTTTTGCTGCAGATTGAACTGTACTAGAACTTGGGGAACCTTCGCGACCTGGTTTTGGAGTAAGAACCCACATAGGCGCGTCATCGTCAAGCATATTTGTGGCATCCATAATGGTATCTGCGAGCTCATCTTCATCGTCGCCGTCGCGCCACCAAATAATCACACCATCAACAGCAGCGTCGTAATCCTCATCTACCAACTCTTCGCCGGTAAGTTTCTCGATGCTTTCGCAAATTGTTTCGTCAACATCGTCATCCCAGAGCCATTGTTGCACAATGTCTCCTGGTTGGAATCCGAATTCCTGTGCATGCTGAAAAGCTATCTGTTCCACGTGATTCAATATATCAAAGCGTCACGAAGTGCGCGCCCACAACGGCGTGTATTGCACTTACTTAAGTAATCCTGCTCTGTTTACGCTCGTGTAAAGTTTCGGTCGGCTACGCGCCAAGAAACGGCAGAAACTTTACGTGCGTGCGCAGTTTATGCCGCCTACGCGCGCAATCCCGGCAGAAACTGTGCAGCTGTGTAAAATAAAGGTCGCTTGCGCACCAAAAAACGGCAGAAATTTTACAACGCTGTAAAATAAAGGTCGGATACGCGCTAAAAAACGGCAGAAACTTTACAGTCGTGTGAAGTTTCGGTCGTATTTCCCCAAACCTCCTGAAGCTTTGCACCAGTGCTTTGCAAACGTTGCGTCTGTAGCTTTGCAGTAATGCTTTGCTAACGGCGATTATTTATTGCTTAGTGAACTTTAGCATTATTGCTTTGCAGACGTTGATTGCTTGTTGTCCAAAGAACACTAGCATTCGCGCTGCCGCACACGCCACACCAGGCGCTCCTACCACACCACAGACCACTAGCGGTTTTACTAGTAGTGAGGGGTGGGTGTTGCTTGTCGAGCAATATAAAAGCGGAACGATAGTAATAATCGTGATGATGAATACTATTTTTGCAGAAAAAGTAAGTAAAAAACTAAACTTAACTACGCAACCTTTAAGTCTAAATAAGGTATAAGAGCGGAGCGCTGCGAGACAAGTAACACCCACCACTCACAATCACAAAAAGAAACCCGCCAGCCAAACACCAGCCAAAACTCATAGACGATACTCAAGAACGTCTAAAACAAAAAATCAACACTAAAGAAATATAACACGCCAGCAATCAAGCTTACCTCATCCTCGACACGCCTCAAAAATCGCGATTGTGACAAAAATCACTATATATAGGTGGTTATCTTTGCGTCTTGCCCTAGATATTGTGCATGAGTTGGGTTATAGTAGAGCGAGTTGTTAAAAATAGTTCCCATATTTGCAACGAGAGAATTTGCTAGAAGGAACGGTGTTTGAGAAAGGTCTGTACTGATGCAGGTTTTGGAAGAAACTGCTGTCACAAGAGCAGAAAATTGTACGGATGATGTAGTTGAAGCTCCAGTTTCTCGCGTGCAGGTCGAAAAGCGCGATGGTCGCGTAGTTGATTTTGATCCGCTGAATATCATTATGGCTATTAAGGCTGCTTTTAAGGATTTGGGCAAGGAAGTAGGTCCGCAAGAAGAGCAGTTAATTCGTAATATTTCTGATCATATTGAGGCTGAAATTCAAGATCGTTACAATGGTCCAGCAAAGATTGAAGATATTCAGACTCTTGTTGAGCATGGTCTTATTGAAAATCACCTATATGAGGTTGCTCGTTGCTACACGAGCTACCGACTGAACCGCGATATTGATCGCGCTAAAGCTACTGATATCAACGAGGCTGTTAACCGCCTTGTGAACCGTGATGAGTCTCTTGTTCGCGAAAACGCCAACAAGGATTCTAATGTTTACGCAACTCAGCGTGATCTTCTTGCAGGCGCTGTTTCTAAAGCCTCTGCGTTCTCTATGCTTCCTCACGCAGTTTCTAACGCTCATATGAAGGGTGATATTCACTTCCACGACGCTGATTATTCGCCATTTACTTGCATGAGCAACTGCTCGCTTCCTGATTTTGGCGACATGCTTGCTAAGGGCTTTGCTCTTGGTAACGCAATGATGGATAGCCCAAAGTCTATTGGCACTGCTGCAACTCAGGTTACGCAAATTATTAAGGATATTGCTGGCGCACAGTACGGCGGTCAAACAGTTAATCGTGCAGACGAGATGCTTGAGCCTTATGCTAAGTGCGATTACGACAAGAATCTTGCTATGGCACACGCAATGATTCCTGATTCCACGCCAATTCAAGTCGCAAAAGATATGATTGACGGCTTGAAGGCTCAGGAGCCTAAGAATCTCCACTGCTTGGACAGGGATCCACTGCCAGCTGATACTCCTTTTGATGAAAACTTGAGCGAGCTTGATCAGCTTCGTGAAGTTTACGCAAAGATTATGACGCGTAAAGCTATTTACGACGCTATGCAAACTATGGAATATCAAATTAATTCCAACCGCGTTTCTAACGGTCAGACTCCGTTCGTAACTGTTGGATTTGGCTTGGGTACTTCTTGGTTTGCTCGTGAAATTCAGCGCGCTATTTTGCTTAACCGTATTCGCGGCCTCGGCAAAGATCGCCACACTGCAATCTTCCCTAAGCTTGTGTTTACTATTAAGCACGGCGTAAACGCAGACGCTGGCGACCCGAACTACGATTTGAAGCAGCTTGCGCTTGAGTGCTCTACTAAGCGCATGTATCCAGACGTTGTGTTCTATGAGAATATTGTTAAGATTACTGGCTCCTTCAAGGCTCCTATGGGTTGCCGCTCATTCCTCCAGGGTTGGATTGATCCAAAGACCGGCAAGGATGTTGAAGATGGCCGTATGAATCTTGGCGTTGTGACTGTTAACATGCCACGTATTGCTCTTGAATCTCACGGCGATGTGACTCGCTTCTGGAAGCTTTTCGACGAGCGTATGGAAGTAGCTCACCAAGCTTTGCGATTCCGCATTATGCGTTGCAAGCAAGCAACTCCTGTGAACGCTCCAACACTGTTCCGTTACGGTGCTTTTGGTCGTTTGGAAGCTAACGAGAGCGTTGATCAGTTGTTCCGTAATGAGCGCGCAACCGTTTCGCTTGGTTACATTGGCTTGTACGAAACTACTGCAGTGTTCTTCGGCAAGGATTGGATGCAAGATCACAGCTGGAATGAGGAAGGCAAGGAGTTTGCGCTTTCTTTGGTTCGTCGCATGAATAAGCTTTGTCAGCAGTGGTCAAAGGCTGAAGGCTACCACTATTCCGTTTACTCAACTCCTGCTGAGTCTTTGACCGACCGCTTTAACCGTATGGATCGTCAGAAGTTCGGCCGCATTGAAGGCGTTACCGATCACGACTTCTATACTAATTCCTTCCATTATCCGGTTTGGTTGCAGCCAACTCCTATGGAGAAGCTTCGCTACGAGGTTGACTTCCCGTATCTTGCTTCCGGCGGCTTTATTAACTACTGCGAGTTCCCATGCTTGCAAGCGAATCCTAAGGCTTTGGAAGCTGTTTGGGATTACGCTTATAAGATTGGCATTGGATACTTGGGTACGAATACGCCAATCGATCACTGCTTCGTTTGCGGTTTCCAGGGCGATTTTGAGCCGACTAAAGAAGGCTTCCGTTGCCCTGAGTGCGGAAACAGCGACCCAGATAAGTGCAATGTGACTAAGCGTACTTGCGGCTACTTAGGCAATCCTGTTCAGCGCCCAATGGTTCACGGACGTCACGAAGAAATCGCTCACCGCGTAAAGCACATGTCTGGCGAAACTGGTCACGTGACTCTTAACAACGGTGAGTCTCGTGAATGGTATGAGGAAACAAAATAAACTTAGCTAATTAACTATGTTGAAACTTAGTAAAATAAGTTGAACAGGTAATTTAGCTACATAAATAGCTTTTCTTGTGTTTGTTGTTTGGTGATAATCTGGCCGTTAGAAATGTATTGCGTTTTGTGATTGCACTTTCTAACGGCTGGATTTATTTTATTTTCGCAAATTTGGTCGTTTATTTTTTGGTTGTTTATTTGGTTTGAAAGGGGGTTGGATATGGCTCGCATGAGTTTGCACGATTTTGCGCCTGCAGATGTGAATCGTGGGCCGTGGATTCCTACCTCTCTTTCCAATAATCCTCGCGCAGGGCAGTGGTCTAGTGAGCGCATGAGCCAGGGGATGATTGCCGATTACAAGCGTTTTTTGATGACTGACGGCGAGGGTATTCGCTGCTCGCTTTACGTTTCCGGTTGCCCGTTTCATTGCGTTGAGTGCTATAACGAGTCGATTTGGGATTTTCGCGCAGGCCATCCTTATACTCAAAAGCTTGAAGATCAAATTATGGAAGATTTGTCGCAGCCTTATGTGCAAGGTTTAACGCTTCTTGGCGGCGAGCCGCTGCTTAATACTGGCATTTTGCTGCCTCTTTGCAAGCGCATTCGAAAAGAGTTTGGCAATACGAAAGACATTTGGAGTTGGACTGGATACACTTGGGAAGAGCTTATGCGCCCAGGGGAGACGCCTGATAAGCTTGAGTTGCTGCAATATATTGATATTCTTGTTGACGGCCGTTATATGAAAGATTTGCACGATTCGCTTTTGCAATTCCGCGGCTCTAGCAATCAGCGAATTATTGACGTTCCAAAGTCTCTGGAAAATCCGCACGATCCTCCTGTAATTTGGGAAAAGCTTCACGATCAGGAGCGTTTTATTCCGTCTATTTACGGCAAAGACCGCGCCTCAGGCGAAGGCGACGCTTCATAAACCCATGCCTGCCTTATATTCAAAGGTGATATTATTAAACATAAGTATTTGATTTAGAGTAGGGGAAGAATGGCAGAAAAGTCTGAGAAGCCAAGTGAGTTTGATGAATCGAAAAAAGATTCTCGTAAAAAAGACTATGCCCCTCGAGCACTTCGAACAATACTGAGTTCTTTAAAAAAATACCGTTTTCTTGGCGTTTTAACTGCTGTTACCATTCTCATCGAAGCTGCTATGCAAATTGCAATCCCTACAGTAATGTCAAATCTTATTGATTTTGGCATTATGTCACGTTCTCAAGAAGCTGTGCAATATTATGGTTTGCAATTGCTTATTTTTGCTGCAATTGCAATGATTACAGGCATTATTTCTGGTATTTGTTGCGCGCATTCTAGTGCTGGTTTTGGTAAAAATTTGCGTCACAACATGTTTTCACGCTTGCAAAGTTTAAGTTTTTCTGATTTAGATAAGTTTTCTAGTGGCACTGTTGTTACGCGTATGACTAGCGATGTGTCAAATGTGCAATTTGCTTATCAAATGATTATTCGCTCTGGTGTTCGCAGCGTTATGATTATCATCACTGCTTGGTGGTTTACTTTTTCAATTAGTCCTGCTATCTCGTGGGTTTTTCTTTCGTTTGTGCCTATTGTTGGTGCAATTGGCGCTTTTGGCGCGAGTATAGTTGCTCCAGCATTTTCTCGAATTTATCGAATGATTGACGAGATGAATAATCGAGTTGGCGAGAATTTGCATAATATTCGCGTCGTAAAGTCTTATGTGCGTTCTGATTATGAAATAAGTCGTTTTACGCGTATTTCGCATAAAATCTATGATTATTTTATTAAAGCTGAGTATGTTTTAAATTGCAGTATTCCTTTGTTTAACTTATGTTTTTATTCTGGAATGCTGCTTATTGCGTGGTTGGCTTCGCATGAAATTGTGGCTTCCGGAAATAATCCTGCTTTTGGTTTAACAACAGGAAATCTTGCTGCATTAGTGGTGTATGCTTTGCAAATTTTGTTTGCTTTAGCGAATTTAGTTGCAGTTTTTGTAATGTCGTTAACAGCTCGAGCTTCGATGCATCGTATTTCAAAGGTTTTGCAATCTCGAAATACCGAAGTTATTTCAAAGCATCCACTTACAAAGCTTTCTGACTCTTCTGTGCGTTTTGAAAATGTTTCGCTACGCTATCCTAAATTAGATAATACAGATGAATCCACTCCAGCAGAACAGGAAATTTTACACGATATAAATATATCTATTCCTTCTGGAGCAACTGTTGGCGTTGTCGGCGCAACGGGATCTGGAAAATCAAGTTTAGTGCAATTAATTGCAAGACTTTATGACGTAACTTCTGGCACTCTTTTTGTAGGCGGAAAAGATATTCGCGATTATGATTCTTCTAGTTTGCGTGAAGAAGTTGGTTTTGTTCTACAAAAAAATATTTTGTTTAGTGGCACAATTGCAGAAAATCTTCGCTGGGGTAGAGCGGAAGCAAGCGATGATGACTTGCGTCAAGCTTGCGAAATTGCTTGTGCTGATGAGTTTATTAAAGATTTACCAGACGGCTACAATACGCATATTGACCAGGGTGGTAAGAATGTTTCCGGCGGTCAGCGACAGCGTTTGTGCATTGCGCGCGCACTTTTGAGGAAGCCGAAAATTTTAATCCTCGACGACTCGATGAGTGCGGTTGATATGAAAACGGATAGTAAAATTCGCGATGGCTTGAAAAAGTTCATGCCTGATTCTACGCAAATTATCGTTGCTCAGCGCATATCTTCAATCGAACATGCAGATATTATTGTTGTTCTTAACGATGGTCGTGTTGTTGCTAAAGGTTCGCATGATGAATTATTTAAATCTTGTGAAATTTACAGAAATATGGCGGTTTCTCAAGAAAAAAGTCGCATAACTAGCGCAACTAAAGAAGAAGGAGCTAAATAACAATGGCTAAGAATAAAACTGCTCACTCTTCTAAAAAAGATTCAGCTATTAGTTGGAAAACTATTAGCAGACTTGCCTCTTATGTGCTTGTGTATCGGGTTAAAATTTGCGTAATTATTGCATCAATAATAGTTAGCGCAATTGTGCAAGCTGCAAGCGCAATGTTTTTGCAATCTCTTGTGGACTCGTATATTCTTCCGCTTGTCGGTAAGCATAATCAGGATTGGATGCCTCTTGTTCGCATGATTATTCTGATGGCAAGCGTTTACGCTGTCGGCGTGTTTTGTTCTTGGCTTTGGAGCAGGCTTGTTGCGAATATATCTGAAAGTGTCATGCGCGATTTAAGAGATTCTATGTTTAAGCATCAGCAGAAGCTTTCGTTGCGTTACTTAGATTCTCAAGGTTACGGCGATATTATGAGCCGTTACACAAACGATACTGAGGTTCTTCGTAGCGCAATTTCGTGGGCTTTTCCAGACTCTTTTTCTGCACTAATGTCGATTTTGGCAGCATTTATATCTATTATGTGCCTATCGCTTCCGGTTGCAGTTTTTGTAGCTATATTTACTGCAATATTGCTTTATTTAGTGCGTTTTATGCTAAAGAAATCTGGCAGTTTATTTGAGCAATTCCAGCACGCATTAGGCGAGTTAAATGAGTTTGTTGAAGAATCTGCAACAGGCAGTAAAGTGATTAAAATTTTTAATCATGAGGCAGATTCTATTGAAAAATTAGATAATTGCATAGAAAAAGTACAAAAAATTTCTGCAAGTGCGAATTCTTATGCGAATAATGTAATGCCTGTTATTAGTAATGCAAGCTATTTGCTTTATGTATTAATTGCTTTACTTGGTGCGTGGGCTGTTTCAGCTGGTCTGCCAACGCTGGGATTAGCTGGATCTAGTACTCTTACATTGGGTACGCTTATATCTTTGCTGGCACTTTCGCGCGCATTTATTAATCCTATTGGCGAAATTACAATGCAAGCTAACGCACTTATGATGGCTCTCGCAGGAGCTTCTCGTATTTTTGAACTTCTTGACGAAGAACCTGAGTCAGATGCTGGCACTGTTCGCCTTGTAAAAGTAAAGATTTGCCAATCTTCTAAGCAGCTTTCTGACGAATCAACATTTAAAGTTTTGCAAGAAGTTGACGAAAAAGAAGAAGGCGCGAATATTTATTGGGCTTGGAAGCGTGATGCTAAAGATAATGGCACTAAAGCAACTAAGCGCGCTCAAAACTTAAGCGAAATGGCTCAAGAGATTGTGTGCCATGCAAAGCGAGATGCTCGCACTTCTAAAGATGGCCGCTATACTTTGCTTCGAGGCGACGTGCGTTTTACGGATGTTGTGTTTGGTTACAAAGAGAATCATCCAGTTTTGCACGATATTACGTGGTTCGCAAAGCCTGGTCAGAAAGTTGCTCTTGTTGGAGCTACAGGTGCTGGAAAAACTACTATTGCGAATTTACTTACGCGTTTTTACGACATCGATGATGGACAAATTTTGTATGATGGCATTGATGTGCGCGATATTTGCAAAACGGATTTGCGCCACGCTATTGGCACTGTTTTGCAAGATGTGAATTTATTTACTGGCACAATAATGGACAATATTCGTTATGGAAATCTTGATGCTAGCGATGAAGATTGTATTCAAGCTGCAAAATTAGCTCATGCTGACGCGTTTATTTCTAATCTTCCTGACGGATACAATACGCATCTTAACAATGGCGGTGAAGGGCTTTCTCAAGGCCAGAAACAGCTTATTTCTATTGCTCGTGCTGCAGTAGAAAATCCGCCTGTGCTAATTCTCGATGAAGCAACTTCATCGATTGACACGCATACTGAAGAATTAGTTCAGCATGGAATGGATTCTTTGATGGAAGGGCGCACTGTATTTGTAATCGCTCACAGGCTGTCTACAGTGCGCAATTCTGATGTGATTATGGTGTTGGATCACGGTCGCATTATTGAACGCGGTTCGCATGAGGAATTATTGGCAAAACGTGGGGAGTATTATCAGCTTTGCACTGGAGCTGTTGAGCTTGAATAATAGCTTGATTTTGTGCCGCAACACGCCGAACACGCGCGGCACTTGCATTTTGCTAAGGATTCTGTAAGATAGTGACTCGGCTGTTCGAGAGAACAAAGCCACGGCCCCGTAGCTCAGTTGGTTAGAGCGCCGCCCTGTCACGGCGGAGGTCACCGGTTCAAGTCCGGCCGGGGTCGCGATTAATAGAATACCCGGTTCGCCGGGTTTTTTATTCGTCATGGCTCTGTAGCTCAGTTGGTAGAGCGAACGACTGAAAATCGTTAGGTCAGCGGATCGATCCCGCTCGGAGCCACAACAAAAACGCGCGACACGATTTGTGCCGCGCGTTTTGTTTTATTCGCTAGTCAAGCTGCTTCCACGAATCAACATCAATATGATGCTCAGGATTTGCCTGCCAAGCTGCCCAAGCAGATTCTACGATGTCCTTCACGTCGTAGCGAGCATGCCATCCCATTTCTTCGTTAATTCGCTTCGTGCTGCCAATAAGCTGTGGAGGATCTCCAGCTCTGCGATCAAGAACAGTTTCTTTAAATGGCAAACCAGTAACTCTGCGCACTTCGTCAACAATTTCGCGCACAGACGTACCCTGACCAGTTCCTACGTTAAAAGCGTCGTACTTGCGCTCGTCGCGATCCAAATATGTAAGTGCTGCAATATGCGCGTCTGCTAAATCAGAAACGTGAATATAGTCGCGAATGCAAGTGCCATCAGCAGTAGGGTAGTCGTCGCCAAAAATAGCAGGTGCTTTTCCTCGCTGTAGTCTGTCAAGAAGCATAGGAATTAAGTTCAAAATCGCAGGATCTTCCAATTCCACCGGACCGCATCCAGCTACGTTGAAGTAACGCAAGGCGCAGAAGCGAATTCCGTATGTGTGCTCGCAAGCGCGTGCCATCCACTCGCCAAAAAGCTTGGTTTGACCATAAGGGTTAATCGGCAACATTGGCACAACATCTTCTGGTACAACTTCAACGGGAGGCACTCCATAAGTTGCTGCAGAAGAAGAAAATACGAGCTTCTTAACTCCGCTATCTTTCATGCCTTCAAGCACGTTAAGCATGCCGTTAATATTCTGTTGGTAATACCAAAGTGGCTTTTCTACGGACTCTCCAACTTGCTTTCTAGCAGCAAAGTGAATTACAGCATCAACATTTTCGTCCTTCATGATTTGCGCAAGTCGCTTTCCTGCATCAGGAGAAGAGATATCCATACCATAAAGACGTGCGCCTTCAATTCTTGTAGGCTTTCCGTAGCTTAAATCGTCAACGACGACGACATTTTGCTTTGTTTCATGTAAGGCGTGAACTACGTGTGCTCCAATGTATCCGCATCCACCTGTAACAAGAACAGTCATTGTCGACCTTCCTTTTGAATAATATCAATACAATCAGTGAGATTATATCTCGTAAAACTGAAGTTTCATGGTATGCATCTGTTGCATAGCATTTGTTATGCTTGCATTTTGATTCTGCAGCGTATGCTTAACTTGAATGTGTCAATCGTATTATTTTGTAAGGTGATGTTCGAATGATATTTGTTGCGTTATCTGTATTGCGTGTGATCATACGCGCTTATTTGATAATAATGATTATTCGAATGGTTGCAGATTGGTTATTTGTGCTTATTCCTCGTATGCGGCCTAGAGGTGTTTTTAATTTTCTAATACGGATTATTTATTTCATAACAGAGCCGCCATTGCGAGTATTGCGTAAGTTTATTCCGCCAACTCGTTGCGGAAATATTAGTATTGACGTAAGTTATATGCTTTTATATTTTGCTTTATACGTTTTTCAAATTTGGTTATAAATTATATTACAGCTTAATTATGTCGTTATTCAGTCGTGTGGATATCAGTGTGGTAGAGATTTGAGATTTTTTGCACTGAGCGCGGCGAACGTCAGAGCCGTAGGCTGCTGATTCGCCAAGCGAAGAAGAAAAATCGAAAAATCTCTGCGATAAGGCACGGTTATTAATGATTAAGCACGCAGAGTTTGGGGGATTTCTCTACGAGCAATAAAAGAGGACTGAGGAAGCAACATTATTTTAAGAACAAAGCAGACAGTAAAATCTTTAACAGCCAGAGCGACGAAGGACGGGAACTTGCGAGGAGAGAAATCCCCCGAAACTCGCGCCACGTTAAAAAATTGTAAAATAAACCAATAGATGAGTTTATGGTTTTAAGCGCGTAATTTTTATAAAAGCGGCGTTTTGTTACATAAATTTTTGTATTAACCGCACTAATTTTCTGCGGACGTGATAGCATCGAATAGATATATATCAAAGGGCTATGCCCAAAAAGCGAGGTGTAAAGCATATGACTCTGTTGACGCCTAAGGACATTCGAGAGCATACCTTCCAAATTGTACGTTTTAAGGGAGGTTATGACGTTGACGAGGTTGACGAGTTTCTCGATCAGGTTACAGAAACAATAGAAGCACTCGGTCAGCAGGCAGTGCAGGGCCTAGGAGCTTCCACGCAATCTCTTGGCCGTGATGTTGCGGGTTTGAATACGAAGATTGCTGAGTTAACTTCTAAGGTAGAATCCTTAACTAAAGAAAATGAGGCATTGCGTAATGCTTCTAAGAAGCAGGGCGAATCAAATGAAGCTGCTTCTCAACTTGAAGCTACTGCAACTAAGTTGCGTGAAGCTGAAGAAAGTAATCGTGCTTTGACTGCTCAAAACCAGCAGTTGAAGGAACAGTTGGATGGTTTGGGTGCGCAGGTAGATCAGTTAACTGCTCAAACTGCTCAAGCAGACAATGCTAAGCAGGTTCAAAAAGAGCTTGAAACTGTTACTCGCGAGCGTGACGACTTCCGTGCAAGCAGCGAAAACTTGGGTCGCGAGCTTGAAACTGTTCGCCAGCAGCTTGTTGTCACTCAGCAAGAAAACACTAAGGTTGAGGAGCTTTCCAAGCAGTTGGAAGAGTCTCGTCAGCGTGAAGAGCAGCTTCGAAAGCAGGTTGCTAAGATGGAGCCAAATACTGAAACTGGTAGCTTGCAAAAGATTGCTGGTGCTGGTGCAGAAGCACAAGGTTCTGAGCCAGAGCGTGCAACTGCAATGTTGACTCTTGCTATGCAATTGCATGATCAATATGTAGATAAGGGCAAGGCTAAGGCTCAGCAGATTGTTGAAGAAAGCCAAGCTCGTTATAACGAAACTGTTGCTAAGGCAGATGAATATTCTGCACGCACTCGTTCTGAAGCTGAAGAATACAGCAAGCAGACTCATGCTGATGCTGACGATTACTCTACTCGTACTCGCGGCGATGCTGATTCTTATGCTGCTCGTGCTCACAATGAGGCTGATGCTTACTCTGGTAAGGTTCGTCAAGCTGCTGATGATTACTCTAAGCAGACGCACGATCAAGCTGACCAGTATGAAGCTGAAGTACAGCATCGTGCTGCAGACTATGATTCTACAACTCGTACAGCTGCTGATGCATATGCTCGTCAGGTACGTGAGAATCTTGAGAAGCAAACTCAAGTTATTGAAGGAAATATTCAGAGCCTCAAGCAATTTGAAACTGAATATCGTACTCGCTTGACTGATTTCCTTGGTCAGTTGGTTGCTCAAGTTTCTGATGAAAATACCTATGCTGCATTAGGCAACAAGCAGGGTGAAGAATCTGGTAAGCAAGAGTAGTTTTTAGCAGTGCGTGACTGATATTTTAAAATGTTGCGCACTGCACCGATACTATTTGAATTACTAAAGATCGGATAAATATTGACGCATAGAGATGTGCGTGTGAAACGGCTACGTACTCGCGTAGCCGTTTTTGCACTGATTGTTTTTATTGGTGTTGTGCTGGATCGCATAACAAAACTTTGGGCTTTGGCGACGCTTAGTGACGGGAAAAACATTGAGCTTGTGCCGCACTTGCTTTCTTTAACTCTTGTACGAAATCCTGGAGCATCATTTGGCTTAGGCTCTTCTTTTACGTGGGTTATTAGCGTATTAGCTTGTGCTGCTTGTGGTGCAATGATAGCTGCTGTTAAGCACACAAAATCTTTGTATTGGACTATTGCGTTTGCTCTAGCGTTTGCTGGAGCTTTTGGAAACCTCATTGATAGGGCGCAATATGCTCAAGGTTTTTTGAATGGCAAAGTCGTAGATTTTATAAACTACGGTTGGTCTGTTGGCAACGTTGCAGATATTGAGCTTATGTTTGCAGGAATCGCAGTTGTATGCCTTATTTTGATTGGGATTCCTCTTTTAGAGCATGCCGATGAGTGATATTTGCTTTAAAGTTACAAGCCAATTTTTCGGCTGCAGATTTGACGTTTGCTTATCAAAGCTAATGGGAGTTTCGCGTGCAAATGCGATATCTCTTATTGAGCGTAACCAAGCGAAAATCTTAGGTAGAAAATCGCAAAAATCCTCCATTTTGCAAGATGGAGATACGATTGTTGTAGATCAAAAAGAAAGTGCAGAACGAAAAGAAGAGCAAAATAATAAATCTTCTGTATGTAATATTCCAATTATTTACAACGATGACGATGTTGTTGTAATAGATAAGCCTGTTGGAGTGGCGTCTCACGCAGCAAAAGGATGGACTGGGCCGACAGTTCCAGAATGCTTAGAAGCTGCTGGAATAGATATAAAAA
Source organism: Gardnerella phocaeensis (assembly GCF_048545075.1). Taxonomy (NCBI): domain Bacteria; kingdom Bacillati; phylum Actinomycetota; class Actinomycetes; order Bifidobacteriales; family Bifidobacteriaceae; genus Gardnerella; species Gardnerella phocaeensis. The sequence continues at coordinate 236,562 of NZ_JBKQXS010000002.1, read as the reverse complement.
CAACGCTGTGCGATGAATCGCGCAAAGGAATCGTAAGCAGATTAGACGTTGGAACAAGCGGATTAATGCTAGTTTGCAAAACAGACTTTGCTTATGAAGCAATGAAAAATCAGTTTGCAAAGCATATCGTTAAAAAAACGTATCATGCGCTTGTTCAAGGAGATTTAGCGCAAGATAAAGCTACTATTGAGGCTCCTATTGGTCGTGCAAAAGTATCTGATTTTCGTTTTACTATTACTTCGGACGGCAAGCCTGCTGTTACGCACTGGGATGTGCTTGAGCGTTTTGGTCAAGCAACGTTAGTAAGCGTTAATTTGGAAACTGGTCGCACTCATCAAATACGCGTTCATTTTACTTCTATTGGTCACCCTTTGGTTGGGGATTCAATGTATGGAGCGAACCCAGTTTTGGCTCAAAAACTTGGGTTGCAACGTCAATGGTTGCATTCTATGGAACTTACTTTTACGCATCCGCGCACTGGTAAATCAGTGACAGTTAAGTCGCATTATCCTCTTGATTTGCAACACGCGTTAGAAGCTATGCGAGCATTATTAAAGTAACGTTTTTGCATTTTTTCAGTCAACTTTCGCTTATAGAATATCTTTTATGACTCAGCCGGAAACCAACTTCGTACATTTGCACAATCACACGCATTATTCACTTCTAGATGGTGCGTCAAAAATACCTGATTTAGTTAATCGCGCTAAAGAATTAGGCATGCCGGCTGTAGCTATTACGGATCATGGCAACATGCACGGCGCGTACGAAATGTGGAGTACGGCTGTAAAAGCTGGGATTAAGCCAATTATTGGCATAGAAGCGTATGTTACTCCGGAAACAGCAAGACAAGACAAAAGTCGCGTGCATTGGGGCACGGAAGATCAGCGTGCAGATGACGTTTCTGGCGGCGGTTTAATTACGCATATGACTTTGTGGGCGGAGAACGATACCGGCTTAACAAATCTTCTTAAAGCTTCGTCTGTGGCGAATCTTGAGGGTAGAGTTATGCGCTACCCGCGTATGGATAAAGACGTGCTTTCAACCTACTCAAAAGGTGTAATTGCGTCTTCAGGATGCCCTTCTGGAATTATCCAGACGCGTCTTCGCTTAGGTCAGTTCAAAGAGGCTTTACGAGCAGCTGGTGAGTTTCAAGATATTTTCGGGCGTGACAATTTCTTTATTGAGCTTATGAATCATGGGCTTTCTATTGAAACGCGTGTAACTAAAGACTTGCTTGAAATTGCGAAAAAACTTAACGCTCCTCTTCTTGCAACGAACGATTTGCATTACGTTCATGAAGAAGATCGCGAAGCGCAAGATGCTATGCTTTGCATTAATTCCGGCTCGCGCTTGGACGATCCTGACCGTTTTAAGTTTGACGGTTCCGGATACTATTTGAAGTCCGCTGAGCAAATGCGTGAGCTTTTTAAAGAGTTTCCAGAAGCTTGCGATAACACACTTGAGATTGCTCGACGTTGCAATGTCATGTTCGACGACGGCGAAGATGGCGCTTTTATGCCGCAATTTGACTGCCCGGAAGGTTGGGATGAGACTTCGCTATTCCTTAAAAAAGTCGAGGAAGGTTTGGAGCGTCGTTACAATAACAACATTCCAATGGAAGTTTTAAAGCAGGCTGATTACGAGTGCGGCGTGATTTGCCAAATGCAATTCTGCGGATACTTTTTAGTTGTTGCAGATTATATTAATTGGGCTAAAGCGCATGGCGTAATGGTAGGTCCTGGTCGTGGTTCTGCTGCAGGCGCTATGGTTGCGTACGCAATGGGCATCACAGAGCTTGATCCTATGAAACATGGTCTGATTTTTGAACGCTTCTTAAACCCGGAGCGCGTATCCTTGCCTGATATTGATGTTGATTTTGACCCGGATGGTCGAGCTAAAGTTCTTGAATACGTGGGCGAAAAATACGGTAGAGATAAAGTTGCTCAGTGCGTTATTTACGGAACTATTAAAACGAAGCAAGCTCTTAAAGATTCAGCTCGAATTATGGGATACGAGTTTTCAGTAGGCGAAAAAATTACGAAAGTTCTTCCTCCTGCTAAAAACGGCAAAGATATGAGCTTGCACGATATTTTCGACGAAAAATCAAAGCGTTACGCTGAAGCGCGCGAGTTCCGCGAAATGTACGACACGGATCCAGATACTCATCGCATTACCGAAGAAGCTAAGGGCATTGAAGGTTTGATTCGTCAAACAGGTGTGCACGCTTGTGCAACAATCATGGGCTCGGAGCCAATTACAAACACTTCGCCGCTTTTAGAGCGCACTGATGGAACGATTACAACAACTTTTGAGTATCACACTTGTGAAACGCTCGGTCTTGTAAAAATGGACTTTTTGGGTCTTTCCAACTTGACAGTTATTCGCGATACTTTGCGAAATATCGAAAATAATGGGAAAGATCCGATTGATTATACTAAGATTCCGTTAGACGATAAAGCTACTTATCAACTGCTTTCCAGGGGGGACACTTTAGGCGTTTTCCAGCTTGATTCCGACGGTATGCGTGCGCTTCTACGTACTTTGAAACCGGATAATTTCAACGATATTTCGGCTTTGATTGCACTTTACAGGCCTGGTCCTATGGATATGGATTCGCATACGAATTACGCTAAGCGCAAGAATGGTTTGCAAGATATTATCCCTATTCATCCAGAAGTTGCTGAGCCGTTAAAGGAAGTTTTGGACGAAACTTACGGTTTGATTGTTTACCAGGAGCAGGTGCAGTCTGCAGCGCGTATTTTAGCAGGTTACAGTCTTGGTAAAGCAGATGTGTTGCGTCGAGCAATGGGCAAGAAAAAGCCGGAAGTGCTGGCAAAAGAGCAAGTGCCATTCTTTGAAGGTATGAAAGCTCACGGATATTCTGAAGAAGCTGCACAAGCTGTGTGGGATGTTTTGGTTCCGTTCTCTGGTTACGCGTTTAATAAAGCTCACTCTGCTGCTTACGGCTTGATTTCTTACTGGACGGCATACTTAAAAACGCATTATCCTGTGGAATTTATGGCAGCTTTGCTACAAAACGAGCGCACGAATAAAGACAAAACTGCACTGTACTTGGGCGAGGCAAGGCGCATGGGTATTCAAGTTTTGCAGCCTGATGTAAACGAGTCTGTTCTTGAGTATTCCGCAGTTGGAGATGTTGTGCGCTTTGGTTTGGGTGCTATTCGTAACGTTGGAGACAAAGCAGTAAACGATATTATTGCTGAGCGCGAAGGCGAGCGCGGACGTTTCGTAAACTTTATGGATTTCGTAAAGCGCGTGCCAATTACCGCACTAAACCGCCGACTAGTAGAATCGCTTATTAAAGCTGGAGCTTTTGATTCTATTGATTCAAATCGTCGTGCGCTGTTTCAAATTTGTGATCCTGCGATTGATTCTGTGATTGCGCTTAAGCGTAAGCAGGCAGAAGGTCAGTTTGATTTATTTGCTGATCTTGATTCGTCTTCTGACTCGGATGAAGACAATGGTATGGGAGATATGCAAATTACTGTACCTGATGTTGAAGAGTGGGATAAAAAAACAAAGCTTAATTTTGAGCGAGAAATGCTTGGATTGTACGTTTCTGACCATCCACTAAGCGGATTGTCTGCAGTTTTGGCAGATTTACGTGAGATGTCAATAGCTCAACTGATCGACAGAGCAAGAACTATGAGCGACGGTCAGCAAGTAACTATTGCAGGCCTAGTTACAAGCGTAGATAGGCGAGTGTCTCGAAAAGGTAACGCTTGGGCGATTGTCACAGTTGAAGACATGGAAAGTTCAATACAATGCATGTTCTTTGGCAAAGTGTACGAAGCTTCAGCGCAAGAACTTGCAATTGACCAAGTTGTGCGTATTCGCGGACAAGTTGAAGTGCGTGATGAAACTGTTTCAATGCGTGCTACAGAGTTTGAAATACCAACTCTCGAATCAGTGGATGAAAGACCTTTAACAGTTGTTATTCCTCGCAAAGTTCTAGATAAAGGTCATGTTGCGCAATTAAGTGATATTTTGAGCCGACATCCAGGATGCTGTGAAGTGCGCTTGGCTCTTGTAGACGATACTGGCAAGGCGCAAGTTCTTACTTTTGGAGATCGTTTCCGTGTAAAGCGAGATACTTCTTTGTTTGCTGAAATGAAAATTGTTTTTGGATCTAGTTGTTTGCCTAGCGCGTAGAAAATATGCGCTACTGATTTGATAAAATATAAAACTAGGTATGCTTTAAGAAATTACATTGAAAGGGGAGGAAACGACGAATATGTTAAACAACGGTGACGAGCGCAACAATGACGACAAGCGTAACAATGACGACAAGCGTAACAATGACGATTCTGTGCGCACTTCTTTTACTGATGCGGAATTAGATAATGCGCTCGCGGGATTTGAACGTGAATTTAAAGAAGAGTCGCAAGAAAATTTAAATAGCGAAAATTTAAAAAATAACCAAAAAAGCGACGATAATCAAGAAAATGATTTTCTTGATCAAGCTATGCGCAATATTGAAGAAGCTAATTTTGAAGAAGACTTGCAAGGTCTGCTTGGAAATAAAGCAAAAGTTGCGTTAATGGTTACGTATGTGCAGCCTGCTCAGTTACTGGCTGCTTTTTGTAAAATGGCTAGCGTTTCAGCGCAATGCTTCGATGAAGAACAAGGTGCTGTTGCAGTATTAAAAAATTTGGACGGCAATGAGCCGGAAGAAGCAGTGCAAAAATTTGTTGATTTCTTCCGTGGAATGGATGTTATGCTCATTACAAATAGAGCTGATAAATTAAATGCAAAAGTTTACGAATACAATTGCGAGCCACAAGAAATAGTTGCGCCTATGGCGTTAGCTGTTTGGTCGCGTGCAGTAGAAGATTTAGCTATTGGCATGGAAACAGTTGAAACTATTTCGAAACAAAATATAGAAATTTTTAATAGTGACGATTTAAGCGATGCAAACGCGTACGAGCTATTTCAAAAATATGGCAAAAGAAAGTAAAAATAATTAAGCAATTAATTGGCATATTAAATTGAAGAAGTTGTGACGTAACGTAGAAATTTCATTACAATTACGTAAATTCATTGAATATAAGCTCAACATATGAAGCGTAATGCGAAATAATACACTACAATTGCATGTGAATATGCATATGTGCGTGGCTATGCATACAACCGGATGATACCCAAGGGGCTTATTATGGATCGACAACAAGAGTTTGCTCTGCGTACTGTTGAAGAGCGAGACGTGCGTTTTATTCGACTCTGGTTTACGGATGTCTTAGGCACGCTTAAATCCGTTGCTATTGCCCCTGCTGAATTAGAAGCAGCTTTTGAAGAGGGAATAGGATTCGACGGCTCAGCAATAGAAGGCATGACTCGCGTCTTAGAAGACGATATGATCGTGAAGCCGGATCCGTCGACATTCCAGATTCTTCCATGGCATGGAGGTCCGGAAGGCACAGCGCGCATGTTCTGCGATGTGCTAACTCCAGACGGAGAGCCTTCACTGGGAGACCCTCGTCACGTTTTAAAGACTGCGCTCGCAAAAGCGAAAGAAAAAGGATTTACTTTCTACGTGCATCCGGAAATTGAGTTTTATTTGTTTGAAGCTCAGGATGATTGGTCTAAAACTCCTGTTCCTATTGATGAGGGTGGATATTTTGACCACGTTCCTAGAAGTTCGGCTATGGATTTCCGTCGTAGCGCAGTTAGTATGCTTGAACAAATGGGTATTTCTGTAGAATACTCGCATCATGAGGGCGGTCCTGGTCAAAACGAAATTGACTTGCGTTATGCAGATGCTCTTACTACCGCGGACAATATTATGACTTTCCGCACTGTAGTTAAGGAAATTTCTCTTGAGCGCGGAATGTACGCAAGCTTTATGCCAAAGCCGCTAACTGATCAACCTGGCTCGGGTATGCATACGCATTTGAGTTTGTTCGAAGGTGATACGAACGCTTTCTATGAAGCTGGTCAAGAATTTAATATGTCTCTTATTGCGCGTCAATTTGCTGCTGGTATTTTGCATCATGCTTCAGAAATTTGCGCTGTAACTGATCAATATGTGAACTCTTATAAGCGTTTGTGGGGTGGTGCGGAAGCTCCTAGCTACGTTTGCTGGGGTCATAGCAACCGTTCTGCACTTCTGCGTGTGCCGCAATACAAGCCTGGTAAAGGCAATTCTTGCCGAATGGAATTCCGTGCGCTAGATCCTGTAGCGAATCCGTATCTTGCTTACTCTGTGCTTCTTGCTGCTGGCTTGGATGGTATTGAAAAGCAAATGACTTTGTGCGATCCAACTAGCGACGATGTGTGGGAGCTTACTGATGCTGAGCGTCAAGCAATGGGTATTCAGCCATTGCCGGAATCCTTGGATGAAGCACTAAAGATTATGGAGCGCTCGGACTTCGTTGCAAGCGTATTAGGCGAACACGCTTTTGAGTACTTCTTGCGCAATAAGCATCAAGAGTGGGAAGAGTATCGTCGTCAAGTTACGCCTTTTGAGCTTGAGAAGTATTTGCCGCGATTGTAGATGTTTCGGCTGGTGGGTTTCTGGAGTGGCTGTGTGAGATAGGAATTACTTATCTCGCAGCGCTCCGCTCTTATACCTTATTTGTACTTAGCGGCTAGATAGTTAAGTTTAGTCTTTTACTTACTTTTTCTGCAGAAATAGTATTCGTCAATAAGATTATTACTATCGTTCCGCTTTTATATTGCTCGACAAGCAATTCCTATCTCCCACTCGTAAATCCACCCACCGTTGTTTTGTGATGTGGTAGGTGCGTATGGTGTGGTGTGTGCAGCAGCACGAATGCTAGTGTTCTCTAGGCAATAAATACTCAACGTCTGCAGAGTATTAATGTTAAAGTTCACTAATCAACAAGCAATCACCGTTCGCAGAAGCATTACTGCAAAGCTTCATGAACATTTGCTGGAGTTTTTTCTCCGGCGTTTGTAGCTTGTTTTGGGACTCTGGTGCAGACGTCGCGCTGCGTTCCAAGCGTTTGCCACGATTTTTGCAGCTTACTAAATTGTCGAAAATACCAAATCGTTTGGTGGAATAAACAAAACGCAAGCCAAAACTGTCGAAAATACCAAATCGCAAGATGTTTTCGACATTTTCTATTGACTGCAAAAATATTTAACGCGTGTATCGATTCGCTAGCAGCGCGGTTGTAAAGTTTCTGCCGTTTTTTCGCGCGTAGGCGGCTTTTTCTTTACACGTGCGTAAAGTTTCTGTCGGAATCTGGCTGGGAAGCGGCATAAACTGCGCACAGCTGCACAGTTTTGGTCGCCATTCCGTCATTTCGCGGCTTTTTCTTTACACGTGCGTAAAGTTTCTGCCGGATTAAGGTGCGCAAACGGCTTTTCCTTTACACCGCTGTACAGTTTCTGCCGCTTCTTCAGGCTCTGCACTTTCTGTCCGTGCTTTCTGTCCGCGCTCGTGCACAGTTTCTGCCGTTTTTTCGCGCGTAGGCGACCGTTTCTTTACACCGCTGTACAGTTTTGGTCGTTTTTTGTTACTGGTGCAGATGGTCGACTGCGTTCGTAACGACCTGCTTGAGCGCTGCGTGAGGGTCTTTTGTTTTCTATTGGTGATTTGCTTCAAAAAAATCAAAAATTTTGTAAAAAAGTGGGGATTTTTGGGGAGGAATGGGGTAAAATGGTGAGCAACGTGTAAATGGCATAGTACATGTTGAGTTAAGGAGGTGGAGTATGGCACGTCGTGATGCTAATAAGCAACCGCGCAATAGCGCCAATTCTTCCTCTGCGCATTCCATAAATCAGGCTCAACAAGCCGCTGATTCAAATGTTTCTCAGCAATCGCAGATGCCACTGCAAATGCAAGATTCACAAGTGCCTCAGCAACAATACGTTCAGCCTGTTCAACCTGTACAATCTAAGCAGTCGATCCAGGGTTATTATGGTGTGCCTTCAACTGTTATGCCAGCAATGCAGCAATATATGCCAGCACCGGTTTTCACCTCCACTCCGTCCGGCGCTGCTGATTCGTCTGCACAAGCTGCAGCTATGCCAGTTGCACCTTTTTATGCTTCTCAATATCAAGAAGCTGCGTCAACTCATCCAGCAACACCTATTTTGTTAGGCACTTATACTCCGAAAATTGACGATAAAGGTCGTGTTGCTCTTCCTGCAAAATTCCGTTCTCAGCTCGGAACTGGTTTTGTTATGGCTCGTGGCCAAGAGCGTTGCGTTTACGTGCTTCCAATGACTGAGTTTCAGCGCATGACCACGCAAATTCAGCGCACATCTATGAGCAATAAATCAGCTCGTGATTATCTTCGCGTATTCCTTTCTGGTGCTGTTGATGAAGAGCCGGATAAGCAAGGACGCATTGTTGTGCCGCCAATGTTAAGGGATTACGCCAATTTGGGCGATCAAATTGTTGTTATTGGTGTTGGTACGCGTGCAGAGATTTGGAATAAGTCTGCTTGGGAAGAGTATCTTGCCGATCGCGAGCAAGGTTATGCGGATATTGCTGACGATGTACTTCCGGCGGTGATGTGATGACTGATGCTATGAAAGACATTACAGCTATTCACGCACCGGTATTGTTGCAAGATTGTGTTGATTTAGTTACTCCTTCTTTGCAACACAAAGGCGCAATAGTAGTAGATTGCACTTTAGGTCTTGCTGGTCATGCGACTGCTTTTCTTAAAGCTGCGCCTTTTGCGACGCTTATTGGTATTGATCGTGATTCTGAAGCACTTTCGTTAGCAACGCAAAGAATGCGCGGCGAAGGTCTCGAGAATCGTTTTATTCCTGCACATGCGGCATTCGATGAGATTGATGAAGTGCTACGAGAAAACAGCATTGACCGTATTGATGCTGCTTTTATGGATTTGGGTCTTTCAAGTTTGCAAGTTGACGAAACTGATCGCGGTTTTTCTTATTCTCACGATACAGCACTTGACATGCGTATGGATACAACGCAAGCAACTACTGCCGCAACGATTTTAGCTACGTATGATTCTCGAGAATTAACTAGAATTTTCCGAGAATATGGTGAAGAACGTTTTGCTTCTCCTATTGCTCGTCGTATTGTTGAAGTTCGCGCTACGGAGCCTATTGCTACTTCGGGTCAGTTGGTTAGCTTAGTCGACTCTGTAATTCCGAAAGCTCATCGCGCTACTGGAAATCCAGCTAAGCGCGTTTTCCAGGCTTTGCGTATTGAAGTAAATGGTGAGTTAGATAAGCTTCAGCGCACGCTTCCAAAGATTGCTTTGCATCTTCGTGAACATGGCCGTCTTGTAGTTGAGTCTTACCATTCTTTGGAAGACACAACTGTTAAGCGCTTTATGAATAAGGGCTTAACTGTTGACGTTCCAGCGAATATGCCTGTTATTCCTGAAGATGCTCAGCCTTTCTTTAAGTCTCTTACAAGAGGCGCAATGAAAGCATCTAAAGAGGAGATTGAGCATAATACTCGCTCTTCCTCAGTTCGTTTGCGCGCTGTCGAATTATGCCGTCCTATTCCTGAGCGTTGGATTCCAAGGCTTGAAGATGAAGCGGCTGGTCGTAAAGCTATAAAAGGAGGTCGCTGACATGGTATTGAACATGCAAAATCGTGTTTTGCGCTCTTCTTCGTCTTCTGCGTCCTCTGCTTCAGCTCCAGCTGGTCGCACTAAAGATAATCCAGCCCGTAAAGAATACGTACATAATCCTGCTCCTTCGGCATTTAGCTCATCTCAGCGTAAATCTTCTGCTGTGCTTGAACGATTCCACAAGGTTATGGCATGGAGCAATACGCGCAAAGTACCTCTTGTGAATTGCATGATTATTGTGATTTTCATGGTTGTTACGTTGTCTAGTTCGCTTTTTTTGCGTACGCAAATGGCAGAAATTTCCTTCGACCAAACTGCAGTGCAGACGCGTATTTCTCGTTTGCACCAGGATGTGGAAGCTAGTCAAGCGAAATTAGATACTTTGGAATCTGAACTTCCTGCAAGAGCGCAAAGAATGGGAATGGTTCCGCAACAAGGTTCTATTTCTATTGACTTAAGTGATTATGTAGAAAAACGAAAACATAGTCATTCTGAAAAAACTGAGCGCGAAAAACAAACCGATAATTCAAAACAAACTAATAACTCAAATAAAACTCAAAAACAAGAACAACAAAATCGTCAATATCAACAGAAAACAAAACAGGAGAAACATTGATGCGCCACTTAATCAAACAACGTTTCGCTCCTCAGCAGATATTTGCGCGTAAGTGCACCGTAATTGCAATTGTTTTTGCGTTAATTGGTGTTAGTGCAATAGTAAAGCTAAGTTTTATACAGATTATTAATGCTCGCTCAACTGCACAAGCAGCTCAGGCTGAGCGTAGTCGTGTGCGACCAATTCTTGCACGTCGTGGTCGCATACTTGATGCTAATGGTGCTGTGTTGGCTCAAAGTGTTGAGCGATTCAATATTATTGGAGATCCGCTTAACGCTCAGGCATTTGTGCCAACTCCTTGCACAAAACAAACTGAGCATAATTGTCATATGCTTAATGGCAAGCCTGTAGAAGGCACGGGCGCTGTGGCGGTTGCTCGTTTGCTAGCTCCGATTCTTCACATGAGTTCTGTAGAGCTTGGCGGAAAATTAGCTGGCGTTGGTCGTTACGTTTTGTTGAAGCGTAACGTAACTCCTGCAGTTAAGCGCGCTATTGACAATCTTAATCTTTCCGGATGCATTTATGCAGAAAATAGTAGTGAGCGCGTGTATTCTAGCGGTCCAATTCTTGGTTCTGTAATTGGCGCAGTTTCAAATGCAGATGAAGTTAATCGTAAAGACTTAAAGAATCGCAAGGGCGAAGTTGGTGTTTCTGGACTTGAGCTAACTCATGACTCCACCTTAAACGGTGTAGACGGCTACCAGCGTTATCAAGGTAATAATGTTGGAAATGAGAAGATTCCAGGAACTGTAACAGAATCTAAACCTGCTGTAAACGGCAGTGATATTAAGCTTACGATTGATAGCGATGTTGATTGGTATGTTAAGAAGGTTCTTCTTGACGGAAAGAAACAATATCGTGCAGCATGGGGTGTTGCAGTAGTTCAGGATGTTCGAACTGGCGAAATTCTTGCTTTGGAAGATACTGACGATATTAAAGCTGGTAGCACACAATCCAAAGTAAACGTGTCTCGTGCAGTAAGTCAAACCTTTGAACCAGGTTCTATTGGTAAGGCTTTTGCAATGGCTGGTATGTTGCAAACCGGCGCTCACAAGCTTAGCGATCAGTTTGCGGTTCCTAACAGCATTAATAAGAATGGTCAAACATATCATGATGCTGTTGATCATGGTGTTGAACATTGGACTTTGGCTGGTATTCTTGCTGAATCTTCAAACATTGGTATGGTTATGGCTGGCGAAAGGTATCCGTTAGATAAGCGCTACGAATATCTTTATAAGTTTGGTCTTGGTCAGTATACCGGATTGAATTTGCAAGGAGAATCTTGTGGCTTGCTTCCTAGCGTTCAAGCTTGGGATGGTCGTAAGAAAGATACCGTCCTGTTTGGTCAGGGTTATGCTGTGAATGCTTTGCAACTTACTAATGCAATTGCAACTATCGCAAATAAAGGCGTTAGGTTGCGTCAGTCAATAGTTAAATCCGTTATAGATCCTAATGGCAGAGTTACAAAGTCTTCTCGCCCTGCAGGAACGCGCGTTTTGGACGAAACTGTTGCTGCACAAATGATGAATGCTTTGGAAAATTCGGGTGAGCATTATCACAGATTTGCTGGTGTCGATGGTTATCGTGTTGCTGCAAAGAGTGGTACTGCAGAAGTTGCGGGACCTGATGGCCGTCTTAGCTCCACAATTAGCGACTGGTCTGGTGCTATTCCGGCGGATAATCCTCGATTCATCGTAACCGTTGTGCTAAAAGATCCGCAAGGCGTTTACGGTGGTATGACTTCAGGTCCACTTTTCAAAACTATTGGAGAATTCTTAATGCAAAAGTATGATATTCCAGCTTCTTCTCCACGCGCAAACCCTGTTCCTGTAAATTGGTAATGTACGCATTACAATGTTGTTGTCTATAAAGTAGGGTGTGCAATGAATGTGGTTGATGAATATTCAAGAGTAAGAGTTACTTTAGGTTTTGCTGCAAAAAACTATGGTTTTGAAGTTGTTCCAGCGTTTGCATCTGAGGTAACTGTTACTTCTATTGCTCATGATGTGCGTCAAGTGCATCCTGGTTGCCTGTTTGTGCCGCTCGGCCACGTTGATCGTCGTCAACTTGAGGCTGCTAGAGATGCTGGAGCGTATGCTGCTCTAGTTCCACCGGAGTTTCGTAATGAAGCTGTGGATTTAGGAATACCGCTACTTGTATCTTCTGCTAATCCTGTTGCTCTTGGAAAGCTTGCTTGCGATATTAATTTCGATCCTTCTTCTTGCATCGCAACTTTTGCTGTTGCAGGTGACGATGATGATGAAATTCATGCTAATGTTTTGCGATTGGCAGACTTTTTACACATGCTTGGTAATCCTGTTGGCGTGATTAGTGACGCCGGTTCGTCTTCTTTGCAGCGTGAACTTTCGCTGGAATATCCGTTAAATATTGCTGATGTTCAGCATACTCTGTCAGTTTGTGCAGAAGATGGTGCTGCTGCAGTAGTTATTGCACTTAATTCTGCAACTTTAGCTAAGAACGCGTTACAATCCGTTAGTATTGATGTTCTTGGCGTTGAGCAAACTCAGAATGAAAGCAATTCTGGAGCAGAATCTGATTCTAAATCTAATTCTGAATCTGAAGATGAGACTGAATCTAAAGATGCGGTATCAAATGTGAAAGTTAGTGCAAAGACATCTTCTTCACCGCTTTACCCGGCATATGCAACCGGCATGAGTTTTTATGCGCTGCGTCAACGTTATGGTTTTTCTGGAAGAGAGCACGCTTATTGTGTTACTAGATCGGCTGAGTCTGACGAATTAGCTGAATTAGCGGATCAAATTGGTGGCAATGATGTGCAGCGGCATCTTTCATTATCTATTGCAATGGTGTTAGCTGCTGGTGTTCGTCGTGGGACTATTAAAAGTGCGCTTCGAGTTTCGCATGAATTGCACTGAATAGTGATGAAGCGCTGATTTCATTCGAGTTTTCAAATAAATTAATTGCGTGAGTTTTGTTTAAGAGCTTTTAATTATGTTGCTAATTTGGAGGATGTTATGAGTTGTGTTGAAACTTCGTGTGCCAGCAATGCTAAGAGTTTAGATCATGCCGATATGATGCCTATGAGCATAAGCGAAATTGCTAAAGCTGTTCATGGTGAAATACACGAGTTTAATAGTTGTGGCACAGATTTAGTTGCAAATTCCGTTTTTAGTGATTCTCGTCAAATCCGTAACGGTTCTGTGTTTGTAGCTATAGTTGGTGAACATGTTGACGGTCATGATTATGTAAAGAATGCTGAAGAATCTGGAGCTGTTGTAGCTATTGTTGAACATGTTGTCGAAGGCACTAATCTCAATCAAATAGTTGTTAATAATTCTGTAGAAGCACTGGGTTTGCTAGCTAAACATAATTTGGAACTCCGCCGCAAGCTTAACAAACCTTTTACTATTATTGGTATTACTGGTTCCGTTGGCAAAACAACAACGAAAGATATGTTGAAGGCTTTGTTGAGCACGCTAGGCGAAACAGTTGCTCCTGTTGGATCTTTTAATAATAATATTGGCTTGCCTCTTACTGCTTTGCAAGTTGGAAATAATACTCGATTTTTAATAGCAGAAATGGGTGCTAACCATGTTGGCGAAATTGCCAATTTAACTCATATTGCTCCTCCGGATCTCGCAATAGTGCTTAAAGTTGGTGTCGCTCATTTAGGTGAATTTGGCTCAGTTGAGCGCATTGCGCAAGCAAAAAGTGAGATTGTGCGTGGGCTTTTGCCGCATGGCATAGCAGTATTAAATTCCGACGATAAGCGAGTTTCTGCAATGTCTTGTCTTGTAGAAAATGATCATGTGCGCTGGTTCGGTAGAAATGCTAAAAACGGATTGCTGGAATCAGCTAGTAAAGATGACTACCAACTTTCAGCTAGCAATATAAAGTTAGATTCTTTTGGTAAAGCAGTTTTTACTATCAATGAACGCATTAATTCTTCTGATTTAGTGAATCATATTGAAGTGCATCTTGCTATACAAGGCGAGCATAATGTTATGAATGCGCTTGCTGCAGCAAATGTTGCAAGATATTTGGGAATGACTTTAGATGATATTGCTTCTGTGCTGTCTAAAGTTTCGCATATTAGCCCGCATCGCATGCAATTGAGTACAGTTTCGAAGAATGACGAGAAATTTACGCTTATTGACGATTCCTTTAATGCAAATCCTGATTCTATGAAAGCAGGAATTGATGGTTTATGTGCTTATGAAAATGATTCCTGTGGTGCATCTTCGAAACCTTTCCGTATAGCGGTTCTTGGTTCTATGTTGGAGCTTGGCGGCAACGAAGATGAATTGCACACAAATATTGGAGAATATGTAGCAAATTCGAGTGTTGATGCGGTTGTTGCTGTTGGTTCAAAAACGGACTCTGACTTAGATAAATTAGCTCACTGTATTGCTCAAGGTGCGCGTTCTTCTTGGAATAATAAACTACTTTCTTCTAATGATGCAGTCTACTTTGTACACAGTGCGGATGAGGCTGATGATATTGTTTGGAAAATTGTGGCCGAGCATCCGAGTAGTGTTGTGTTATTGAAAGGCTCTCATGCTTCAGGCTTGAGTGTGCTTGCTGAACATTGGGCAAATATTTAACTGCTCGATGCTCAATATAAGTGTGAAATTAATAAATTAAGTATTATAGCAAACGGAACAGTAAACGGAGGTTAAGCGGTGATTGCGCTTATTGTAGGAATTGTGGTGTCGCTCGTAGTTACGATTGTTGGCACGCCTTTGCTTATTCGTTTAGTGCATCGTTTGCACTACGGTCAGTACATTCGCCAAGATGGACCACAATCTCATTTAGTAAAGCGCGGCACGCCAACTATGGGCGGTGTTGTTATTAATTTTGCTGTAGTAGCAGGTTGGGCTGCTTCTGCTCTTTATAGATATGTTTCTGTTGGTCGCTCGCCTTCATGGTCTGCTGTTTTAGTGCTGTTTGCAATGCTTTCAATGGGTTTGCTTGGCTTTATTGATGATTTTGCTAAGGTTCGTAAAAAGCAGAATCTTGGTCTTTCTGTACATGCGAAGTTTACTGGTCAAATTATTTTTGCAAGTATTTACGCGCTTTTGTCATTGCTATTGCCAACTCAATCTGGCATTGCTAGCGCTCAACCTGGAATGAGTTTTATTGAAAAACCATTTTTTGATTTTTCTATACTCGGCAACGGTGTAGGAATCGTAGTATTTATCGTTTGGGTTAATTTCCTTATTGCTGCTTGGTCTAACGCTGTAAACTTGACTGACGGACTTGATGGTTTAGCTTCTGGATCTTCTATGATTGCTTTTGCTGGATACGCTTTGATTGCTTTTTGGGAAAGCTACCATGTGCGTGGAGGCGGTCATTTTGGATTCTCTTACGCTGTTTCTGATCCTCTCGATTTAACTATTATTGCTGTTTGTGCTGCTGTTGCTTGCTTTGGATTCTTGTGGTTTAATTCGAATCCTGCTCAAGTATTTATGGGAGATACTGGTTCGCTGGCTTTAGGTGGATTATTTGCAGCTCTTTCTATTGCAACTCACACAGAGTTTTTGGCTGTGATTTTGGGTGGATTATTTGTAATGGAAGCTGCAAGTGACGTTATTCAAGTTGGATTCTTTAAAGCTACGCATAAGCGCGTGTTCAAAATGGCTCCTATTCATCATCATTTTGAATTGCTCGGCTGGACGGAAACAAAGGTTGTTGTGCGATTCTGGATGATTGAGCTCATGTTTGTGCTTTCTGCGCTTATGATGTTCTACGCCGATTGGGCTGGGCATTCTGGCTTGCTTATTTAATTTCAAAAATTGGAAGGCTTCAATATGAATATTGTCGATGGCAATGACGTATCTGTTTCGTCTGAATCTACTTGTAAGTCGTGCACAAGCGATAAAGCATTTGCTTTTAAGCGTGTATTAGTTGCAGGTCTTGGAGTTTCTGGTCGTGGTGCAGCTGAGGTTTTGCGCTCTGTTGGATCTGAGCCTGTGACTGCAGACGAAAATAAGCCTGATGCTGATATACATGATTTTTCAGCAATAGACTGGTCTAAAATCGATGCTGTTGTTACATCTCCAGTATTTAACCCTCGCACGCCATTTTTGCAAGAAGCTGCATCGCACAATATTCCAGTAATGAGCGAAGTTGAATTAGCTTGGCGCTTGCGTGTACCTTCTAAACGCACGAATAAACCTGCTTATTGGATCGGTATTACTGGCACAAATGGTAAGACTTCTACTACAGAAATGACTTCTGCAATGCTAACCGCTTGCGGATTAGATGCTCCAGCAGTAGGAAATATTGGAAAGTCTGTGTCACATGCTGCTTTGGAATGTGAGCATGATGCTTTATGCGTTGAATTAAGCTCTTTCCAATTGCATTTCACTGATTCTTTAGCTCTTGACTGTGCTGCTATTACTAATATTGCTGCTGATCATTTAGATTGGCATGGCGGCATGGAAGCGTACGCTCGTGACAAGTCAAAAGTATTTAATAATGTGCAAAAAGCTTTGGTTTACAATGCTCAAGATGAGCGTGTAAGCAAATTGGCAGCTTGTGCACAAGTTGCTGATGGTTGTAAAAAAATTGGTTTTACGCTAGAAGAGCCTAAAGATGGTGAAATTGGCGTAAAAGATGGTTGGATTGTCGATAACAGCGGTGTTGCTGGAGGAACTAAAGGCACTCTGAAACCTATTGTTGAATTGCGTGAGCTAAAGCATCTGTGCGAGCCTGATGGCAGCGTGTATCCGCATTTATTAGCTGATGCTCTTACTGCGTTAGCGTTAGCTTTAGGTTTAACTGGTGATGTAGATTCTTCAGTTCGTGCTTTACGCGAGTTTGCTCCTGGAGGTCATCGCATTCAAACAGTTGCGACTTTGATGTCTGAAGATGAAAATCCTTCGCATTGTATTAGATTTGTAGATGATTCTAAAGCAACTAATGCTCATGCTGCTTGTGCATCTTTAGCTAGTTTTGCTAATAATTCGGTTGTTTGGATTGCTGGCGGTTTAGCTAAAGGCGGTCATTTTGAAGATTTGATTGCAAACCAACTTCATGTGATTAAAGCAGTTGTTGTTATTGGAATAGATCAACGTCCAATTGTTGAAGCTCTTCGCAGTTCAGCTCCTCACATTCCAGTAACTATTGTTTCACAGGATGGTTCTTGCGCTAAATCATATGATTGCGTTGATGATTTAGTTTGTGAGAATATTGAGAATACTTCGCTTGTAAATCCTGATTCTTCATTCGGTGAGGCTGTTATGCGTCAAACTGTAGAAGCTGCTGGGCGTTATGCTAAGCCTGGTGATGTTGTTCTGCTCGCCCCTGCTTGTGCTTCTATGGATCAATTTGTTTCATACGCCGATCGCGGCAATCGTTTTGCTAAAGAATCTCAACGATGGGTGCATAATCATGGTGTTCAACAGTAATAAGCCTAAAAAGTTTTTGCGTTCATTAGCGCGCAAAGTCTCAGAAGTTATTATGGAAGATCATATTGAAGCAGATTCAGATTCTTCTAATTCTTCTAAAAAACAAAAATTTGAATCTTTTAAAAAATCTATTAGGACTTCAGCAAGTAAAGTAGGCAAGTCAGTAAGCAAAGTAGGAGCGTACGCAAGCAAAGCTGGTAAGGAATTAGGCAAATCTGTAGGAAAGTCTGTAAGTAATTCTGTAAGTAATTCTGTTACTAAAGTTGGCAAATCTGTAGGCTCTTCTTTAAATAAATCTGTAAAATTTGTAAAAGATGCAAAGAAGTCGAAAGTTGCGAAACCAGCGAAACAGGCAAAGCCAGATAATTTTGTAAAATCATCCAAGCTTGTAAAATCAACTAATTTTGTAAAGCCTGCACAGCAAGCAAGTCATGTAAATACTGTAAATCCTGCAAAACCTGCAAAGCTAACAAATCTAGCGAAACCAGTAAAACCAGCGAAATCAGTAAAGCCAGTAAAGCCAGTAAAGCCAGAAAAGCCGGCAAAGTCAATTAAATACGCAAAATTAGCTAATACTGTATCTGGAATATTTTCCTCGAAAAAAGACTACTCAAAAAACTCGTTAGAGCGCAAAACTCAAGATTCGGAATTAAAGAAATATGTTGGCTTGCGCAGTTTAACTAACCCACTGTGGTGCTTATACGGCATGCGAGTATCAGTGGTTATACTGTCGATTTTCGGCTTATTCATGGTGTTTTCTAGTTCTTCAGTAACTATGATTACCTACGGAATCGCACCTTGGGGTCAAGGCGTAAACCAAACAATGTATTGCGTTTTAGGCTTAATTGGCTATATTTTCGCTTCTCGACTTCCAACTACAGTTTATAGACGATACGTTGCTGTTATTTACATTATTTCTGTTGTTGCACAGTTCTTAACATTTGTTCCAGGTTTACGACGTGAAGTTAATGGTAATGCTGGTTGGATTGCTTTTGGTCCTATTACTTTGCAGCCTGCAGAAATTACAAAACTTGCATTATGTATTTGGCTTCCAATAGCTTTGATTGCTGCAAAACAAGCGTATGAGCGTGTGCAAATGCGCGCGTATATTCCTGTAGCAGCAGGACTCGGCGTATCGTTGTTGCTTGTTATTGCAGGTAAGGATCTTGGTACTGCTTTAATTATTATTCTTATTGCACTTATAGCTTTTTATCTTGGCGGATTCCCTACGCGCTGGCTAATAGGAAGTATTTTGATTGCTATTGCTATGGTCGCTATGCTTGTTTTGACAAGCCAAAATCGTATGCGACGTATTCTTGCTACTTTGCACGGATGTGACGCAAAAGCAGCTAAAGGCGTTTGCTTCCAAGCAATTCACGCTCAATATGCAATGGCTTCTGGTGGACTATTAGGCGTTGGCATCGGAAACTCTCGCGAAAAATGGAATTATTTGCCTTACGCTCACAATGATTTTATTTTCGCTATTATTGGCGAAGAGATGGGCTTTTTGGTTGCAGCAGCAGTGATTTTGCTATACGTAATTATTGGTTGGTGCATACTATCTTCAGCATTAAAAGCGAAATCGCAATTTATTTCAATCACATTAATGTGTATCGCAACGTGGATTGTAGGCCAAGGATTAGTTAATATTCTTGTTGTTGTGCAAATACTTCCGGTTATGGGAGTGCCTATGCCGTTTGTGTCAGCAGGTGGATCTTCGCTCGTTATGTGTTTGGTTGCAATTGGCGTAGCTGATGGTCTTATGCGTTCCAATCCGCAACTTACTATATCGAAGTAGTAAGTATTTACAACTTTTTTATAATATGAAAGTTATAACAAGGGTAGTGAAATGAAGTTTGATAATGCTATTGAGCAGGAAGTGCATATTGTTCTTGCAGGCGGGGGCACTGCAGGTCATGTCAATCCTTTGCTTTCTGTTGCAAACGCTATTAAAAAGCTCAATCCTGAAGCGTTAATTAGTGTAATTGGTACAGAAGTTGGTTTGGAAAAAAGTCTTGTGCCGAATGCAGGGTACGAACTTGACACTATAGAAAAAGTGCCGTTCCCGCGTAAGCCAAATCTAGATGCAATTAAGTTTCCAATTCGATGGATGCGCGAAAAACGCAAAGTGCGAAATATACTAGCCGCTAGAAAAGCAGATATAGTAGTGGGCTTCGGTGGCTATGCTTCTGCTCCAGTATATTCTCAAGCTCATGCGCAGCATATTCCTATTGTGATTCATGAGCAGAATGCTAAATCTGGAATGGCAAATCGCTTGGGTGCAAGTTGGGCTGATGCTGTTGGAACAGTTTATGGGAATACTGATTTGCGCACGCGAAAAGGTGTCAAAGTTGAAAGAGTTGGTTTACCTCTTAGACCTGCTATTTCTCAATTGTGTGAAAGATTAGAAAAAGATTATGATTCCGCTCGCGTTGAAGGTGCGCAAAACCTTGGCGTTGATCCTAAACGTCCGATTATTCTTGTTACAGGCGGATCTTTGGGTGCAAAAAGCATAAATCAAGCTGTTGCTGCAGCAGCAGGAGATATTTTAAAACATGCGCAAGTAATTCACTTAACTGGTCGCGCAAAAGCGGAAGAAGTGCGAAATATAGTTGCAAATCAAGTAGGTGAATCGCAAATAAACGATATTAAACCAGAGCATGCTGGTTGTGGCGATTATCATATTGCAGAATATTTAGAGCGCATTGATTGGGCTTTTGCTTGTGCAGATTTAGTTATATGTCGTGCAGGAGCTGGAACGGTTGCAGAAATTTCGGCACTTGGCTTACCTGCTGTATACGTGCCATTGCCTATTGGCAACGGCGAGCAGCGTTTTAATGCTGAGCCTGTAGTAAATGCAGGGGGAGCAGTAATGGTAAATGATGCTGATTTCAATGCAAAGTGGTTTATAGATGAAGGATTAGCTTTATTGCAAAACAAAAAGCAATTACAAGCTATGCGCACTAAATCTTGGAATTATGGTATTCGCAATGCTGCAGACGTTATGGCGAAGCGTATTCTTGAAATCGCAAAAGAAGGCAGAAAGTAATGACTAATCTTAATAGCAATACAATTTCATCTCATAACAACATTGATTTAAACCCAGTAAAATCAGCGTTTGATGATTCGCAAACTATTTCAAAACTAGGGCGAGTGCATTTTATTGGCATTGGCGGAGCTGGAATGAGTGTTCTGGCAGAAATGTTGCATGAAGAGGGCGTAAGTGTAAGCGGTTGTGATCGCGAAGCAAATGATCACACTCAACGCTTGGAAGAATTAGGTATTGAAGTAGAAATTGGACAAAGTGCTTCACATGTTGAGCATGCAGATGTACTCGTGTATTCAAGTGCTATTAAACCAAGCAATCCGGAAATTATGGCAGCGCATGAGCGCGGCATAAAGCTTGTTCATCGCAGCGATATTCTTGCGTTATTATTATCTGCAAAAACTGGCGTGACTGTTGCTGGAGCGCATGGTAAAACAACTACTAGCTCACTTCTTTCTCATATATTAACTGTGACTGCAGTGGGCGATTTGGCTGATCCAAGCTACGCAATCGGCGGATCTATTCAAGCTGCAGACGGAACAGTTTTAGACGGCGGTCATGCTGGCAATGGAATTGTTATGGTTGCTGAAGCTGACGAATCTGACGGAAGTTTTGAAAAATACAGCCCAAGTATTGCAATCGTAACAAATGCTGAAGCAGATCACTTGGATCATTACGGCTCTAGTGAACGATACAGAGAAGCATTTGTTGAGCACGTAAGTCATGCTGTCAATAACGTAATAATTTGTGCAGAAGATGAAGGTGCTAGAAAAGTACTTGAAGCTATGCCGGATAATATTTTAAACAAAACAATTGCTTACGGTAATTTGGATACGTGGAGACTAAAAGTCAGCTCGCGCGTACAAAAATTAGCTATGTTCGCAAGTATTGAGCATGAAAATGAGCAAGCTGTAAGTGGTCGAGAAATGTTTACGCTTGTATTGCCGGAAAAAATTTTGGATGAACATGCTAAATGTTCGAACAAGGTGCAAGTTAGCTTGTTAATACCAGGTTTGCATAATGCGCTTAATGCTTCTGCAGCGATTGTTGCTGCAGTATTGCTCGGTATGAATCCAGAAGATGCGGCTCGTGGTGCAGAAAGCTTCAGAGGCGCGTCTCGTCGTTTTGATATTCGTGGATGTGTTGATGGTGTGACAGTTGTGGACGATTATGCTCACCATCCAACTGAAATAGCTGCACTATTGCGCGCTGCGCGAAGAAAGTACACTTCTTCTACTCTTCGCGTGCTGTTTCAGCCTCATTTGTTCTCCAGAACGCAGGCTTTTGCTAGTGAGTTTGCAAAATCTTTGGTTCTTGCAGACGACGTAATTGTTACAGGAATTTTCCCAGCTCGCGAAAAGCAGGAAGATTTTCCAGATATTAATGCTGAAACTATTGTTAAAGCTGCAAAATTGCAGAATCTTGATGTAAAAATTGAAGCGGTTGACGATATGCGCGAAGCTGCGTTGAAACTGGCTTCGCGTGCAAAATCTGGTGATGTGCTGCTTACAGTTGGTGCAGGAAGTATTACTGCTATGACGTCTGTTATGCTAGAAGCATTGTAGTGCTTTGAAATTAAGCGATTAAAATATAAATAAATTATTACGAGAGGCAATTATGGGTCGCGTGAGGTCAAGCAAATCGTACGATGCTGATGCAAATGATTCGCATCGTCGTACCGTTTCAAGTCTTAATATTGCGCGTACTGAAGAGTCTCGTAGTAATAAATCCAACAGCATTGCGTCTCGTCGTAGTGCTTCGTCGTTGCGCAAAGACCAGCGTTTCCAAAGGCATATAATCAGTCAAAACACATCGCAAATACGAGTAGCTGATGTCAATGAAAAAAATCATCAAGGTAAGTTTGTTGACGCTAGACTTTTGCCAAAGCTTGATTTTGTAAGAAAAACTTTAAGTCAAACTTCTGGTTCTCTTGGAATGATTACTCGTCCTAGAATAATTAATTTTCGAGAGCGTTTGAAAGAACGCAAATCTGCTTATTTGCAATTTACTGTTAAACGAATTCTTGCAATTCTTGCAGTGATTGCTTCTGTTTCGGCGATTATTTGGTTTTTATTCTTCTCGCCAGTTTTTCTTCTTAAGTCTAGCGATATAAGTATTTCTGGCTCTAACGAGTGGGTGAGTGAGCAAAAAATTGCTTCAATTGCGTCAACTCAAGTTGGTAAATCGCTATTTTTAGTTTCTTCTCAAGAAGTAATTAACCAACTTAACGATATTCCTGGCGTAACTGAAGCAAAAGTTTCTAAGAATTTCCCTAATGGTTTGCATGTTTCTGTACATGCGCAACGTCCTGCAGCAATGCTCAAAACTCGAGATAGCAATAAATTAACTGCTGTTGACGCTAAAGGTCGCGTGTTAAATGCTGTAGCTCAAGTTACAACGCAAGGAATACCTGTTATTGAAGTTTCAAATGTGCAAAGAAGTTTGAATAATAGAGCTGTACTTGAAGCTGTAAAAATTGTTAGTTCACTTTCGGAATCTTTGCGAGCTAGAGTTACGAAAGTTAGTGCAAAAACTCAAGATTCTGTCGAAACAGAATTAGGGGATGTTAAAAAAACTATCATATGGGGCAATTCGTCTCAGATTGAGTTAAAGAAAGCTATTGTTGCCAAGATTATTGATGATCCTAGTAAAATTGGCAACAAACGCAGCTTAGATGTGTCTGCTCCTGTGCGCCCAATTCTTAAATAGGTTTTAAAACTTTATTAATTGCATTGTCAAGATTGGGTGTATAATAGTAATTCGTGTGTGCCAACAGCGTGCCTTATGTTATAGGCGTGTTGGTTGGGATATCCCAAGTGTCAAAGATAGCGCGCAGTAATGTGTGGCTGGAGGCGCGAGGGCCATCGGGCCGGTGGACTGTGGCTTTTACTCTTTAACCGATTCTTTGGTTATGGTGTGCTGCAGTGTGGCGGTTTTCACCAAATAGAAGATAACAATGAATCGGAGAACTTAAGTTGCCTACGATTGAACAACTTGTCCGTAAAGGACGTCAGGCCAAGCCGAAAAAGTCAAAGACTTTGGCCTTGAAGGGTAGCCCGCTGCGTCGTGGCGTGTGCACCCGTGTGTACACCACCACTCCTAAGAAGCCAAATTCCGCGCTTCGTAAGGTTGCTCGTGTGCGCCTCAGCTCTGGTATTGAAGTAACCGCCTATATTCCAGGCGAAGGTCATAACTTGCAGGAGCACTCCATCGTGCTCGTGCGTGGTGGCCGTGTGAAGGATCTCCCAGGTGTGCGTTACCACATCGTGCGTGGCGCATTAGATACCCAGGGTGTCAAGGACCGCAAGCAGGGTCGTTCCCTGTATGGAGCAAAGAAGGCGAAGTAAAACATGTCACGTAAAGGACCTGCAAAAAAGCATCAACTGCTTCCTGATCCAATCTACGGCTCGACCGTCGTGGCTCAGTTGATTAACAAAATCCTTCTCGATGGTAAGAAGTCCATCGCAGAAAACATCGTCTACACCGCTCTTGAGCAGGTGAAGGCAAAGACCGAGCAGGAGCCAGTTTCTGTATTGAAGCGCGCTCTTGATAACATTCGTCCAAATCTTGAGGTTCGTTCTCGCCGCGTTGGTGGCGCAACTTACCAGGTTCCAGTCGAAGTTAAGCCTGCTCGTGCAAACACTCTTTCCCTCCGCTGGCTTACTGACTTCTCGCGCGCTCGTCGTGAAAAGACTATGGCTGAGCGTTTGGCCAACGAAATTCTCGATGCCTCCAATGGCTTGGGTGCTTCTGTGAAGCGCCGCGAGGATACCCACAAGATGGCAGAAGCAAACAAGGCTTTTGCTCACTATCGCTGGTAATCCACAAGATAATCGGTATCTTAAAGAGCTAAGGATAAGAATATGGCACAAGATGTGCTTAACGACCTGAATATGGTTCGTAATATCGGCATCATGGCGCACATTGATGCTGGTAAGACTACTACCACCGAACGTATTCTTTACTACACTGGTAAGAACTACAAGATCGGTGAAACTCATGATGGTGCTTCTACCATGGACTTCATGGCTCAGGAGCAGGAGCGCGGTATTACTATTCAGTCTGCTGCAACTACCTGCTTCTGGAAGCGTCAGACTCATGACGTTGATGACCGCTATCAGATCAACATCATCGATACCCCAGGCCACGTGGACTTCACCGCTGAGGTGGAACGTTCCCTTCGCGTGCTCGATGGTGCTGTAGCAGTCTTCGATGGTAAGGAAGGTGTGGAGCCTCAGTCTGAAACCGTGTGGCGTCAGGCTGATAAGTATAGCGTCCCACGTATCTGCTTCATCAATAAGATGGATAAGCTTGGCGCTGATTTCTACTATTCCGTCAAGACCATCAAGGAGAAGCTCGGTGCAACTCCACTCGTTATTCAGCTTCCAATCGGTGCTGAAAACGACTTCATCGGCGTTGTTGACTTGATTCGTATGAAGGCTTACGTCTGGAATGACGTTAAGGACGATATGGGTGCTCACTATGACACCGTTGACATTCCTGAAGATTTGCAGGAACGTGCAGAGCAGTATCGTGCTGAACTTATGGATCAGGTTGCTGAAGCTGACGATGAGCTTGTTGAGAAGTATCTCGAAACTGGCGAACTTACTGAAGAAGAAATGCGCGCTGGTATCCGTAAGCTTACCATTGAGCGTAAGGCCTTCCCAGTAACTTGCGGTTCTGCATTCAAGGATAAGGGTGTTCAGCCAATGCTGGATGCTGTTGTCGACTTCCTCCCAAGCCCAGAAGATGTTCCATCTATTAAGGGCTTCAAGCCAGGCGACGAATCCGTTGAAATTGACCGTAAGCCAGTTAATACAGATCCATTCGCAGCATTGGTATTCAAGATTTCAACCCATCCATTCTATGGCAAGCTCGTGTTCGTACGCGTTTACTCTGGCGAAGTAAAGCCAGGCGATTCCGTGTACGATTCCACGAAGTCCAAGAAGGAACGCGTTGGTAAGATCTTCCAGATGCATGCTGATAAGGAAAATCCTGTAGATTCAGCTGAAGCTGGTAACATCTACACCTTCGTTGGTTTGAAGAACGTCAGCACTGGTGATACTTTGTGCGACGAAAAGAACCCAATTTCTTTGGAATCCATGACATTCCCAGATCCTGTTATCGAGGTTGCTGTGGAGCCAAAGACGAAGGCTGATCAGGAAAAGATGAGCTTGGCTTTGGCTAAGCTTTCTGACGAGGATCCTACATTCCAGGTTAAGACCGATGAGGAATCTGGTCAGACTTTGATTTCCGGTATGGGCGAGCTTCAGCTTGACATTATCGTTGATCGTATGCGTCGTGAGTTCAAGGTCGAAGCGAACGTTGGTAAGCCACAGGTTGCTTACCGTGAGACGATTCGTAAGGCTGTTATGAACCAGGAATACACTCACAAGAAGCAGACCGGTGGTTCTGGTCAGTTCGCAAAGGTTTTGATGAACTTCGAGCCTCTCGACACAGAATCTGGCGAAACCTACCAGTTTGTCAACGAAGTTACCGGCGGCCACATCACCAAGGAATTCATTCCTTCAATCGATGCAGGCGTGCAGGAAGCTATGGAATCCGGCGTTTTGGCTGGCTTCCCAGTTGTGGGTGTAAAGGCAACCGTCACCGACGGTCAGACTCACGATGTCGATTCTTCGGAAATGGCCTTCAAGATTGCAGGTTCCATGTGCTTCAAGGAAGCTGCTCCTAAGGCTAATCCGGTAATTCTCGAACCAATTATGGCTGTCGAAGTCCGTACTCCAGAAGAGTACATGGGCGACGTCATGGGCGATTTGAACTCTCGTCGCGGTAACATCCAGTCTATGACTGATGCCACTGGCGTGAAAGTTATCGACGCCAAGGTGCCGCTGAGCGAAATGTTCGGCTACATTGGCGATCTTCGTTCCAAGACTCAGGGCCGCGCAATGTTCACCATGCAGATGGACTCTTACGCGGAGGTCCCGAAGGCCGTTTCGGACGAGATTATTAAGGCTCAGCGCGGCGAATAAAGCGCACGCTACTTCGGTGTTTTCTGTCCCCGGTCAACGCTAGAATTTCCTACGTTGACTGGGTTCTGGCACCGAAGTGGCACCTAACCCAGAAACCCAGTAATATGTAGCGAAAGACCTCTCACAAATGTGTGAGGCAAACTACGAGACGTCCAGGAGGACAAACACATGGCAAAGGAAAAGTACGAGCGTACTAAGCCGCATGTTAACATTGGTACCATTGGTCACGTTGATCACGGTAAGACTACCTTGACCGCGGCTATTTCTAAGGTGCTGCATGGCGAGTATCCAGATCTGAACCCTCAGTATGACTTCGATCAGATTGATGCTGCTCCAGAAGAGAAGGAACGCGGCATTACCATTAACATCGCACACATCGAGTATCAGACCGCTGAGCGTCACTACGCTCACGTGGACGCTCCAGGCCACGCTGATTACGTGAAGAACATGATCACCGGTGCTGCTCAGATGGATGGCGCAATCCTCGTGGTTGCTGCTACCGATGGTCCTATGGCTCAGACCCGTGAGCACGTTTTGCTCGCTAAGCAGGTCGGTGTCCCGAAGATCCTCGTTGCTTTGAACAAGTGCGATATGGTTGATGATCCAGAGCTTATTGACCTCGTCGAAGAAGAGGTTCGTGACCTCCTCGAAGAAAACGGCTTCGATCGCGACTGCCCAGTCATCCGCACCTCTGCTTACGGTGCTTTGCATGATGACGCTCCAGATCACGAGAAGTGGGTAGAGACCGTCAAGGAGCTCATGAAGGCTGTTGACGAGTACATCCCAACCCCAACTCACGATCTTGACAAGCCATTCTTGATGCCAATCGAAGATGTGTTCACCATCTCCGGTCGTGGTACCGTTGTCACCGGTCGTGTTGAGCGTGGTAAGCTCCCAATCAACACCCCAGTTGAGATCGTTGGTTTGCGTCCAACTCAGACCACCACCGTTACCTCCATCGAGACCTTCCACAAGCAGATGGATGAGGCCGAGGCTGGCGATAACACTGGTCTTCTTCTCCGTGGTATCAACCGTACCGACGTTGAGCGTGGTCAGGTTGTGGCTGCTCCAGGTTCTGTGACCCCACACACCAAGTTCGAAGGCGAAGTTTACGTCTTGACCAAGGACGAAGGTGGCCGTCACTCGCCGTTCTTCTCCAACTACCGTCCACAGTTCTACTTCCGCACCACCGACGTCACCGGCGTTATCACCTTGCCAGACGGCGTTGAGATGGTTCAGCCAGGCGATCACGCAACCTTCACTGTTGAGTTGATCCAGGCTATCGCAATGGAAGAGGGCTTGACCTTCGCAGTTCGTGAAGGTGGCCGTACCGTTGGTTCTGGTCGTGTGACCAAGATTCTTGCCTAGTATTTTCTCTAACTGAAAATATTAGCTAAGTCTTAACAAAGACCCCGCGAGGAAACTCGTGGGGTCTTTTTGTTGTTTTGTGCGCTGCGACCTGCTTGAGCGCTGCGTTCCGAGCGTTTTCCACGATTTTTTGCAGCTTACTAAAATGTCGAAAATACCAAATCGTTTGGTGGAATAAACAAAACGCAAGCCAAAACTGTCGAAAATACATAATCGCAAGATGTTTTTGACATTTTCTATTGACTGCAAAAATATTTAACGCGTGTATCGATTCGCTAGCAGCGCGGTTGTAAAGTTTCTGCCGTTTTTTGGCGCGTAGCCGACTTTTTCTTTACACCGCTGTAAAGTTTTGGTCGGAATCTGGCTGGGAAGCGGCATAAACTGCGCGCGGTTGTAAAGTTTCTGCCGTTTTTTGGCGCGCAAGCGACCGTTTCTTTACACGGATGTAAAGTTTCTGCCGTTTTAGCGCGAGTAGGCGGCATAAATTTTACACCGCTGTAAAGTTTTGGTCGTTTTTTGTTACTGGTGCAGATGGTTGACTGCGTGCGCTGACGACCTGCTTGAGCGCCACCGTTTTTGGGACACTGGTGCAGATTACGTACTGCGCGAGTAACGCTAAAACGCAATTATTCGTTACTAACGCAGATTACATACTGCGCCAGTGTCTGAAAACAAGCAAAATGAAGACACTCGCGCAGAACTCCACTGCGCATAATAGAAAAACCCTGCCAAATACTAATCTGGCAGGGTTAAATATCTAAGCAACTAACACACGTATGTTAGTTTTAGTATTATTAATCTCTATTATCTCCAAGCAACTCTAGCAAGTAGATGAATATATTAATGAAGTCCAAGAACAGCTGGAATGCGCAGAAAATAGATACTTTCTTAACCATTTCAGGCTGATTTTCATATTGTGCAAGTAATGCGCGAGTTTGCTGAGCGTCGTAAGCTGTTAAACCTGCAAAAATAACGATGCCAATTCCAGCCATAAGACGCATTGTTCCAGTATCTTGCCCAATAAACGAAATAATAATTTGCGCAACAACGAATACAAGTAATGCAACCATTAAAATTGGACCAGCTTTAAGCAAATCCTTTTTTGTAGTAAGTGCAAGCATTGTCAAGCACAGGAAGAATCCTGCAGTTAAAGCAAATACTAATGCCACAGATCCAAGGCTAAATACTTGAAAAACTGAGCTTAAAGTAAATCCTGTTAAAGCAGCATAAGCATAGAACAAAACTCGTACTGTTGTCTCACTCATCTTCATTAAACGCGTTCCAAGAACAACTGCTATCACAACCTGAGCAATTGCCAACATCATCCAACCCCATCCGCGGGTTGCAAACATAAATCTAAGCCAGAAATTACCGCTTTGAGTGAACAGTGCCACAAGAGTTGTAACAATCAATCCAAGCGTCATTTCGCCATAAGTGCGTCCTACTGAAACTCTTTTTGCTTCTTCAAAAGCATATGTTGCCTGAGTGTCAATAACCTCAGGAGCACCGCTTTTGTAATAATCTTGAGTAAAGTTTGTCATTATTTCTCCTTAACAGCTATGAAATAAAACGCTGTCAAGACAACGTTCTCACATAATTATAATTAAAGCATCTGGGAAAATGCTAAAAAATGTAACGAAATTTAGTACGTTTGCACAATAAGCTGGTTTTCGTATTGCGTAATCTTGCGCTTAATATTGCGTAAAATTGCGCCTAATCTTGCGTAAGCTTGCGCTTCGTATTTGTATTATGCCTTACTATTAGGTGCCTCTTCAACTTGAGGAGCACCATTAATATCGCGATGAATACCTTGCATTTGTGTTTCAATATTTTGCAAGCTATGCGCGCAATCGAGCAAAGTTTGAGAGTGTTCAGCCAACTTTGCATCCGGCAAACCGGCTTTGTACCTTAAAGCATGCTCCAAGCTAGCCCAATAATCCATCGCAATAGTTCGGAATTGCACTTCAACTGGCGTGTAGTGTGCTCCAGAAGACAAGAACACAGGAACTGCATAAATTACGTGCAAACTGCGGTATCCATTAGGTTTTGGATTCTTAATATAATCCTTAACTTGCAATACTTGAATGTCTGTTTGTTTAGAAAGATATTGCGCTACAGAATACACATCGTCGCAGTAATTGCAAATTACGCGAATTCCAGCTACGTCGAAAAGATTATCGCGTATAGAGCGTGTGGAAATATCTAGATGACGTCTCTGCAGCTTCTCAAAAATTGAGTGCACTGATTTAAGACGACGTTCCATGTGATGAATTGGGTCGTGAGAGAACCGCACCTGAAATTCGCTATCTAGAATCTCGAGCTTTGTACTTATTTCGTACATTGCTCCTTCGTAAATTTGCATCATGTTTACAAATTCGTCGATTTGGTCTTCAGGAAGCATAAGCGAATTAGTTTTGCCGCATTGGGAGCAATTTTGTTGGTTTTTTGTATTGCTTACGTTGCTGCTTACGTTGCTGCTTACATTGCTGCTTTCATTAGCTGCTTCGTTGCTATGAAGACGCGCATAGAGTTCTGCTGCGTTTACGCAGTTATGACGATCAAGTATCACGTCTTTTAATAATACTATAAAAACTGCTAAACGTCTGGGAGTGCGTATGTAAATGTAATATTCTTTGTAAAGCGTGATATAAATATCTTAGGTAGTTGTGCGCAAGCAAAATCTAGCAAAGTATTTTGACGGGGAGTGTATTTTGTCTGAAAATAAGCAGGATAATATTCCTAAAGTAATTTCGATAGTTGGTCCTACAGCTTCAGGCAAAACTAGTCTTGGTATTGCGCTTGCGAAAAAATTAGCTGAGCGCGGGATTCGCGCGGAAATCATCAACGCAGACGCGTATCAAATGTATCGTTACATGGATATTGGTACGGCGAAGGCGAGCACACAGGAGCAAGCGGAAGTACCTCACCATTTGCTTGACATTATTGATCCTGAAGAAACTATGACGGTTGCGCGCTTTCAAACTCTTGCCAGGAAGTGTATTGGTGAGCTGCAATCGCGCGGTGTGAGGCCGATTTTAGTTGGAGGATCGGGATTGTATGCGCGTGCTGCTGTGGAT
Organism: Gardnerella phocaeensis; assembly: GCF_048545075.1. Taxonomy (NCBI): domain Bacteria; kingdom Bacillati; phylum Actinomycetota; class Actinomycetes; order Bifidobacteriales; family Bifidobacteriaceae; genus Gardnerella; species Gardnerella phocaeensis. The sequence goes on along the minus strand of NZ_JBKQXS010000002.1, from coordinate 205,520 downwards.
GATATTACATTTCCAGGCACGGATGAGTCTATTCGTGCAGCTTTGGAGGAGCGCGAGCGCAAAGAGGGAGCAGGTGCGCTGTTTGATGAGTTGAAGCAGAAGGATCCGGTTGCTGCAGCGAATATGGATGCGCGCAATCCGCGACGTACAATTCGCGCGCTTGAAGTGATTGAGCTTACAGGAAAGCCTTATTCCGCAACGCTTCCGAAGTATAAGTATGTGATTGATTGCGTGCAAATTGGCTTAGATTTGCGTCGTGAAGATTTAGATAAGCGCGTGGATTTACGTACGCAAATTATGCGTGAGCAGGGTTTTGTGGATGAGGTGCGCGCGATTCGAGGGCGATTGGGCGTGACTGCAGTTCGTGCTCTCGGCTATCAGCAGATTATGGATTATTTGGATGGCGTTTGGAGTGAGGATGAGGCTTTTGCGGATATTGCGCAAAAAACTCGACGACTTGCGCGCAAGCAAATGGGTTGGTTTGGTAGGGATGCTCGCATCCACTGGTTGGACGCGTTGCGACCGGATCTTGCGGAAGCTGCGCTCGCAATCGTTGATGCTGCGGACGCGGGGGAGTTTGATTGCGATAATTCTGATGATGCTGAGCACGCTACTCAGCATCATCTCGGAGATGCTTTTGACGCTTAATTTAAGCCTTGAAAATATTGGGTTTTGCTACAAAAAACGCCACTGCTTGATGAGTGGCGTTTTTGCGTTTGTGGAGTCGCGGGGAATTGAACCCCGGTCCGGTGACCGTACCCTCGGTCTTCTACGTGCGTAGTCTGCTGACCGTGCGGCAGTTTTTCTGCCCCCATGTTATCGCAGACAATTCATGGCGAGCATATCTACAGTAAAAGTCCCTGAATTGCCCTGCAGCCCGGCAATTCAAGCAAGTCTTCTAATGACGTTCAGCACCACCCCGAAGACGTGAGTGGGTGAACGGAGCAGCTGCTCACTGGTTAATCCTGGCGCGAAGCTCAGGCAGCGAGAGCGAACTCAGTGCGATTAGATTTAGCACTTATTCTTTTGCGAAAGGACGTTTACGAGTGGACTTTCGCATTCTCGGCACGCTTCCCCGCGGCGAACAGATCACCGTCGAAACCGATCGACCCCTTTTGATTTTTCAAACAATCGTTGTGCTAAAACACAATCGTTGTGCTAGAGCACATTTGTTACTCTAAAGCACACGTTTTTATATTGTATCATATTTTAACGAAACGAAGCGATTGAGCGCTTATTCCTCATGGCATAGCAGTTCGCCTACCGCATGATGAGATGTGAGTCCTCACTGAGCTTATTCCTAACGTCATAGCAGTTCGCCTGATTTTATGGGGGGGGGGGTATCGATTATTGTATTATTAGTTAGGTGATTTTATTTGCCAGCATAAATATGCGTTGTAGTTGATTTGTAATGAATAAAAAATTATAACAAATGTTTATTTTATGTTCATATACTGTATTCATGTATAATATATGAAGATCTATAAGTATGCGCGGTTTACTTGAAATTGGTTGGAGTGAGGAGAAATAATGTCAGAGCGTAAAGATTTATATGGTGATAATAAACCAAAGAGAACACTTCGTAAGGCTCATGCTGTGAAGCGTTCTCGTGCTTTACGCAAGGGAGTTGCTGGAGTTGCTGTTGCTTCAACTTTGGCAATGATGCTGCCGTCTGTTGTGGCTTCTGCGCTTCAGCCTACTCAAAAAGATATTATCAATGCGTCTAATACGACGCAAAAAATGGGCAAAGGTAAGCCTGATGTAGAAGAATTGAACATGCAGCGTTGGGGTGCTGGCGTGCTCAATAAGAGTGCTCAAACTCAGAAGTTTGTAGAGCTTGCACGTCATGATGCACAAATACAACAGTTGCGCGAAGCACAACAGCGTGAGATTGAGCAGCGTGAAATCAATAAGAGTGAAGCAAAACAGCACGAATCGCAACAACAAGAAGCACAACAGAGCGAAATTGACTCACAGTTAGGCAGTTCTAATGCCGTTGGACCTGCTGGATCTGCTGAAGTAAGTGCGCCTGCGCCAGTGCAGAATACAAATGCACAACCTGCAAGCACTCACGCAGAAAATACGAATACAGTAAGTGCTGCAAATACGCCGAAAGTGCGTAAGCCTAGGTCTATTGAGAATAACGGTGGTGATAATAGCGGGAGTAGTGTACCTTCTGCGGCAAATGTAACTGCATCTCCTGCTGCATCTTCTGCAAATAATACAGCTGCAACTCCGACGACTGCTCCTGCAAGCAATACAACTGCACCGTCTTCTCCTGCAACTCCTACAAGTACAGGTGCTGGAAGTACAGCGAACCCAAGTTCAGAAACACCAAGTGCGCAAAACAATGCACAGGTGCAGGGTACGCAAGGGCAAAGTGCAGGCAGTGCTGCACAAGGGCAAAGTGCAGAAAATCCAACTGCACAAGGCACTGCACAAGGTTCGCATGATAATGCGCAAGGTGCAGGTGTAGGTACAGGTTCCACAGGCAAAGATAAAAGCGCTACGCCTTCAACTACTGGCTCAACACCTACTTCAGAGCCTGGGTCTGCTTCGAATAATGATCCAACGCCTTCACCTTCTTCTACACAGGGCTCTGGCATACAGAACACTGGCACACCGACCGCTGGCACACCGAACACTGACACATCGAACACTGGCTCAGCAACTAATAACACAGCAACTGATCCAAATAGCCAGGTAATTAAGCCGAATGAGCAGCATCCAACGGCTGGTGACCAAAACACTGCCAACGAACAGGTACAAACCGACAAAAAGCCAAGAGCTACGTACAATTTGAAAATTCGCTATACGATTGGCGGTGCTGCGAACAAGCAGCTTGTGCAGCCTTATGAGCTTACTATTGACAAAGAAGGCTTCGATAATCTCGGCAAAGACGGCAAGTATGAATACATTGAGCTTCCAAAGGCTGCTGGATACCGCCCTTCCGTATATCATTCCGGTGATTACCAGTACTACGTTAAAAAAGGTGAAGGAGCTAACAGCAAGTTTGTTATTGACGATGGCACGGATGCGGATGCTATTCGCTACTTGCGTTTGGACAAGAAGCTGATTACTGATTACGCTGTAAAGGAAAGGCCGGCTGTTGGGGGCAACAACGTCGCTCAAGCTCCGCAAACTTCGCAGTCTCAAACAACAACGTCGACATCAACTACGCAATCCTCATCCTCTACGGATCCAAAAGCAGAAGACGGCATTCAGTACTACGGCGAGTTGAACATCAACTACGCTCCTAAAACAGCTAAGTACTATGTTCGTCACTTGTTGCAACAAATTGACGATAAGAACGAGTTTAAGGAAGCTGCAAATCTTGGCATTGGTAAGACTATTACAGTAACTCACAAAGATGGCACAACAGAACGTATTCACGTCACTGAAGTTACTGGAACTGTTGGCTCAGATGTGAGCGCTATAGCTCTGTACATTCCAGGCTACGAGCCGGAACATAATCTTATTAGCTCGCCACTTTCGGATTCTGAAGACGAAAAAGACAAGCTGATTTTGAACCTTCGCTACTACCGTAAAGCGTATGAAGTTACTTATGATTCTGTTGGCGGCACAGATATTACTGCTCAAAAAGTGTATTACCAGCAACCTGTGCCAAAAGTTGCAACGCCAACTAGGCGTGGCTACACGTTTAAGGGTTGGTCTGTAGTTGATTCTAGCCAAGAGAGCGATCCTCTCTATGCTGATAATACTATTGTTTCTCTTGATGACTACAAGATGCCGGATCACAATGTGCAATTCCGTGCTAATTGGGAAGCGAACAAGACTACCAGCTACCGCGTGAATGTGTGGGTGCAAAAAGCTGATTTGGTTGACAAAGAGCATCCGGATTCGCTTGCAAACTACGACTTTGTTGGTCTTGTTGAGCGCAAGAATGTGCAAACAGACAGCGTTGTCGCACTTGATAAGATGAATGATGCAGGCGTTATTAAGGACGCTAATGTGCTTAATGGCGAAAGCGTAGATAATTATGTAGAAAACCCGGAACTCGGCTTAACTAAAGAAGAGTTGCAGGGCACAGATTCTGAACATAAGACTGGCTTAATTTCAAAGTTCAACTGGATGAACGATACGGCTGTAACAAACTTAGACGGGTATGATACTGATAATCCTGGTGCTGCTGGAAACAAAGGCCATGATTTATTCACGCGCTACTTCCATGTGAATAAGGAGCTTACTAAAAAGCTTAATCGTGAGGAACATTATCTTGTGCCGGGCCGCTCAGATTTAGGCAAACGTAGTAAATCGCAGCTTTGCGCGAACGACTTAAACAACACTCTTAACTTAGTTTACGACCGCAAAGAGTACGAGCTTATTTTTGCTAAGCCTGTTGGCGTAGATAGTGGCAAAAATGTTGCTATAAAAAGAAAAGACGAAAATGGCAAAACAACTATTTATTGCTATGCTGGCGGTGGCGATTGCTCAACGAAGTATGATGGTAAACCTGATGATAGTAGTGGAACTGAGATTAACCATAAAGGTTACCGCGTAAATGTTCGTTACGGTCAAAAGCTTACTGATATTTGGCCTGATGTAAGTGAATTAGATTTTAATGGAGAAGATATAGGCTCTTTAGGATGGCGGCTTGGATATGCAGGGGATGTAATATATCGTGACACTCCTCCGTATCGTTTTACTAAAGAAGAATTTGCTGACCCTAGTTTGCGTGCTGTTTTTAAAAAAAATCAAAAAGACAAAGTAGCACCTAAAATTAGCGATAATCCTGATAGTGATCCAAATAATACATACGAGTTAAAAGATAATCAGCGTCTGCTTACTGCTGATAGCAGTAGTCAAAGTGAGCCTATACAGGTGATTATTAGGAAGCAAAGTATTGCATCCGCTAAAAGCGTTAAAAAGGGTGATGAGATAAGCGATGATGACTACGAGCTTTCTACCGATTCTTATAGCAAAGATGATACTCCCAACACTGACTATGATTATCCAGCTCCATCTATTGCTGGTTTTAATCCTGCTGATGGTTATGATACGACAAAAGTTGGTGATGATTTTGATTCAGGCGACTTTGAAGATAAGCTGGAAGAGTGGTATAACGAATCTCATGGTCATGGGGATTGGGATGATTTAAGTGATGATGAGAAGAAAGCTTTTGCTAAAAAGTATCATTTAGCATTTAGAAAATTTAGGGGTGTTCCAGTAGATGAACAAGAAAATTATAAAGGTGATGATGCAACTGAATTTGATAAAAACAAACCACTTGAGTTTAAGTATGACCGCCAGTCGTACGATGTGCAGTTTTATAATGCGGACGGCAAGGCTATAAACAATACAAAGGGCGCTGCTACAGAGAGCTTGCCGTTTGAGTATAGCTTGACTAAGCGCGGCAAAAAAGATTTGACGGGCGAAGATAAAGATTTATACGGAAACGATAAGTCTTACGATGCTTCTGTAACTAAAGACAATGCTAGCGATAAGTCTAAGCAGTTCGACGGCAAGTACACTTTCACGCTTAACGGCAAAACTTACTCAATCGAACGCCCTGATAATTTGCCAAAAGACTACGTGTTTAAAGGCTGGGCTGTTGATCAAGCTGGCACTCAGTTTATAAATGGCGAAAACAAAGATATTACAGTGCCAGTCAACGGCATTAAGCTTTACGCTGCGTGGGGTGCTCCAACTGATATTCAGCACACTGTAACGTTTGACTACCATATGCCTGAAACTGATGAAAGCGGCAATGAAATAAGTGGCTCCGACGTAGTTGTGGAAAAGCAGTTCAATCACTACCAAGTTATTGACGAAAAGAAAATAACCACCCCAACTCGCAAAGGCTACGACTTCTACGGCTGGGAGCTTGCTAAAAAAGGCAATGAGGTAGTACCTGCTAATACTCCATACGCTTTTGGCAACAAAGTAGTAGAAGATATAACGCTTAGAGCTGTGTGGGTTCAAGATACTCGCTACAACGGCACTTTTAAGCACATATTCTTAAAGCCAGGCGTAACGATTGCTGATTATAAGAATGCTACTGATGCTGCAGCCAAGGCTGCGATGGTAGACCACATTTCTACTCAAACGGTTTCCGGCTTGCGCGAGCATTTGCGCTACAATGCGGAAGCAGTCTACAGCGACGAAACGCACTTCCCAGATAAGCAGTTCACGAGCTTTGAAGCTTCGAAGGACGAGGATCAGAATACTGGCGAGTTTATTTACCAAACGTATAATACGCGCAAGTATAGGGTTCGCTATGTAACTACCGACAAAGACGGCAACGAAAAGGAACTTCTTCCAGAAAGCGAAGTCAGCTCTGTAAATCGAAAGTACGACGTAGCGTTCTACAAGCCGATTGAAGGCTTTATGCCAGAAACTACGCAGCAGAATATTGAATACGCTACTGGCGAGGATGGCAAGCAAATTGGCGAAAAAACAATCACCTTCAAATATAAAGACGTTCGCGTGCTTAAGCGCAAGTATATTGCTGAGAAGCCTAATGCTGAGAAGCCTCCGTATCGCCCGGATCACTACACGCGCTACGTGTTCAAAGTGGCCGATGGTCAAGGCTCTATGGGCAGCGTTGTTGACTGGCAGAAAAAGGATGTAGCTGACGGTTCTGCTCTTGTGTACGATGCAATTAAGGGCACGAAGGCATATCAGATGCCGCTTCCAACAGTTAAAGCAAAGCCTGGATTTGAGTTTGATGGCTGGACTTCGCAAATCGGTTCGTATGCCCCTGGCTCTACGGAGATTAAGTATGATACCGGCTTAACGCGTTTGCCGATTCGCTCCGAAGAGCAGAACAGCCCTGAAGTAATTTACAGTGCTAACTTCAAGCTAAAAGCTCCTATTGCCGCAGCTCCGCAAGTGCTTACGCCACTTGAGAATATTAGTACTGAAAGTGGCGAGTCTGCTAAGAAGCTTATAACGAATGCTGATGAGTATCCAGATGGTGCTACGTTCTCATTCGGCAAAGACGAAAAGTTTGACAACACTCCAGGCTTGCACAAGATTAAAGTGAAAGTATCGCTTAACGGCAACACTGCTGAAGCTGAAGTGCTGTACCGCGTTCTGCCGGATTTGGTGTATGCAAGTGATTGGGATAAGTTTAAAGCTACCGAGTACGGCAGCAAGCATGCTGGCGATTACGCGCCTATCACCTTTACTGGTAGTAACGATGAAGGCACTATTATTGGTCACGATACGACTGACACTACTCATCCTGCTGGCGAAAAAACTACGCTAACTGCTTATGTTTATAAGCATAAGGATGTTAGAGTCAACGTGCCGCAAGCTTTCGGCATGGATCATGGTAAAGATAACTACCACTATGTGTTCAAGGGATGGACTACTGACGCTGAAACCGACCCTGCAAAGATAACTAATTACGATATCGATTCTGAAAGCCGTTATAAAGATATTACGGTGAACGTTGATGCTGGCAAAATTTACACCGCTGTTTATAAGAAGATTGAATATTTCTCGAGTTCGTCCGACAACGGAACAGTTCCTAAGGATTCTGTAGTTGCAATCTTCAAGCCTGCTCCAAAACGAAAGTGGAAGGACGGCACAGACGGCCCTAAGGTGTTCTATGTAAAGAAGGGCGCTAATCTTGCTGATATTACAGTAAAAGTTACGGATAGCGATGGTAAGATTACCGACGTGAAGGCGTTAGATTTCCTCCAAAACAATCTTACCAACCCTACTGGCAAGTGGTCTCGAAGCAGCATGATTAATGGCAAAGAAAAAGTAACGCCTATAGACGATGTTTCGGATTGGAAAGTCAACGAGCCATTCCAAGAGTTCGTGGCAGGTCAAACTCCTTGGACAGAGCCAGAAGTGCAGACTGATTACTTGGTTGCTGTGCAAGATAAGCGTGACACGCTTCCGAAGTTAGAAGAATATTTGACAAATCTTGCTGATTTGAAGAAAGATGCAGATGCTAAGGGTGATATAGAAGACGTAAAAATCGAATACGATTTGCCTAAAGGTAAGGATCCAAAAGACTTTGAAGATAAAATGCTTAAGAAGCCTTCTTTGTACACTGTGCCTCTAAAGATTACAGTAAATTACAAGGATGGCGCTAAGCCTGAAACCTATAAGCGCGTTGCTCGCCTTAAGGTTATTTATCAGTTGATGTACGATAAGAGCCTACCGAAGAAGCCTGATAGCCATACTGAGCCTGGTTCTCAGCAGCCTGGTGGTGGTTCTCAGCCTGGTACTACTACTGAAACTACTCTTACTGGTGTTGCTGCAGAGCGTGATCTTGTTCTCAATAAGGATAAGTATGTTAAGGTCAACTTTATAAATGCCAATCAAATTGATCATAAAGACCAGGGCAGCCTTGATAAGGATGCGACTAAGCTGTACTACGTTCTTAAAAACGACGTTACGGGCGTAAAAGCCCCACAAGCTGTTGGCGAAGATTATGATGCTGATGGATATCATTATGTGTTCAAAGGCTGGAGGAAGCTTAACAATTTTGTTGATCTTAATGCGAATAATACTGCTCGCCGCGCAAAGCGAAGCTTAGTAGATCAACCTACAATTCCTTTCACTACTTTGATGGTAAGTGAACCAACATCTGTAACTAGCGTTAATGTACAAGGCTCGGATTATGGCAAGTTGTTAACGAATGATGATATTCGTAAAGAAAAGTATTCTGAAAATACTACATACCAAGCAGTGTATGAAAAGGTGATGAACATCATCGACGCAAAGAGTAATGAGAAAGTTCCAGATAACTACGTGCCGTATGTGTTCTTACCAGCTTTCGGAAGAAAGTGGGATGATGGATCATATAAACCGAAAGTTATCTACTTTAAGTCCGATAGTACTAAGTATGATGATGACGTTACTGGCAAAACTAATGAGTTGAAGAACCGGCTTAAGAACTTTAGCAAGTGGGAAGTTTATGATGCAGGCAACAAACCTGTTCCGTTAACTGACACAAATAAGAATAGACAAATTCGCGTATATGTTGCAAATCAGATTGCTGATATGCCTGTGAATGTATCTCAGTTTGTCAGAAGTGTTGGAGATGAAGTGCCTGCTCCTGATGAGCTTGTGTCTGGTGTCGATCCTAATAACCTAGAGATTGCGGGCATGCACGGTGCTGGTGTAGTTTATTCTTCTGGTGCCAATTCTGTTCGAATTGTGAAGCCTGGCATTACTACTGTTAGAGTGAAGGTCGAAACATCTGATCCAAATAAGAAGGGTGCAAAGATAGTACGTTATGAAAATGTACCTATTCAAGTGCTTCCTAATGTAATCTCAGAACGAGATTTGCCTTCAGGCGGCAGTCAAGCAGGAAAGTTTATTCTAGAAAACTACACAAAGGTAACGTATGTAGCTGGCAATGGCGGAACTATGCAGTCACCAATGCATACATACTGGGTGCGTAAAGATAGAATGTCTGAAATAAAGAATTATATTCCAGACGTTCTTGCTAACAAAGGTTACATATTCAAGAATTGGGATGAAGTATCTTACTCTAAACATATTGATACCATCTATAACAGTGCTGATAACCACAAATCAACTGATATTGAGCGTGAAACATTAGCTAATACTGCTGAACGCTATGGCATGTCGTTTACAGCTAATATAATCCGCAAATCTAAGAATTCTACATTTGCGGCTATAAAGAATATTCTTGCTGAAGCTATAAATAACGAGAATATGAGTTATGAAGCAAGTCGTGATAGATTGGCTATTGTTGCTGAAACATTAGGAAAGTCATATACAGCAAAAATAATTCGTAATTCAAAACGCTCAAGTATTGAAGCTTTGAAGAATTTACTTGTGCAAGCTGGTATTACTGACGCCGATATTGCAATGGTATTCCCAGAAAGAGAAACCATTATTACCGCAAACTTCGAGAAGATGGCTCCTATGAAGTTTAAGTTTAGTGGTTCTGCTCGCGAGGGTATTCTAACGAACTTCAGATTGCAAAACATGACTGAAGGTGATGTTAATAACACAACGGTTACGGTAGACGGCAAGGCAGTAACTATTAACAAGTTAGTTCCTCAAGGCTTGATTTCTGTAAACGGCATTAACGCAAATTGCGCTGGCACTGCTTGCACGATTTCCGGCACTCCGAAGATTGTAAACGGAAAGCCAAAAGTTGAGCTAACGTTTACTACTACAGACGAGTACGGTCGCCAAGCGGAAATTACTGTTGAAATTGATGTGATTTCTGAGAGTAAACCTGCTCCAGCGCCTGTGCCAGATTTTGCGCCTTCTGTGATTCCTGAAGCTCAAGTTATAGAGCCTGAGGTTGAGCAGCCGGAGCAGCCTGAGCCAGAAGAGCCGCAACCAGAGCCAGAGTCAAAGCCTGTGCTCGCCAAGACTGGTAGCGATACGTCTAGAGTTGCATCCGCTGGTATTTTGTCGTCAGCAATCGCAGCAATTGGTCTCACGGTTGTAAAGACTGGCAAGCACCATCGCAAGCGTCGCAATAATAAATAATTTATTTAAATTTGGAGCGTTTGAATTTTTCATGCGCTCCATTTTTATGCGAATTATAAGCGCGTCGAGGGTGGTGACTAAAATAACGAAGGTTCCGGTTCACGCTTAGCTATTGGGGCTTTGCGACCCGGGTCGCCCGAATTCCATAGGAGACATTATGAAGCAGGGTATTCATCCCGACTATCACGCAGTGCAGGTTACCTGCTCTTGCGGAGACACTTTCGTAACTCGTTCCACCGCTGATGGAGATCACATGACGGTTGACGTGTGCTCAAAGTGCCACCCATTCTATACCGGTAAGCAGAAGATTCTCGACACCGGCGGCCGCGTGGCTCGCTTCGAGAAGCGCTACGGTAAGAAGACTAAGTAGCTTTTGTGACGCCAGCCCTGCTTTCGTGTAACTCGCGGAATCGGGGCTGGCGTTTTATGTGTTAAATTAAATATTTTTAACTTAAGGAATATGATGGCTGAGTCAGTAGAGGAACAGTTCCCGGCAGCAGTTACCGCGTTAGAAGAGTATCGCGATATTGAAAGTCGTATGGGTAGTCCGGAAGTTGCGTCAAATCCGGACGCTATTCGAAAACTCGGCCGCAGGCATGCAGAACTCGGCTCAATCGTAAACGCTTACCTCAACTACAAGCAGCTTTGCGACGACTTTGAAGCTGCAAACGAAATGGCAAGCGACGATCCAGATTTTGCTGAAGAAGCTAAGCGATTAGAAGAGCAACTCCCAGCAGCAAAAGAAAAGCTTCGCACAGCGCTAATTCCTAGGGATCCGGATGATGCGCGCGATATGATTATGGAAATTAAAGCTGGCACAGGCGGCGAAGAAGCTGCATTATTTGCTGGCGATTTATTGCGTATGTACATGCGTTACGCAGAAAAGCGCGGCTGGACTACCGTAATCCAAAGCGAAAATTCAACGGAACTTGGTGGCGTAAAAGACGTTCAGCTTGCGATTCGCGCAAAAGGCACGCCTGCTCCAGAAGACGGCGTGTGGGCAAGCATGAAGTATGAGGGCGGCGTTCATCGCGTGCAACGAATCCCAGTTACGGAATCACAGGGGCGCATTCAAACTTCCGCAGCCGGCGTAATCGTGTTCCCAGAAGCAGACGAAGATGACGACGAGATTGAAATCGATCCAAAAGACTTAAAAATCGACATCTTCATGAGCTCCGGTCCTGGCGGACAGTCCGTGAACACTACTTATTCCGCGGTTCGCATGACGCATATTCCAACCGGAATTGTTGTTAGCATGCAAGATGAAAAGTCGCAGATTCAAAACCGTGCGGCAGCACTTCGCGTATTAAAGTCTCGTTTGCTTGCTATGAAGCACGAGCAGGAAGCGGCTGAGGCGGCAGATATGCGTCACTCGCAGGTGCGCTCGTTGGACCGTTCTGAGCGAATCCGCACGTACAATTTCCCAGAAAATCGTATTGTGGATCATCGCACGAATTACAAGGCTTACAATCTTGACCAGGTTCTTGACGGCGACTTGCAGCCTGTTATCGACAGTGATATTCAGGCGGATGAAGCTGACCGCTTAGCGCAAGCCAAGTAAGTAACTTAAGTAAGTTAAGTAAAATTACTGAAATAACCATACGGTTCTTAAAATGCGCGAACTTTTGCAAAATGCTATTGCGCGTCTTCGTGAAGCAGGCGTGGAGTCTGCGGAATACGACGCGCGTTTGCTGCTGGCTAAAGCTTGCGGCGTAAGCTTAGCTGAGCTGAACAAGGCGCTAATACTTGGCGATTTAACCGATTTTTCGCATGATTACGCTAGAAAATATAGCGATTTTGTATCTAGGCGTGCTTCTCGCGAGCCGTTGCAGCATATTGTTGGTCACGCGCCTTTTCGCTACTTGGATTTGCAAGTTGGTAAGGGCGTGTTTGTGCCGCGGCCAGAAACAGAAGTTGTTGTTGAAGCTGGCTTGGATTGGCTTAGAGAATCTGGTATTAGCAAGCCTACGGTAGTTGATTTATGCGCTGGTTCGGGCGCAATCGGATTGTCGATTGCAACGGAAGTTGAAGACGCGCAAGTATGGGCTGTAGAAAAATCTACTGAAGCTTTCCAATATTTGCAAAAAAATTTTGAAGAAACTGCAAAGAATTACGAAAATATGCAGATTTCCAGTCGCTATCATGCTGTTCTTGCAGACGCAACCAAAGCGCATGTTCCGGATTTAACTCCGGAACTTGCACAAATTTGCGGCAAAGTAGATTTAGTAATCACGAATCCGCCTTACGTGCCGGAAAATCAGGTGCCGGAACAGGTTGAAGTGCGCGAATATGATCCGCCAATTGCGCTGTATGGCGGCTCTGCGGACGGCTTGCGTATTCCGGAACAGATTATGCACGTGGCTTTTGAGCTGCTTCGCTGTGGGGGAGCGATGGTGATGGAGCACGATATTTCGCAAGGAGATGCGCTTAAAAAGTATGCGGAAAGCGTAGGTTTTTCGCGTGCTAGAGTTGGAAACGACTTAACTGGCAGACCGCGATACACTTTTGCGCAAAAGTAAGATTTGACTCAAACGAAAGATTTGACTCAAACGAAAGACTTTACTCAAACGAAAGACTTGACTCAAACAGAATAAAATAAGCAAATAAACAAAAGCAACAAGATAAATAAAAGCAACAAAAGAGGCAAAAATGAGCAAAATTTGCAATATCAACGAGGAATCACTGCAAATGGCAGCGCAAATTATTAACGAGGGTGGCGTAATCGTAGTACCAACTGACACCGTGTACGGCGTTGCTTGCGACCCGTTTAACGAAGCTGCAGTTGCAAAAATTTACGAGCTTAAGCGCAGACCGCGCACGAAGGCGCTGCAAATTTTAATGAGCGGAGTGAAAGATTTAGAAAAACTTGGGCTGTATTTGCCGTCTCCGCTGGATATTTTAGGCAAAAAGTTCCTTCCGGGTGGATATTCTCCGATTGCGCGCGCGAAGAAAGGCTCGGTTGCTTCAAATCTTGCAACGCTGTGCAAAACGAATGAAACTGATGAGAAAACTCAAGCAACTCAAGCAGCTGAAGCAACTGAAGCAACTCAAGGCGTGCGCGTGCCGGATTGCCCGGAATTAATGCAAATTCTGCGCGTTACAGGTCCTTTGGCTGCTTCTAGCGCGAATCGCAGCGGTAACGAAAGTGCAGACAGTGTCGAGGAGGCATTTGAGGCTTTCGGCAACGAAATTCCGCTGTATTTGAACGCAGGCCCGACTCGCTCGCACGTGGCAAGCACGGTAGTTGGCGCGGATTCAAGCGATAAAGACGGCATTGTGATTTTGCGCGAAGGTGTGATTTCGGAGCGCGAAATTCGCAATGCGTTAAGTGAGTAAGTTTATTAACTTATTTCTGGTACTAAATTTCTTGTACTAAATTTCTGGTACCAACAAATCGCTACAATCAAAATAAGCAAGCGAAAAATTTAGCAAACGCTGTTAAAACCAACGAAGTAACCGCATAGCAAAGGACGCATTCATGAGGGTATACCTGTTTATTGCAGCAATTGCAGGCGGTGCTACGTGGCTTATTATGCCTCTTGTTCGTCACCTTGCAATTCGCATGGGTGCTGTTGGCAAAGTTCGCGCTCGCGACGTGCATACTATTCCAACGCCACGTATGGGTGGCGTAGGTATGCTTTTTGGTTTCGCAGTTGCCATGGCTTTCGCAAGCTCCATGCCCTTTATTTCCGGGCTTTTTGCTGGAACTCACCAGCCGTGGGTGGTGCTTGCTGGAGCAGTCATGATATGTCTGCTTGGTGTATGCGACGACATTTGGGATTTAGATTGGATGCTAAAGCTTGCCGGTCAGCTGCTTATAGCCGTGTTCGTTGCGTGGGGAGGGTTGCAAATTGTAACTTTGCCGCTCGGCTCGCTCGTAACGGCATCTCCAAGCGTGTCAATCGCAATAACTGCAATACTAATCGTTGCTTCAATTAATGCAGTAAATTTTGTAGACGGGCTGGACGGACTAGCTTCCGGAATTGTTGCAATCGGCGGAATCGCCTTCGCAACCTACTCCTACATGCTCGCGCGCACGTCGCCATCCTACGCATCAATGGCAACCCTTATTGACGTTGCAATGGTTGGTATGTGTGTCGGCTTCATTCTGCACAACTGGCATCCTGCGAAACTTTTTATGGGGGACTCCGGCTCCATGCTAATCGGCTACTTAATTACTTGCGCGTCGATTATTATGACCGGACATTTGGATCCGTCAGCTGTACATACGAGTATTTATTTGCCTGTATTTATGCCGATTTTGCTGCCGATTCTTGTGCTGTTCCTGCCGGTTCTTGACATGTGCTTGGCTATTTTTAGGCGCGTTGCTAAGGGGCAGTCGCCAATGCATCCGGATCGCATGCACTTGCATCACCGCATGCTTCGCATTGGGCATTCTGTGCAGGGTGCTGTGCTGATTTTGTGGGGATGGGCGGCGCTGATTGCGTTTGGCTCTATTATGATTCTGTTCTTTAAAGCTGTGTATGTGCTTGTTGGGATGATTCTTGCTGCTGCGTTGCTTACTGTGCTCACAATGATGCCGTACTTGCGCCGCCGCCTGCCCGAACTTCGCAATTCGTAGCGACTGCTTAATTTTGTTTTCCTTGGTGTGGCGCGAGTTTTGGGGGATTTCTTTCCTCGCGCGTCCCGTCCTTCAGTCGCTTTGACTGTTAAAGGCGTTTATTGTGTTCGCCTTTCTTTAAAGAATGTTGCTCCATCAGTCCTCTTTTAGCGCTCGTAAAGAAATCCCCCAAACTCTGCGTGCTAACCATTAATAACCTCATTCAATCACAGAGATTTTTCGATTTTTCTTCTTCGCTTGGCGAATCAGCAGCCTGCGGCTCTGACGTTCGCCGCGCTCAGTGCGAAAAATCTCAAATCTCACCACATGAATATTCGTGAATCTATAGCAACGCAATTAAAAATGTTATTGGTATGTCGGAGTTTCGGCAAACGTCATAGCAAAAACGTATAGTAACCCTATGGCTACAACTGATATTAACACGGAATCCGTGTATGCTCCTGTTCCACCAATTTTCGAGAAGCTCGGTCTCGCTTATGATGACGTGCTGTTGCTTCCAAACGAAACTGATGTTATTCCGTCCGAAGTGGATACTTCCACTCGTCTGACTCGCGAAATTACCATGAAAGTGCCTACTATTTCGGCAGCTATGGATACTGTTACCGAGTCCGATATGGCTATTGCCATGGCGCGTAACGGTGGTATTGGAGTACTTCACCGCAATCTTTCTATTGATGATCAAGCTGCGCAGGTTGATATTGTTAAGCGCAGTGAATCCGGTATGATTACCGACCCGCTTACTGTTCACCCAGATGCTACGCTCGCCGATTTAGATAAATTGTGCGGGCGTTTCCATATTTCGGGCTTGCCGGTAGTAGATAGCGAAAATCGTTTAGTTGGTATTATTACCAACCGCGATATGCGTTTTATTGCTTCCGAAGATTACGATCGCTTGAAAGTTAAGGATGTGATGACGCGCGAAAATCTCGTCACTGGTCCTTCAAATATTTCTAAAGAAGATGCTCACCGCTTGCTTGCGGATAACAAGATTGAAAAGTTGCCGCTTGTTGATGCTGAAGGTAAGCTTACAGGCTTGATTACTGTTAAGGACTTTGTGAAGACTGAGCAGTATCCGGATGCTACTAAGGATGATCAGGGTCGTTTGCGCGTTGCTGCTGGTATTGGTTTCCTTGGTGATGCTTGGCAGCGTGCGTGCGCTCTTATGGAAGCTGGAGTTGACGTGCTTGTGGTTGATACCGCAAACGGCGAGGCTCGCTTGGCTCTCGACATGATTCGTCGCATTAAGGCAGATAAAGCTTTCGACGGCGTGCAAATTATTGGCGGAAATATTGCTACTCGCCAGGGTGCACAGGCTATGATTGACGCTGGCGTTGACGCTGTAAAGGTTGGCGTTGGTCCAGGCTCTATTTGCACTACGCGCGTTGTTGCAGGTGTTGGCGTGCCTCAGCTTACTGCAGTTTACGACGCTGCTCAGGCTTGCAAGGCTGCTGGTATTCCATGCATTGCAGACGGCGGCATTCACTATTCCGGCGATATTGCTAAGGCTTTGGTTGCTGGTGCTGACACCGTTATGCTTGGTGGCACTTTGGCTGGATGTGAGGAAGCTCCTGGTGAGAAGGTTCTTCTTCACGGCAAGCAGTACAAGCTTTACCGCGGCATGGGCTCGCTTGGCGCAATGGCTCCTCGCGGTAAGAAGTCTTATTCGAAGGATCGTTACTTCCAAGCAGACGTTACCAGCTCCGATAAGGTGGTTCCAGAAGGCGTTGAAGGTGAAGTTCCATACCGCGGTCCACTTAATGCTGTGCTTTACCAATTGCTTGGCGGCTTGCATCAGTCAATGTTCTACGTTGGTGCTCACAATATTAAGGAAATGCAAGAGCGCGGACGCTTTATTCGCATTACTGATGCAGGTCTTCGCGAATCACATCCTCACGATATTGTGATGACTGCAGAAGCGCCAAACTACAGCGGTTTCCACAACTAAGTCGCGTGGTGCGTAAGTTGCGCGTATAAGTCGCGTATAAATCGCAACTATTTTTGCATTAAACGGCGAAAAGTTAAGCAAGTTATCTACAACTTGCCTGCTTTTCGTCGTTTTTAATACGCGCCTCGTCTCTACGAAGATGTAGGCTGAGGGGTTCTAAAAAAATATTAGGAAAGGAACGAAAATGGCTGAAGCTAAGGAAGATCTTACGTTTACGCCGGAAGAATCGCGCTTAATTTGGATTGATTGCGAGATGACTGGACTCGATATTTTCCACGACGAATTATGCGAAGTATCTGTAGTTCCAACTGATTTTAATTTTAAAGTTTTGGACGACGGCATTGATTTAGTGATTAAGCCAAGCGATGCTGCTGTGGCTCATATGAACGATTTTGTACGCAATATGCATACTTCTTCTGGGCTTGTTGACGAGTGGAATAAGAACGGTTTGCCTTTACAAGAAGCTCAAAAGCAGGTAGTTGAGTACGTAAAGCGATTCCTTCCAGCTCGCGGAAAAGCTCATCTTGCTGGAAACTCCGTCGGTTCCGACAAAAAGTTCCTCGACCGTTACATGCCAGATTTAATGGCAAATCTGCACTATCGCGTAATAGACGTAAGCACGTTGAAGGAAATTTCGCGCAGGCTTTACCCGGACGTTTACCGCAATAAGCCGGCAAAACATGGCGGCCACCGTGCGCTCGCGGATATTATTGAGTCGATTGACGAGCTTCGTTACTATCGTGATATGATGTTCGTTCCAGCTCCAGGCCCAAGCGAAGCACAGGCAAAAGCTGGAGCACAGCACATTGAGAGCACGAGCTTGCTTCGTGACTACGAGCGTCGCGGAGAAGCGCTAGAAGACGTAAATTCCGCGGAAAAGCGCGACTATTAAATAAAGCGCGACTATTAAACTAAACAAAGCGCGACTACTAAACGCAATAAAAGGTACTGCCAATGAAGCAATCCGAAGCTCTAACCATAATCGACGCTGGTGCAAGCGCATTCATTACCGGTGCTCCGGGTGCAGGTAAAACCTACGTATTAAACGAAGCTATTCGCGAAATGCGAAAAAACGGTTTAAGCGTTGCCGTAACTGCTTCTACCGGCATTGCGGCAACTCACTTAAACGGTCAAACTATTCACTCGTGGAGTGGAGTGGGAGTTTCAAACGCGCTTACGGATACGCTTCTTAAAACCATTAGAGCTAGGCGAGGAAAGCGCATAAAAGCCACGGACGTGCTCGTGCTGGACGAAGTTTCAATGATTCACGCGTGGCTTTTTGACATGGTTGACGAAGTATGCAGGAAGGTGCGCAAAAATCCAGCTCCTTTCGGTGGGCTTCAAGTAGTTATTTCTGGCGATTTCTTCCAACTGCCGCCTGTTAGCACTTCTATGCGAAATCGTGACGTGTTCGAGCCTAGCCCGGAGTTTATTGCGTCGCGCGAAAAGTATGCTGCAGCTGGAAAAAATCCGGAAGGCTATATTACAGAATCTTTCGCATGGGACGCTTTAAAACCTGTTGTGTGCTACTTAACTGAGCAACATCGTCAGGATGACGGCAAGTTGCTTGAAGTTTTGACGGATATTCGTAACGGTCTTGTAAGTGACTACGATAAGCAAGTGCTTTCCAGCCGCCTTGGCGAATATCCTCAAGATGACGAAGTTGCAGTGCATCTTTTCCCAACGAACTCGCAAGCTGACGGATTAAATAATATGCAGCTTGCGCAAATTGATGCTGAGCCTCACGAATTCGTTGCAACGGAAGCAGGACCTAAAAATCTCGTCGAGCGCTTAAAAAAGAATATGCTTGCTCCGGAGCGTTTAGTTTTGAAGGCCGGAGCTGCTGTGATGGCGTTGCGAAATGACCAGGAAAAGCAGTACGTAAACGGCTCGGTTGGGCGTGTTTTGAGATTCGCGCCTGAATCTAAAGGCGGATGGCCGATTGTTGAGTTTGAAAACGGCAATATTGTGACTCTTAAGCCAGCTGCTTGGGAAATGACGGATGGCGAAACGGTTCTTGCTAGCGTAAATCAAGTGCCGCTTCGTTGCGCGTGGGGAATTACGATTCATAAATCGCAAGGTATGACGCTTGATTCTGCGGTAATGGATTTGCGTAGAACTTTCGCTCCCGGAATGGGATACGTAGCGCTTTCGCGCGTGGAAAATCTGGGCGGTCTTTACTTAGAGGGTATTAACGATCGCGCGTTTAGCGTTTCAGCAGATGCTGTACTGCTTGACGGATCCTTGCGTGATGCTTCAAATCGTGCGAGTGAGCTGCTTTCTAGCGACGGTGCTGCTGCGTTTGTTGCTAAAAACGCATATGGCGATTGCGCGGATCAGAAGCAGTTTGATCTTTTTGGTGTTTGCGGCGGAGATGCTGCTGACGAGTTTTCCTTTGACGATGAGTTTTAGTGCGATACGCGTTTTTTACTGGCGTGCGGCTTTTTCTTTACGCGGATGTAAAGTTTTGGTCGGATTTCGCTTCAGAAGCGGCAGAAACTTTACGCGACTGTAAAGTTTTGGTCGGATTTCGCTCTAAAAGCGGCTTTTTCTTTACATAGCTGCGTAGTTTATGTCGCTTTGGCAGATTTGCGCTCCCCATGACCTAATCGACATTACTAATCGAGCATCACTTTTGTTGATGCGCGTAAACAAGTGTTTATGTCCTCATGCGCAAATAGATTGGAACGCATGAATTCCAATGTACTTCGTATGTCTCAGCTGTTCCTTCGTACGCTGCGCGAGGATCCTGCAGACGCGGACGTGACTTCCGCAAAACTTATGCAGCGCGCAGGCTATATTCGTAAATCTGCTCCAGGCGTGTGGACTTGGCTTCCGCTAGGACTTAAGGTTTTAAATAAGGTTCAAGCGATTATTCGCGACGAAATCAACGGTATCGGTGCGCAGGAAGTTCACTTCCCAGCGCTTCTTCCGCGCGAGCCTTATGAGGCTACAAACCGTTGGGAAGAATACGGCGACAACATCTTCCGTCTTAAAGATCGTCATGAGGCTGACTATCTTCTTGCTCCAACGCACGAAGAAGTTTTCACGCTTCTCGTTAAGGATATGTATTCTTCTTACAAGGATTTGCCTGTTACCTTGTACCAGATTCAAACGAAGTATCGCGATGAATTCCGTCCTCGCGCAGGTCTTATTCGCGGCCGCGAGTTTATTATGCAAGATGGTTACTCGTTCTCGATTGACGAAGATGGTTTGAAGTCTGCTTACGTTGAGGAGCGCGCCGCTTACGCCCGCATTTTCGACCGTTTGGGCATTAAATACGTGATTGTTCACGCTGTTTCCGGCCCAATGGGCGGTTCTGATTCCGAGGAGTTTTTGGCTCCAATGCCAATTGGCGAAGATACTTTTGCTCTCGCACCTTCCGGAAAAGCTTGGAATGTTGAGGCTCTTACCACTCCAGAAGTTGCAGATGTTGATTATTCTGCAACTCCTGCAGCCGAAGCTCTCGAAACTCCAGACGCTAAGACGATTGAGGCTTTGGTTAAGGTTTCTAACGATTTGCATCCGCGTAAAGATGGTCGCGAATGGCAAGCAGACGACACTTTGAAGAACCTTATTATTGCTGTTAAGCACCCGGCTGATGCTGAGGGTGGCGAGCATGAGGAGCCATGGCGCGAAATCGTGGCAATTGGTATTCCGGGTGATCGCCAGGTAGATATGAAGCGTCTTGAAGCTCAGTTTGCTCCTGCAGAAATTGAAGAAGCAACTGAGGATGATTTGAAGGCTCATCCTGAGTTTGTTAAGGGATACATTGGCTTTAGCGTATTGGGTCCTCAAGCTCGCAAAGAGGGTAGGGGTATTGAAAATCCTGTCCGTTACTTGATGGATGCTCACGTTGCAAAGGGAAGTGCCTGGATTACAGGAGCTGACGAAGAAGGAAAGCACGTTTACAACGCTGTTTATGGTCGCGATTTTGAGGCTGATGGCGTTGTTGAAGCAGCCCAGGTTCGCGACGGCGATATGAGCCCAGATGGTTCCGGTCCTCTTAGCTTCGAACGCGGTGTGGAAATCGGTCAGGTGTTCCAGCTCGGCTTAAAGTATTCTAAGGCTTTGGGCTTAAGCGTTCTTAACGAAAACGGTAAAGCTGTACCAGTCTGGATGGGTTGCTACGGTATCGGCGTTAGCCGCGTGATCGCATGCTTGGCAGAAACGCATCACGACGACGCTGGTCTCGCATGGCCTATGGCAATTGCTCCAGCTCAGGTTCACGTCGTTGCTACTGGCAAGGATCAAGTTGCTTTCGATGCTGCTGAAAAGGTTGTTGAAGAGCTTAGCAAGCAAGGCATCGAAGTAATCTTCGACGATCGTCCAAAGGTTTCTCCAGGTGTGAAGTTTAAGGATGCTGAGCTTGTTGGCGTGCCGCTGATTGCTGTAGCAGGTCGCGATACCGTGAACAACGGTACGATTGAAATCCGCGATCGCAACGGTTCAAACGTTGAAGCAGTTCCAGTTGACGAAGCTGCAAGCCGAATTGTAGAGCGCGTGACGACCTGCTTGAGCGCTGCGATTTAGCGCGCGAAAGCAACTCGGAGCGCCGAGCTTGCTTAGAGTTGAAAGCACGGTGTGCTTTCAACGCAAGCGAGGTCTGCCTTCGTCAATCGAGACGAAGGCAGGGCAGGTTCGCTTGGTAGTTCATTGGGAATTCTGCTGTGATTGGCGTGCGTGACGACCTGCTTGAGCGCATAGAGCGTAGCGCTTTGCTTGCATAAGTGCCTATAAATCAATTTGCCGCCAGGAATGTTAATTCTTGGCGGCTATTTTATTCATATTAAGTTGCTTACCGTTGCGCGAGTTTGTGGGATTTCTCGAGTTGTGATTTTACCTCCCTAAATATCAGTTTCGCCCCCAAATTCGTCATTTGAAATGTTTTCATTAGAATTATTTTCTTGTGCCTTATTGTTATGCTGTACTTGATTACTTTCTTTCGTCTGTCCGTTTTTTGCAGTATCAGCGTTTCGCTTTGTAAATTGAGTAGTTCCACGATTTAAATCGTGACCAATAGTAGCCGCTTCTAAAATTATGCGATTATAATCATTCCCGTCTTTTGTCCAACTTTCAGTACTCAAATTTCCAGAAACAACAATTGCATCACCTTTATGTACGCTTTTAAGAACGTTTGAAGCCAAAGTGCGATACGCCTTCACAGTCATCCATGTAGTTGGGCGCTCATGCCATTGCTGCTCATCATTTCGATAGTAAGATTGTGTGCTTGCAATTCGTAGAGAACAAGCAGGAGAATTTTCGTTACGTCCAAAACTTATTGGTTCTGCGCCTACAAATCCGTTAATAGTCACAGTTGACTGTTGTTGTACCATATTCATCATCCTTTCACGATTTGGACTGCAGTCATTTCAGCCCCGAAATCAGAGCCACTATTGCCCCTGAGCTTCGCAGCCACGAGGAAATGCCGCAGTAATAACAACTATGAATGTTTTGCGAGAATTGTTCTAGAAAATTCTTTTATTGTGGTTAAAAGCTATGTTTTAACCACAATTTATTAAAAATATTGACAATAAAACCAATTTAAAGACCGCAATATTGCAAGCATTTTCGCAATAATTCCTCATTAAGAGATACTATTGACCTATATTTGTTGCATTGAATGAACAGAAGAAGAGTTTACTATGAAAAATAATAAGCAGGGATTGGTGCGCAATCTAGCTATGCATGTAAATTCATGCTCCTCTAACTTATTTAAATCATTTGGTTTTAAATCGAATAATTCAATAAATTCGAAGAATGCAATAATTAAAAATACTGTAGTGAAGCGCATTGTATGTTCGCTAATAAGCCTGTTCGCTGTAGTATCCTTTGTGTGCTTGCCTGCGCAAAGCTACATGAAAATGAATTTTATGGGCGTAAATTCGTTAGAATTAAGCCAAAAAGCATCTAATTCGTCTACGTCAAACCTGTCTATTAAAAACCCGATTATTAAACAAAAAAACGTTGCACGTAGTGTTGGCTGGGTTCGATCTGTTGATGTAGTGCGCTATGTGCTGGCTTCAATTCGTAATGCACGTTCGCGTTTATACGACGATCGTAGTATTTACTTTGAAGGAATTCCTTTGCAAGATTATGTGAGTCGTTGCGGTTTAACTAAACAAGCTTATGTGAATAATATTCAATACGATTCCGCAAATGAAGAGGATGCCTATCGTCGCGCGCAAGAGACTGCTCAACATGGTAAATTTGGTCATTTTGCTCCAGATGGTAAAAGCGCGCCTGATTTTAATGGTAGAAAAGCTTGGGGCGAAAACTTAAGCTGGGGTACAGATCTTGCTGGTTCTATGCGCTTATGGATTCAAAATGAAGAGGGACCGTTGCGAGCTGCTCGTGGTGCTTTTACTGAGGAAAATGGTCATTTGTATCAAATTTTGAATCCACGAAATATTTCTTTTGGTTATGGTGAAGCTCAAGGCGGTCCATACGGCATTGTTGGTGATTTAACTTTGTCGGAATATAACGGTGATATTGACTATCCTGATGGCAAGATTGGTTATGGAAGTCCTCAAGTTTATCGTAGTCCTGCTGCCGTAGCGAATAATACTAATACAGCTAAATCCGATAAGGACAAGAAAGACGATAAGGATAAGAAAGACGAGAAAGATAAGAAAAAACTTAAGGATAATAAATCTAGCAAAAAGAAAGTATTTGAAAAAGATAAGCATTTAGCCAATAAGGTTAATTCTCAAGTTGCAAATAGTAAAGATTCCGCTAAAAATACTGAAAAAACTGGTATTTCTGGAATGGTGGTTGCTGTAATTGCAATTGTAATTATTCTTTGTGCTGTAGCTGTGTTCTCTGTTTTGCTTTATAAGTCGCGCAAAAATGCGCGTGCAAAAGCTGCTTCTGTAGATGCTGCTTCTGCTGATGAGGCTGTTGCTGATGCTGATGCTGATACTGTAGCAGAAGTTGCTGATGCTGCTGATGAGGCTGTTGCTGATTCTGCTGTTGATAGTGCTCCTGCTGTAGCAGGAGAAGCTGTTTCTGAAGTTTCTTCCTCTGTAGAAGAATAAAACTTATAAAGCAATATAAATTAAGCCTGCAAACGTTAGTAAAGAACGCTTGCAGGCTTTTTTATTTTTTATTTTTTATTGTCAGTTTTCTACGCTCAATTTGAGGCATTTTACCAAATGTGCACGCGCTCGCTTGGGTCGAGCCACATCTCGTCGCCTTCTTGAACATTGAACGCATCGTAGAACAAGTCAACGTTTCTAGCAATGCCGTTAGTGCGGCATTCGGCTGGGGAGTGTGGGTCGATTTGAAGCAGCTGTTCCGCAATCTCATTACGAGCCTTGGAACGCCATACAAGTGCATAGCTTAAGAAGAATCGTTGCAAAGCAGTGAAACCATCTACTTCAGGAGCGTTCAGCAAAGTTTCGTGAATAGCATCGTCACTTCCGTCAATTTCACGTCCTTCACTCTTTTGTAAAGCGAAAGCGTATGCTTTAAGCGCAATAGTTACGCCGCTTAAATCGCCAATATTTTCGCCGATTGTTAAAGCACCGTTTACGTGAGGCATCGCATTGCGCTCAGCTTTGTTCTTTAAGTGAGAGTATTTAACAATCAGCTGCGTTGGTGTAAAAGCGTTGTATTGCTCAATAAGCTTTTTAGTGCGCTCAGCAAAGTTAGCTTTGTCTTCTTCAGTCCACCAATTGTTAAGCACGCCGTCGCCGTCGTATTCGCAACCTTGATCGTCAAAACCGTGACCGATTTCGTGACCGATCACGGCACCAATAGCGCCGTAATTTGCTGCGTCTGGAGCGCTCGGGTTAAAGAATGGAGGTTGCAAAATTGCAGCTGGGAACACGATTACGTTCAGCAGAGGATCGTAGTAAGCGTTCACAGTTTGCGGAGTCATCTGCCATTCTTCGCGATCCACAGGATTTCCAGCTTTTGCAGTATTTCTACCAAAACCAAAGCGGTAAACTTCGCGCATGTTATCAACTAAATCAGCATCTTCCTTAATATTTAGCGCAGAGTAGTCAACCCAATGGTTTGTGTAACCAATATTTGGCTCAAACTTGCTAAGCTTTTCCAAAGCCTTCGCCTTAGTTTCCTCGCCAAGCCAGCTGCTGTGAGAAATCGACTCTCGGTAAGCGTTAATAAGATTGTCAACTAAGCCTTTCATATACTCTTTAGAAGACTCAGGGAAATGCAATCGCACGTATTCGCGCCCAACTTCCTCACCGCAAGCATTGTCAACAACTCCAATTGCTCGCTTCCAGCGGTCGCGCTGTTTTGTGGCTCCAGAAAGCACTTTGCCGTAGAAGTCGAATTTAGCTTCTGCAAAATCTTCGCTCAATAAGCTTGCCCAAGACAAAATCACGTGCAAGCGTGCCCAAAGCTTTAAATCTTCTAAGTCAGCTTCCTGCCAAATCTTATTCAATCCCTCTATAAAGCTTGGTTCGTGAACTACTACTTTGCTAAAAGCTTCACGAAGATTGATTGGCTGATGTGCTTCTTCTTCGCAGTTGTCGTACGCTTTTTGAGCAGCTTCTAAGAAAGCGTCGAGATTAAGAGCTTCAAGATTTTTTGCCAAATCAGCATAATCGTAAGGATTATAAGTTTTTTGAGAATCGCGAGTTGCAACGTTATCCCAATGGTGCTTCGCGATTTTAGTTTCAACATTCAAAAAACGTTCGGCTTGCGCTTGGGTAGTAGCGGTATCTCCGTAACCAGCCAATCTCAACAAAGAAGCTACCATTTTTACGTATTCAGCGCGAATTGGAGCGTAATTATCTTCGCGATAGTATGCTTCGTCTGGCAAGCCCAATCCCGATTGTTCAATATGCATAATATTCGTCTTAGGATCTTTAGGGTCTCCGTAAACGCCAAAAGAAAACATTGCATCTGGGCCGCCATACGGGTTAAGCGCGCCAATAGTGCGAACCAAATCTTCTTTGCTGCTAGCCGAATCCACAGCGTCTAAATCGCCCTTAATTGGCGTAATTCCAGCTTTTTTGATAGCTGCAGTATTCAAATAATTACGGTATAAAGTTTGTGACTTTTTAGCTGTGCAATCTTCGCTTTCTAAAATATCTCGAATTTGCGTCTCTGCATCTTCTGCAAGCTTGTGGAAAGCACCATACATCGGTTTGTCTTCTGGAAGAGTGTAAGTGTCAATCCAAGGACCGTTTACATAACGGAATAAATCGTCTTGTGGTCGAGTAACCGAAGAGAAGGATGCAGGGTCGAAATCTACAGCAGAAATTTCCTTCTGCAATCCCTTATTTTTACTATTATTTTCATTATTGTTAGACATGAGATTAGCTTACAAGTATTAAGCGACACTATTAGTTAATATTTCCGCCATATTTTCTCGTTATTTTCGCCATATTTTGCGCTATTTTCGTGCCTGCGCGTTAGTCTTAAAGCATGATTGAACTTAAAACTCCATCTGAAATTGAAGCGATGAAGCCTGCAGGTCGCTTCGTCGGTAGTATTCTTAAAGACTTGAAAGCAATGACCAAAGTTGGCACGAATCTTCTTGAGATTGATTATTTCGTTCGTCAGCGAATTATGAGCCGCAAAGGTGCGTCTTCTTGCTATGTTGATTACGCTCCTGATTTTGGTACAGGACCTTTTGCACACTATATTTGCACTTCTGTAAACGATGCTGTTCTTCACGGAGTTCCATACGATTACAACCTTAAAGACGGCGATTTGTTGACTCTTGATTTGGCAATTAACGTCGACGGATGGGTTGGTGATTCCGCTATTAGTTTCGTGGTTGGAAATCATGCTGATCCTGAGGATTTGCGCTTAATTAAGTGCACTGAGGAAGCGTTGGAAGCTGGTATCAATATGGCTCAGCCTGGCAACCGTCTTGGCGATATTTCTGCTGCTATTGGCTGCGTTGCTCACGAGTATGGTTACAGCGTAAACCTTGAGTTTGGTGGTCACGGAGTCGGTCATATTATGCACGGAGATCCGCACGTTCCTAACGATGGCACTGCTCACCATGGCTACAAGCTTCGCCCAGGTCTTGTGATTGCAATTGAGCCATGGTTCTTAAAGACTACTGACGAAATTTATCAGGATCCTAAGGATGGTTGGACTCTTCGTTCTGCTGATGGTTCTCGTGGTGCACACACTGAACATACGATTGCAATTACGGAAAACGGTCCTGAGATTTTGACCGTGCGCTAAACTTATAAATAGTTGATTTTGTAAGTATTTTGCGAGTAGTAATTGCGTAAAACAGGTATGTAAAGAGGTACTTTAAATAAATGGCGGAATTTGATTTTTCCCAAGCACTAAATGATGTTGAAGCAAAGTATTCTTCGATTTCTAAAGCACTAGATGTCGATTCGTTGAAGGCTACGATTGCTGATTTAGAAAAGCAGGCTGCAGAGCCTGGACTTTGGGACGATTCTGAGCATGCTCAGCAAGTCACTAGTAAGCTTTCTGCAGCTCAGTCTCAATTGAAGCGTTTGCAAGCTGTTGAGCAACGCATTGAAGATACTAAGACTTTAATTGAGCTTGGTGAAGAAGAAGGCGATGCTGATTCAATGAATGAGGCTCAAGAAGAGCTTGGAAATATTGCTCACGAGTTGGACGATATGGAAGTTCAGACTCTTCTTGACGGCGAGTATGACGCTCGTTCTGCAGTCGTTACGATTCGCTCTGGTGCGGGTGGCGTTGATGCTGCTGATTTTGCTCAAATGTTGCTTCGTATGTACTTGCGTTGGGCTGAGCGAAATGGCTATAAAACTAAGATGATGGATACGTCTTATGCAGAAGAAGCTGGTATTAAATCCGCTACTTTCCAAGTTGATGCCCCTTATGCGTATGGTCGTCTTTCTGTAGAAGGCGGCACTCACAGAATGGTTCGTATTTCGCCATTCGACAATCAAGGTCGTCGCCAAACTGGCTTTAGTGCTGTTGAAGTAATTCCTCTTGTTGAAGCTACGGATCATATTGATATTCCGGATTCTGACATTCGCGTGGATACTTTCCAAGCTTCAGGACCTGGCGGCCAGGGCGTAAACACTACGTATTCTGCTGTTCGTATTACGCATTTGCCAACCGGCTTGGTTGTTTCTATGCAAGATGAACGAAGCCAGATTCAGAACCGCGCTGCTGCAATGGCAGTTTTGCAATCGCGTTTGCTTGTGCTTAAGCATGCTGAGGAAGCTGCAAAAAAGAAGGAACTTGCTGGAGATATTAAGGCAAGTTGGGGAGATCAAATGCGCTCTTACGTGCTTCACCCTTATCAGATGGTGAAGGATTTGCGCACTGGTTACGAAACTTCACAAACTCAAGCTGTTTTTGACGGCGATATTGACGGTTTTATTGAAGCTGGCATTCGTTGGCGTCACGAGCAGCGAGTTGCAGCTCAAAAAGAAGCTGAAGCAGAATCTTAAATAAAACTAAAGATAAAGCTAAATCTAGAACTAAAAACCAACAATTACACATAATCTTCGGAAGGAATTGAAACAATGTCGCTGATTTCATTAGATCATGTGTCAAAAATATATCCTCGAGGTACACGTCCTGCATTAGACGATGTGTCTTTGCATGTAGATCGCGGAGATTTTGTGTTTCTTGTTGGCGCTTCCGGCTCTGGCAAAACTACATTGCTTAGTTTGTTGCTTCGCGAAGAAGAAGCAAATGGTGGGGAAATTCACGTAGCTGGTAACGATTTGCGCAGACTTTCTAACCGGCAGGTGCCGCAGTATCGTAGATCTCTTGGCTTTATTTTTCAGGATTATAAGCTGCTTAATAATAAAACAGTTTATCAAAATGTTGCTTTTGCTTTGGAAGTGATTGGCACGAGTCGTTCTACGATTCGCTCGCTTGTGCCTCGTGTTCTTGAAACTGTTGGTTTGACTGGTAAAGAAAATAATTACCCACACGAGCTTTCTGGTGGTGAAGCGCAGCGAGTTGCAATTGCTCGCGCATACGTAAATCACCCTCAAATTATTCTTGCAGATGAGCCTACTGGTAATTTGGATCCGACTACTTCTCTTGGAATTATGGAAGTTTTGGATGCTATTAACCGAACTGGCACAACGATTGTTATGGCTACGCATAATGAGGAAATTGTGAACTCAATGCGTAAGCGAGTTGTGGAACTTCATGCTGGAAAAATTGTGCGTGATGAGCGTGAAGGATCATATGATTCTGCATTGTATTTCCCAGATAGTGAAGTTGAGCATAATTCTAAAGCGCAACAAACTGTTGAAAATTCTCAAGATCAATCAGATCGCGATGCTCAAAAATCAATTGCTCAATCTGAGCATACTGAACGCCATAAGAGGCTTTCTAAAAAAGCTCAACGTGCGGCTCAAGCGCGTGAAGTTGTTGACATGGTAACGCAATCGTTGAAGAGTGACACTTCAGAAAATGAAGGAATTGCGCGCCTTGCTCAGTCTGTTCATTCTGGCAGAACCGGTCGTTACGGCGAAGTGTTCCAGTCTTTGGAAACAACAATGACTTGGGGACGCGGATTGATTTCTTCAAACGATAATGAAGATGTTGAAGAAGATGATTTAGAAGTTGAGATTTCGGAAGATAATAAAGAATCCTCTGAAGCTGCCGGAAATTCTGAAACTGCAGAAACTGCTAATACTGCTGAGACTGCTGAGACTGCTGATAATAATGAAACTGCAGAAACTAATGAATCTCACGAAACTGCAGAATCTCACGAAACTCACGAAACTGCTGAAGACTCTGAAGTGAGCGAAGAATCACAATCTGAAACCAGTGATGAGTCGCAATCCGAAGCAGAAAGTAAGTCACAATCCGATGCTGAATCTGAGCGATTTGAGCGTAAATCTCAGCTTCCTCCTATGCCTCCAGCTCCGCCTAAGCCACCTGTTGCGGCTGCAAATACTAATAATAAGAACATTAGTGTTGACGATAGCAATAATGACACTAATAAAACTGAAGGAGCAGAGTAATGCGTTTAAGATTTATTTTTTCCGAAACATGCATTAGTTTGCGTCGTAATGTTTCGATGATTCTTTCGGTTATGCTTGTAACGTTCATTTCTTTCCTTTTTATTGGTGTTTCAGTGCTTATGCAAGCGCAAATTACCAAGGCAAAAGGTGACTGGTATGACAAAGTAGAGGTGGTTGCTTGGCTGTGCCCGGATGGAACTAGCCAATCTCCTTCTTGTGCTTCTGGAAAAGCTCCTACTAATGCCGAAATTGTAAAATTGGAGCATATTATTCACCAAGAATTAGGTGATGATGTTTCAAATATTACTTATGTTAGCCGCAATGAATTTTATAAGAACACATTCTTAAAGCAATATCCTAACGGAATGTATCAAGGACGTACTTTAACTGCGGCAGATATGCAAGATTCGCTGCGATTGAAGCTTACTAATCCTATGAAATATCAGGTTGTTTCAGAAGTTCTTTCTGGACGCGACGGTGTGGAAGAAGTTGTTGATCAGCGTCAGATTTTTGATCCTGTTTTCAGTGTGCTTAATCGCGCTACTGTTGTGACAATTGTCCTTGCAGCAGTTATGGTTGTTGTAGCTATTATGCTTACTGGCACTACGATTCGAATGTCTGCTGCTAGCCGACGTCAAGAAACTGAAATTATGCGCTTAGTTGGTGCCTCTAACTGGACTATTCGCATGCCGTTTATTCTTGAAGGAGCGTTTGCATCGTTTGTAGGTTCTTTACTTGCTGGTGCTGCGCTAAGTTTAGTAGTTAAAGTTTTTGTAACTGATTGGCTTGCGCAGAATGTGCGTTGGATGCCATTTGTTACTCAAACAACTGTGTGGCTATGCGTTCCAGTACTTGTAGCTGGTGCAGTAGTGCTATCTATAGTTGCTTCTGCTATTGCTTTGAGGAGATACTTAAAAGCTTAAGATGCAAAATAATAGATGCGTAATTATTTGCGTTATTTTCGTATCAGCATTGTGAAAGTAATATTTTAAAAGATTTTAAGTAGAAACTCGCATGATTTCTTGTATTACGGTATAATTCGCAATAGTGATGTTGAAAGGGAAGTGATATGAGCGAAGATCGACATAGCATGTATGTAATTCGACGCACTAATACTGTAGTGAGTTTAATAGTTGCTATTTCAATGATGTTTGCTGGTGTTGCTGGTACATTATTTAATGCGTCTACTGCAAGTGCTGTCAATATGAAGGAATATAGGCGCAAAATACAACGAAACGAGAACCTGAAGCGCCAACTTACTGGTGTAAATAAACAACTTGCAAATAAAATCATTGAATTAAATGATTTAAATGAGCATAAAATTCCAAATCAAATACGAGCTGCTCAACAAGCAGAAGAGCAAGCTTCTCAGGCACGCAGTCTTGTAGAATCAACGCAGCAGCGTCTAGAATCTGCGCAAAAAGATAAGCGTGATTTGGAAGAGAAAATTAAAAAAACTGGTGAAGATTTTGATGATGCTAAGGCTGCTGTAGCGCAGCTTGCTCGTAAGAGTTTCCATGGTTCTCAAGCATCTAATGTTATGAATATTGTGACTAAATCAACTACTACAGAACAGTTTGTTGGAAAGTTGCAATCCGAAGCTGCTGTTGCTAGAAGTGAAGCAAATGCTGCGAATGATGCTGCTATTAAGTTGAATACTTCTATGAATCGTCGTCAGCGTTTGGCTGCTATTGAAGCAGAAATCGCCAAGTTAAAGCAGCAGGCGGACGCTCAAGCGCAAAGTGCTCAAATTGCTGCGAAAGCTGCTAATGATCGCAAAAAGTCTTTGCAAAGTTTGCGAGATCATGGTGAAGAGATTCGCAAGCAGCTAGAAAGTCAAAAGAGTAGTTTGACTTCTCAGTCTGCTCGTGAAGCTGCAGAAATTATAGCAATGAAATCTGCTATTGATGCTCAAGCTCGTGCTCTTGCTAATAAGTCATTTGCTAAAGCTGATCCGAATGCCGGTAATCGTCAGCAATTAAATGGAAGCTCTGGAAGGAATATTTACCTTCCTCCAATGCAACTTTCTAATGGTGCTGCTAATGGTATGAATTATACTGTTCCTGGAAACTGCGCAGAGGGTTCTAAGTCCTGCTACGGTCATGATACTGGAAACACTGTTGGCGGTTCTGCTTATCCTGCACGTCAATGCACGTTATGGGCTTATTTGCGTCGTTCGCAACTTGGTCTGCCTGTTGGCTCCTACATGGGTAACGGTGCTGAGTGGGCGAATACTGGTCGTAGGCTTGGATATTTAGTTAATAGAACTCCACATGTTGGTGCTGTTATGGTGTTTGCTCGCGGTCAACGCGTTGGCAACTGGAATGCTGATTGGCAATATGGACATGTTGCGGTTGTGGAACGTGTAAATGCTGACGGATCAGTTCTTATTTCTGAAGGTGGAACTGGTTTTGCAACATTCCCTGCTTATGAAACTATTTATAATCCAGGTGATTACGAGTACGTGCATTATTAAATATAAGCACTTCATAGTTTTCAATTTGTTGAAATTGAATGCGTTGTAAGTTTACGACTTATTGTTCTTGCCATAAGATAGTAGTATCTTATGGCAAGTTTCTTTTGTGCGTGATGTGTACTGGAGGGGAATTATGGCAAATAAGCCTGCGCAAGATGGCACTGTTACTGTGGCACAAAACCGTAAAGCGCATCATGATTATGTGATTGAAGATTGTTATGAAGCAGGTCTTGCTCTTACTGGTACTGAAGTTAAGTCACTTCGCGAAGGGCGTGCTTCTTTAGCTGAATCATTTGTGAATATTGATCGTCGCGGTGAAATGTGGCTTGAGGGAGCAAATATTCCTGAATATTTAAACGGTACGTGGAATAATCATGCTCCTAAGCGCAAGCGTAAGCTTCTGCTTCATGCTGCTGAGATTTCTAAGCTTTCTAGGCAAACCGAAGCGAAAGGCTACACTGTTGTGCCTTTGCGTTTGTATTTTAAGGGAAGTTACGTAAAGGTAGAAATTGCTTTAGCGCGCGGTAAAAAGGAATTTGATAAGCGTCAGGCTTTGCGTGAGGAGCAAGATAAGCGAGAAGCTTTGCGTGAAATGCGTTACCGTAATTTGCGTTCTCGTGAGTAGTTTATGTCGCTTTCCAGCTAGATTCCGGCCGAAACTGCTCAGCTGTGAGTAGTTTATGTCGTTTTCCAGCTAGATTCCGGCCGAAACTGCTCAGCCGTGAGTAGTTTTGGTCGCAAGTAAGTTGCGCGCTCAATAATCATCTCAACGCGACACGCACATATTATACATTATTGCGAATAATATACAGTTTTTGTTTATAAAAAGCATAATTATTGCGCAGATGCACTGTATGAGTATCTTCGTATATTCAATAATCGCATAAAAGGCTGTTGAATTTGTAGTGTTATCGTGTATAGTTATACACATCAATGCAAATTATAAATTCTTAGTAAATAAATGAGGAGAAGAACCATGTTTAAATCTATGAAACCTGTTGCTATTGTTGCATCTTTAGTAATGATTGGCAGTATTGCTGCATGTGGACCTGCTGATTCTAAAAAAGCAGACCCTGATGTTGCTCGTAGCTATGATGTAAGTCATGTGCAAAAAGATGATGCTGTTGCAGCATTAGTTCCAGCAGAAGTTGCGAAAACAGGAGAGCTAACTGTTGGTGTAAACGTAAGTTATGCTCCTGCAGAATTCTTTGCTGCAGACGGTAAAACTCCTGTAGGTTACGAAATTGATTTTTCGAAGGCTCTTGCAAAAGTCATGGGCTTAAAAGCAAAAATTATGCATGCTCAGTTCGACTCAATTATTCCAGCAATAGGAAGCAAATATAATGTCGGTATTTCTGGTTTTACAGTAAATGCTGAACGTATGAAGTCTGTAGACTTTATTACTTACGCAAACGCAGGTTTGTCTTTTGAAGTGCGCAAGGGAAATCCTACTAAGGTAGATCCAAAGAACCTTTGTGGCAAGAAAGTAACTTTGGAAACTGGTACTGTTGGCGAACCTATTATGGAAGAAGCAAAGAAAGAGTGCGCAGCTAAAGGAGATAAGCCTCTTGAAATCATGAGCTTCAAGGATCAAACTGACGCAACTACCGCACTTATTTCCGGTCGCGCTGACGTTATGTATGCAGATACTCCTGTTGCAGGTTACGCTTCAATTAAGAATCCTGGAAAGCTTGAAATTTTGGAAAACAGCAAGGATTCTGAGCCAATGGGAGCGGCTGTTAAAAAGGGTGATACAGCGATGCTGAAGGCTGTAAAAGCTGGCATTGATAAGCTTATGAAGTCCGGCGTCTACAAGGATATCTTGAAGAAGTGGGGCGTTGAAGATGTTGCTATTGAAAAGTCTGTAGTTAATCCAAAACTATAAAACTTTAGCGATAAAACTTTAGCTACCAAATAATCAAATAATTATTTAAAATGATATCGTTAATCTGAGTCGTGATTTAATTCTCGACTCAGATTGTTTCGTTACTTTGCTGTTTTGTATAAACGTACTTATTGGAGCATATTTTGAATTCTTTAATTGGTAACTCTTCTAAGAGCAAGTCCGGAGTAGATAACTCTGAACGTATTTTGCCAGTAAAAAAGCCGGGACCTATTGTTGCTGGAGTAATTGTAGCTGTAATAGCATGTTCGCTTCTTTACAGTATTATTACCAACCCTCGTTTTGAATGGGAAGTAGTTGGAATATATCTAATAAGCGATAACGTGCTTTCTGGTATTGGCTGGACGTTGCTTCTTACGCTAATTGCTATGGTAATTTCAATCGTTCTTGCTGTAGGCTTAGCGATGATGCGTAAGTCAATTAATCCTGTGCTTCGTGGCGTAAGTTGGTTCTTTATTTGGTTTTTCCGTGGTACTCCTGTTTATACTCAGCTTGTATTTTGGGGCATGTTTGCAGTTCTTGTGCCGAAAATTAGTATTGGTATTCCTTTTACTTCTGTAGAATTTTGGTCTATCGATTCTAATGTAATTATGACTTCTCTTACTGCTGCTGTAGTTGGTTTGTCTTTGAATGAATCCGCTTATTTGTCGGAAATTGTTCGCGCAGGATTGGAAGCCGTAGATAGCGGACAAGTTGAAGCTGCTAAGGCTCTTGGAATGGGTAGAGCTTTAACTATGAGGCGTATAATTCTTCCTCAAGCAATGCGTATTATTGTTCCTCCACTTGGTAACGAAACAATTGGTATGCTGAAAACGACTTCGTTAGTTCTTGCAGTTCCGTTTACTCTTGAATTGCAATTTGCTACAAACGCTATTGCTAACCGTATCTATAAACCAATTCCGCTTCTTCTTGTTGCGAGTATTTGGTATTTGATTATCACTTCCATTTTGATGGTTTTGCAATACATGCTCGAGAAGCATTTTGCTAAAGGCTTTGAAGCAAGAGATATTGTAAAACATGCTCAACTTAATACTGATTCTGATCAGCGCGGCGATCAATCATTAGATGCTAAACGGAAAAATGTTAAAGGACGAAATGATGCTGCTATGCTCGGATTTAATGCTTAAATAAGTGCATAATAGCTTAAATTTTTAAATATTTTTCTTTGTAAACTTTAAATTTTGCATGAAACAAACAAATTGGATGTGAATAAATGGTAGAAGCAAAATCTAATCTTCCTGCGGTTGCTATTAACGATGTGCAAAAATCTTTCGGTCAATTGCATGTACTTAACGGTATTAACATGACAGTGAACCCAGGTAGCGTAACAGTTATTTTGGGTCCGTCCGGTTCTGGAAAATCGACGTTATTGCGTTTAATTAATCAACTAGAAACTTTGACTGCAGGAAGTATAAGTATTTATGGCGAGCGCATCGGCGTAAAGCAAGTAACGTATAAAGGTGAGAAGTGCCTGCAGGCTCTTAACGACAAAGAAATTGCTCAACAGCGTGCAAAGCTTGGCATGGTATTCCAGCGTTTTAATTTATTCCCTCATATGACGGCTTTAGAAAACGTTATGGAAGCTCCTGTTCATGTTATGCATATGAAAGCTCAAGAAGCGCGCGATTTAGCTATTGAAGAGCTAAAGCGAGTCGGCATGGATGAGCGTATGAACCATTATCCTGCAGAGCTTTCAGGCGGTCAGCAGCAGCGCGTTGCAATTGCTCGCGCTCTTGCTATGAAACCGGAAATTATGCTATTTGACGAGCCAACATCTGCGCTAGATCCAGAGCTTGTAGGTGAAGTGTTAACCGTTATGCGAAATCTTGCTAAAGATGGCATGACTATGATTGTAGTAACTCACGAAATTGGCTTTGCGCGTGAGGTTGCAGATCAGGTTGTGTTTATGGATGGCGGTGTCATAGTTGAGCAGGGTAGCGCAGATATTATTACTAATCCGCAAACTGATCGTTTTAAAGATTTCCTAAATCACGTATTGTAATTTACGTAAGAAACGTATCTTATTTATGTAGTTTTGCGTAGTTTTTGTGTGCTTCTCTGGCGTGCGCTCGCTCGCATAACGTACAATAGAAGATTATGTGTGGCATTGTAGGATACGCAGGTTTTGGAAAAGTTTGTGCAAAACCTTTAGAAGTTTGTTTAGGTGGGTTAGAGCGTCTAGAATATCGCGGATATGACTCTTCGGGTGTAGCTTTAGTTGCTCCTGGGATGAAATGTGCGACTGTGCGAAAGAAAGCTGGTCGTTTATCTGTTCTTCGCAACGATATTGATGCAAATCCTATGCCTGAAGCGAGTGCAGCTATTGGTCATACTCGTTGGGCTACTAATGGTGCTCCTTGTGACACTAATGCGCATCCTCATACTAGTGCAGATGGCAAAATTGCGCTTATTCATAACGGCATTATTGAAAATGCTGTTGTATTAAAAGAACAGCTTCACGAAGAAGGATACGAATTTTCTTCTCAAACAGATACTGAAGTTGCTGCAAAATTACTTGGCAAAATTGCGAATGATATTGTAGACGAAACTGGTAAGCCGGATTTATTCACAGCTCTTCGTCGTACTGCAAAAATGTTAAAGGGAGCTTTCACATTACTTGCTGTTGACGTTCGTCAGCCAGGTATTGTGGCTGCTGTTCGTCACGATTCGCCTTTGGTTGTAGGTCTTGGAGACGGTGAGTATTTCCTTGGCTCTGACGTTGCAGCTTTTGTTGCTTATACGGATCGAGTCTTGGAAGTTGGTCAAGATCAAGCTGTGTGCATTGGAGATGTAGATGGCAGTGGCAAAGCATCTTTGCTTCTAACTGATTTTGACAATAATATTGTTGAAAATCCTACTTGTTTTACGGTTGATTGGGATGCTTCTGCAGTAGAAAAAGGCGGTTGGGATTCCTTTATGGATAAGGAAATTCATGAGGATCCACATGCTGTTGCTGACACTTTGCGCGGTCGCTTTGACGCGCAAGGAAATATTGTGCTAGATGAGGTGCATATTAGTCAAGATGTTTTGCGTTCAATAGATAAAATTATTGTTGTTGCTTGCGGAACTGCAAGTTATGCCGGATTAGTTGCAAAATATGCTATTGAGCATTGGGTTCGTGTGCCTGTAGAAGTTGAATTAGCTCATGAGTTTAGATATCGCGATCCTATTTTGACTCATCGCACATTAGTTGTTGCTATTTCGCAATCTGGTGAAACAATGGACACGCTTATGGCTTTGCGTCATGCTCGTGAGCAAGGTAGTCGTGTTCTCGCGATTTGCAATACTCAAGGTTCTAGCATTCCGCGCGAATCTGATGCAGTTCTTTACACGCATGCAGGTCCCGAAATAGCAGTTGCGTCTACTAAAGCTTTTGTTGCGCAAATAGTTGCAGCCTATATGCTTGGCCTGTTTTTGGCGCAAGTAAAAGGCACTATGTATCGTGATGAAATTCAGCAAATAGTTGCGCAATTAAAAGAGATGCCGGATAAAATTCAGCACGTACTTGATACGCAATCTGAATCAATTATGAAAGCAGCTGAGCATACTCTAGAAGCTAAATCTTTCCTTTTCTTAGGTCGACATGTTGGCTATCCTGTTGCGCTAGAAGGTGCGTTGAAGCTTAAGGAAATTGCGTATACGTTTACTGAAGGTTTTGCTGCAGGTGAGCTTAAGCATGGTCCTATTGCGCTTGTAGATGAAGGTGAGCCGGTAGTTGTTATTGTGCCATCTTCTCGCGGTCGTGATGTGCTTCATGCGAAAGTTATTTCTGGAATTGAAGAAGTTAAAGCGCGCGGAGCTTTCACTATAGCTGTTGCAGAAGAGGGTGATCCAGATGCTTCTCGCTATGCAGATATTGTGTTCTGGCGTCCTGCATGCGCGACTTTGCTAAGTCCTCTTGTAGATGTAGTTGCATTGCAATTATTTGCAATGGATATGGCAAAGTTAAAAGGTTATGATGTTGATAAGCCTCGTAATCTTGCAAAGTCTGTAACTGTTGAGTAAGCGCATAACAACGTTGAGTAACACAAAGTAACGGATGGCAAATCTTATGTCTGCATTTGCAAGAATTTTGCAACAGCGCAATCATTTTTCGCGCTTGCTTCTGTCGCTACTTTGTGTTTTTTCTTTGCTGTTTTCTTGCGGATGCGGAACTAAAGATTCTAGAACTCAAATTAGTGTTTGGTCTTGGGAACCAAGCATGAAGCGACTTGCTGAAGAATTTGAACTACATAATCCGGATGTTCACGTAACTGTAAAAGATACTAGCGGATATAGCAATCTTAATAGCGCTATTCAAGATGGCTACGGTATGCCGGATATTGTTCAATTAGAATATTTTGCTCTTCCGCAATATGCTGTAAGCGGACAGCTTTTAGATATTACTGATCGTGTGAAAAATACTCGCACTTTCTATACTCCTGGAACATGGTCTTCTGTGCAACTTGGTGGACGCATTTACGGTTTGCCAATGGATTCTGGCCCAATGGCTTGGTTTTATAATGATGACGTGTTTAAGCAGGCTGGTGTAGATGCCACAAAAATACACACTTGGGAAGATTACCGTCAGGCTGCTCGTAAGCTTAAAGATATCGGTGTGTATATTGCGTCAGACTCAGGTGACGCGAGTTTTTATAACGCTATGATTTGGCTTGCAGGCGGACACCCGTTTATGACTTCTCATGATGGGAAAACAGTTACTGTTAGATTGAGTAAAGATAAGGGTACTGAAGAGTTTACAAAGTTCTGGCAATCAATGATTGATGAAGGCTTGATTGACATTAGAACTACAACTTGGAGTCAACGCTGGAAGAACGGTGTTGGAGCTGGCAAGATTGCTTCTGTCTTCTCAGGAGCTTGGATGCCGTCTTTGCTTTTGGAAAATGTGCCTGGAACTGCAGGATTGTGGAAAGTTACGAATGTGCCAACTATGCACGGCGAAAAGCGTAATGCAGAAATGGGTGGCTCTTCGTTATCTGTGCTTAAATCGAGCCGTAAGCCTGAAGCAGCAATGCGATTTGTGAATTTTGTATGTCACGATATGCATGGAATTCGTACTCGTGTCAATGGTGGAGCGTTTCCTGCAGATGTTGTTACGCTTAGAGATAAGTCATTTTTAGATAGAACTACTATTCGCGATTCACGAGGCATTGATATACCTTATTTTGGCGGACAGAAGTTTAATCGTGTATTCGCAGATGCCGCTAATCGCGTAGATACGGGATACAGGTATTTGCCTTTTGAGGTTTATTCGCGAAGTGATTTTAGAGCAACTATGGGTCAAGCATATGGCTGGAGTGTTAAATCTTTAGCTAGATTAAACGTGCAAGCTATGATTGATGCTGGTGTTACTCGAGATGATGGAAGTAAATTGTGGCTTCCAGATGATCCTGGTAAGCGCATTTCTTTAAAAGATGGTCTTTTATTGTGGGAAAAAGATCTTCAAGAATATGGTTACAATCAAGGATTTGTAGTTAGATAATTTCGTAACTTATTAAACGTAACTTATTAAACGTAACTTATTAAATTAAGTGATTTCGTAAAAGCAGCTTAATTTTGCGTAAAAGTAAGATTATTAGCAAAAGTAGTATAAATACAATAGGATAGTATAAATACACATACAATACGTGCGCACGTGATTGCAAATTAACTTAAATCCGCTAAATGCTAATATAGAAAGTAGGCACACATGTTATTAGCAGTAGACATTGGTAATACGAATATTGTGCTGGGTTTTTTGGAAAATAACCGAATTGTTGGCACTTATCGTATGACAACAAAGTCTAATCATACTTCAGACGAGTATGGCATTATGATTGCGCAATTTTTGCATTTAAGCGGATTTAAAATAAGCGATGTTGAAGATGTTATCGTTGCTTCTGTTGTGCCGAAAGTTATGCATTCATTCCGTGCTGGTATTATCAAATTTCTTCATATCGATCCTATGATTGTAGGTCCTGGTGTTAAAACCGGCATGAATATTCGCATTGATGAACCAAGAACTCTTGGAGCGGATTGTTTAGCTGATTGCGTTGGCGCGTTTAGTGAGTATGGAGGATCTGTATTAGTTATTGATTTTGGTACAGCAACAACTTACAACTATGTAGATAAAAGTGGTGCGATTACTTGCGGACTTATTTGCACAGGAATTCGTACTGCCGCTGCTGCACTTTGGGATAACACGGCTCAGCTTCCGGAAGTGGAAATAGCTAGACCGCAGTCTGTTCTTGCAAAATCTACTAAACTCGCAATGCAAGCTGGATTATATTACAGCTTCTTGGGTGGAATTGAGCGCACAATTGCACAGTTTAAAGCTGAAATAGACGAGCCATTTAAGGTAGTTGCTACTGGTGGCTTGGGTAGGCTTTTTGAAAATGACGTGCAATCGATTGACTATTACGATCCGGATCTTATTTTCAAAGGTATGGCTTCGATTTATCAGCGCAACCTGCGGTAGTGCGGTAGTGCGGTAGTGCGACTTTGGTGCGTGTTTGGCTGGCGGGTTTCTTGCGTGTCTGTGTGATATAGGAATTACTAGCGCGACGACATGCTTGAGCGCAGCATTGCGCGCGCGAAAGCAACTCGGAGTGTGAGCTTGCTCAAGTTGAAAGCACAGTGTGCTTTCAACGCAAGCTCAGCCGAACGGCAATTAGCTGTGAGGACAGCGCTCCGCTCTTATACCTTACTTGAACTTATAGGTTGCATAGTTAAGTTTAGTTTTTTACTTACTTTTTCTGCAGAAGTAGTTATTTGTCAAAAAGATATTACTATCGTTCCGCTTTTATATTGCTCGACCAAGCAATTCCTATCTCACACTCGTAAATTCACCCACCGTTGTTTTTGGTGTGGTAGGAGTGCCTGACGTGATGTGTGCAGCAGCACGGATGTTAGTGTTCTCTAGGCAATAAAGACTCAACGTCAGCAGAGCATTAATGCTAAAGTTCTCTAAGCAGCAAATACTCGCCGTTCGCAGAAGCACAACTGCAAAGCTTCAGGAACATTTGCGGGAGAATTTCCGGCAAATGTTGTCGTTTTGCCTGTTTTTGACCACATTTGCCGGAGTTACGGATTGCTTACGGATTAGATTACAAATCCAGGAAAAGCTGGTGGATTCGCGTATCGTCGTCAAGCTCCGGGTGGAAGGATGTGCCGATTTGGTTACCTTGGCGCGCGGCAACAATGTGACCGTCAACAGTTGCAAGAGCTTTGGCGTTAGAGCCTACTTCTGCAATGTAAGGAGCTCGAATAAACGTCATCGGCACATTGCCTATCTCGCCAAACTCAGCCTCGCAATGGAAGCTTCCGAGCTGACGTCCGTAAGCATTGCGTTTAACTGTTACGTCTAAAGTGCC
Source organism: Gardnerella phocaeensis (assembly GCF_048545075.1). Lineage (NCBI taxonomy): Bacteria > Bacillati > Actinomycetota > Actinomycetes > Bifidobacteriales > Bifidobacteriaceae > Gardnerella > Gardnerella phocaeensis. Next base: position 163,875 of record NZ_JBKQXS010000002.1, on the reverse strand, counting down.
AAAACCGTTTACTTCGTCACCTTCCACGTTCTTCGCAAGCAAAATCAAACCTGCGCAAGTGCCAAGAACAGGCATTCCGCCTGCTATCCGCTCGCGCAAAGGTTCGAGCATATTTTGCTCACGAAGAAGCTTAGCTTGCACAGTGCTTTCGCCGCCAGGAAGTACTAAGCGGTCAAAAGACTGCTCCAAGTCGCGCGCTTGACGAAGCTCAATAACGCGCGCACCTAATTTTTCAAGCATTAAGCGATGTTCAAGAAAAGCACCTTGAACAGCTAAAACTGCTACAGTATGAGCGTAGTTATCAGTATTGGTAGGTGAGTTTGACAAAATCACTCGCCTCGCTCAGCCATCAAAAGCTTGATTTCCTGCTCGTTAATACCAACCATAGCTTCACCCAAGTTCTCGGAAAGCTTAGCAATCATCTTGGCGTCCTTGTAATTAGTAACAGCCTTAACGATTGCTGCAGCGCGCTTTGCTGGGTCTCCAGACTTAAAGATGCCGGAGCCAACGAACACGCCTTCAGCGCCAAGCTGCATCATTAAAGCAGCATCAGCTGGGGTAGCAACACCGCCGGCTGCGAAGTTAACAACAGGAAGCTTGCCGTTTTGTGCAACGTACTTTACGAGTTCGAAAGGCACGCGCAAATTCTTAGCTTCTTCAAAAAGCTCATCCTCGCGCATGCTTGTAAGCTTACGAATTGCGGAATTCATCATGCGCATGTGACGTACAGCCTGAATCACATCACCAGTTCCAGGTTCGCCCTTAGTGCGAATCATGGAAGCACCTTCGTTGATTCTGCGCAAAGCTTCGCCCAAATCCTTAGCGCCGCAAACGAAAGGCACAGCAAAATCGCGCTTATTGATGTGATACACGTCGTCGGCTGGGGAGAGCACTTCGCTTTCGTCGATGTAATCGATTTCAATAGCCTCAAGCACTTGCGCTTCAACAAAGTGACCGATACGGCATTTTGCCATAACAGGAATAGACACAGCCTCTTGAATGCCGTGAATCATTGCTGGGTCGCTCATACGAGAAACGCCGCCGGCTGCGCGAATATCAGCAGGAATACGCTCCAAAGCCATAACTGCGCACGCGCCAGAATCCTCAGCAATTCGCGCCTGCTCTGGGGTGGTGACATCCATAATCACGCCGCCTTTAAGCATTTGCGCCAATTGACGGTTCAATGCTGTACGGTCTTCGCCGCTTTTGTTTTGCGGATCCGAGGATTCGTTCACAGTTACCGTAGTATTCAAGTTCTCAGCCATCATTCCTCGCTTTAGCTTTAACATATGAGCTTTTAACATATTAGATACGTGTATGCATCTTAATATTTCGTGAATTTGCGCGCTTCTACGTTTTAATCTTATGCCGATTATTGCGTACGTTTGCAAGTTTACGTTCTGTTGGAATTTAACCACATTCGTAGGATATATCTCATATGTATTTGTATAAAAATATTACAAAAATATACAAAATATGATTTGATTTTTTGGACGCGCCATAGGTGAGCCTGGCTTGTCAATCGACTACGATTAGTAATGCCGTCGACTTGTATTTGGGTTTATGTGGTATGCAAATAGTTATGTTTGCAAATATGCATTTCCAATAAAGCGGCGAGCTATAAGACAAAAATAAATAAAGAATAAATAAAAAATAAATAATAACAAATAAATAATGTTTATATGCCATTAAGAAAGGTTTATGGTATGGCTAACAGCAAACCTGAGGAAAGCGTGCACGAAGAAAACGGCGCGACTGAAAAATTCTCCGGTAAAACTAATAATGAAGCTAACAAAAGCACTTCTTTCGCTGCGAGCACTGACTCTTCGTTGAATGAAGCTGAAAAATATGCTTCTTCCGGCTCAAAACGCAAAATGGGCAAGATGTGGCTATTTAGCTTAGCTATTGTTTTTATAGTAGTGTTTAGTGCAATTTTTGCAACTCTTACTACATCTAATAAACCAAATAAATCAAATTCAGCGTCGGAAATTTCGAACAAAACTGTATCTATAGGTCTAAAGCTAGCTCCTACGAATCTTGATATCCGTAACCAATCAGGTTCAGCGCTTGACCAGTTGCTTATTGGTAATGTGTATGAAGGCTTAGTTGCTCGCAATGCTACTAATCAGGTAGTTCCTTCGTTAGCTCAAAGCTGGGAAATAAGTAAAGATGGTTTGCGCTACACGTTCCACATGCGTAAGGGTGCTGTATTTTCTAATGGCAATAAGCTTACTGCGCATGATGCAGAATGGTCATTTAACGAGCTTATTGCTAAAAAATATCGCGGCTCTAACATGGTTGGAAAAGTTGAGTCTGCTAAAGCAAAAGATGATTACACATTTGAGATTACGCTTAAAGAGCCAAATGCTAAGCTTTTGTGGGCACTTTGCAGTCGTTCAGGTTTAGTTTTTGATAAAAACGCAAAGTATGATGCAAAAACTCAAGCAGTCGGTTCTGGACCGTATTTAATTGACAAATTTGTGCCAAATGATCGCGTTGTTTTAAAAGCAAATCCGCGTTATAAAGGCATTCATCGTGCGAAAACCAATAAGATAGTAGTTCGTTATTTTGTTGACGATAACGCAGCGGTTGACGCACTTTCTTCCGGTTCTGTGCAAGCATTAGCTCCTATTTCTGGTCAACTTGCTAAGCCTTTTAAAGATGATTCCAAGCGTTACGATGTCAGTGCAGGTAATGGCACAGATAAATTTGTTCTAGCTATGAATATGAAAGGCGAACGTACTAAAGATAAGCGCGTGCGCAAAGCTATTCGTTACGCGATTGATCACAAGCAAATTATTGCATCTCGTGGCGGTACGGATTTAGCTCTTGGCGGTCCAATTCCTTCTCTTGACCCTGGTTATGAGGATTTAACTAAGCTGTATCCGCATGATTTGCAGCGCGCTAAGGCGTTAATGAAGGAAGTTGGATTTGACGAATCGCATCCTATGGATTTGACGCTTACTTATCCGAATATTTACGGCACGCAAATTGGCGATCAGCTGCGCTCGCAATTGAAGCCTATTGGAATCAATTTGAAAGTTAATATTGTTGAGTTTACTACTTGGCTTCAGGATGTTTATAAGAATAAGCAGTATGATTTGTCGATGGTTGATCACAATGAGAGTCATGATTTTGGGCAGTGGGCGGATCCTACGTATTACTACGGATACGACAATAAGCAAGTCCAGGATTTGTATGCTAAAGCTATGCTTTGTGCGGATCCTAAAGAGTCAAATAAATTGCTTGCTAAAGCTGCGCGAATTATTAGCGAGGAGGCTCCTGCTGATTGGCTGTTTAACTATCGCGTTGTAACTGCGAAAGTGAAGAATCTTGAAGGAATGCCTTTTGACATGAATCAAGAGATTTTGCCGCTATACAACCTGCGACTTAGTTGATTTTGTGTTAGCTGTGCGCGACGACCTGCCTTCGCGCATAGAGCGTAGCGCGCGAAGACAATTCGGAGCGCCGAGCTTGCTCAAGTTGAAAGCACAGTGTGCTTTCAACGCAAGCGAGGTCTGCCTTCGTCTCGATTGACGAAGGCAGGGAAGACTCACATGTGGGCACATTGGGAATTTGGTTGTGGTTTGTGTGCGCTGACGACCTGCTTTCGCGCATATTCCTCACGGCATAGCCGTTCGGATGATTTGGCATGTGAAGCACACCGTGCTTCACAATTGAGCCAAATCACGCTTTGAAGGAGCTTGAAATCCTGTTGATTTCAAGCTCGGTCAAAGCGCGCGCAGCTCGCAAACTGCACTAGTGTCCGAATTTGTGTATTTGTGGTGCGTTTCGACTAGAAGAACGTAGAAAGGAGGCATTTTATGTTTCGTATGATTTGCTACAGAGTATTGCTGTTTATTCTTGCTTTACTTGGCATTTCTGTAGTTATTTTCATATCGTTACGTGTACTTCCGGGCGATGTTGCGCAAGTTATGGCCGGCTTAAACGCTCCTCGCGGAAAAGTAGAGGAGCTTAGAGCAGAACTTGGTATTAATAAACCACTTTTTACGCAGTATGTTGACTGGATTTGTGGTGTTTTCCGCGGTGACTTTGGTGTGTCTATGTTGACTGGTCGTTCTGTAAGTTCAACTATTGCGATGCGTGCTTCTATTACTTTTCCGCTGATTCTTTTGGGTCTGTTTATTGCTTTAGTAGTTGGTATTTCGCTTGGATGTTTGCAAATTACTCATGAAGGCAAACTTTCACAGGCAATTACGCGCTTTTTGGCTATTACGGCAGGCTCTGTTCCAGCATTATGGGGTTGCATGCTACTTATTTTGCTATTAGGACGCGGTATTGGCGTGTTCAGCTTGCTGCCAACTCAAGGTTTCCCTACAGATGGCTGGAGCGAATTTTCTGAAGCTTTTGAGTCTCTTCTTATTCCGGCTCTTACAGTCGGACTTATTGTTGGCTCTAGTTTTATGCGTTACACAGCTGCAACTGTTGAAAATATTGTTAAAAGTGAAGTAGCTTCTCAAGCTATGGCTTGCGGAATGACTCGCAAACAAGTTGTGTGGCGTGTTGGTTTGCGACTTGCTCTTCCTCAACTCGTATCTGTTATTGGTTTAACTTTCGCTCATATGGTTATGGGCGTGATGGTTATTGAAAACCTGTTCTCCTTACCGGGTATTGGTACGGGAATGGTTCGAGATGTTGGTTTGCGCGATCTAATTGCAGTGCAAGGTGAGCTTTTTATGCTTGCTGCGCTGTTCTTACTAATCGGCTTTGTGGTTGACATTACGCACCGACTACTTGACCCTAGGTTATCTAAAGATAGTTTGAATTAATTTCCTATTGTTGAATCTAACATGCGAATAAGGTGAGTTTTTATGTGCAATATGTCTAAAAAAAGTATCAAAGTAAAATCTACTTTATTTAAGCGCGTATGGAATGCTACTTTCGGTAAATTTGTGTGTTTAACGTTTGCAATATGGTTTTTTGTTGCTTTGCTTTCGCTTTTATGGACTCCGTATTCACTTTTAGAAACTAACGGTTTTAAAGTATGGCAGAAACCGTCTTTTTCGCATTGGCTTGGCACGGATGGCACTGGTTCGGATATGCTTAGTTGGCTTATGGCAGGTTCAAGAATTGAGCTGATTCTCGTTTTTTCTACTGTTCTAGTTGCTGCTTGTGTTGGGTTTATTGTTTTGAGCTTTATGATTTCTAGTTCACAAATTGTTCGCACAATAAGCATTATGTCTGTTGACGCATTGATTTCTATTCCAACTGTTTTAATTGCGCTTATGCTTGCAGTTCCGTTTGGAGCTAGTGTTGTTGTGATTGTTATTGCTTGTGGAACTGGTTATGGCTTGAATTTAGCACGTATTGTACGACCGAGTGCGCAGCTTGCGTTGCAATCTGATTATGTGACTTCAGCTGTTTTGCAAGGTTCCTCTCGTAAATATGTTCTTATTCATCATGTTTTACCAAATATTATTCCTGTTGCTTTTGTTGAGCTTTCTCTTTCTGCAGGAACTGTTATTTTGGCTGAAAGCGGCTTAACATACTTGGGTATTGGAGTTCCTGCTGGAGTTCCTAGCTGGGGGCGCGTGTTGGCTACTTCTGTTTCGTTAATTCACGTAAATCCTTTATCGGTTGTCTGGCCAGGTTTGATTGTGACTGTGGTTGTTGTTGCTCTTAATCTTTTTGGTGACGTATTGCGCAAAGTTTTAGATCCTTCATCAAAAAGTGCGAATAAAGTAGGGGAAAAATGAGCTTAAATATTCAAAATCTCACGCTAAAACTTGGCGGAAAACTAATTCTTGACAACGTATCAATTGAGATTTCTGACGGTGAGCGTGTTGGCTTAGTTGGTTCTTCTGGCTCTGGCAAATCTATGCTAATTCGAGCTATAACTGGATTATTGCCGTCAAATGCTGAAATTTCAGGCTCTTGTATGCTTGGCAATCTTCAAACAGTTAAAGCAAAAGATGAAAATTTAGCTTCTATTCGCGGAAAATACGTTGGTGTAGTATTTCAGCAAGCTAATAGAGCACTTAATCCAATGTTAAGCGTTGAAAAACAAATTTCTTTGCCTTTGCGAATACATTACAATCTAGATGATGACGATATTCACAATCGAGTATGCATTATGCTTGAAAAAGTAGGGTTGTCGAAAAATCTCGCATCTAAACGCACATTTGAGCTTTCGGGAGGCCAACAGCAGCGAGTTGGTATTGCTACAGCTTTGATTACTTCTCCGCGTTTAATTTTGGCTGATGAGCCTACTACTGCGCTTGACTCGGTTACGCAAAGTGAAGTTGTGCGAATGCTTGCTTCACTCGTAGATGATATGGGCGCTTCAATGCTTTTTGTAACGCACGATTTTTCTGTGCTTTCGCATGCTGCTAATCGTTGCTATGTGCTCGATTCTGGGCGTGTGGTCGATAGCGAAAATGTTAAGAATTTGCTTGATAATCCGCGTATTTCTTCGACTAAGCAATTAGTGAGCGCTGCTAAAAAGTTGACTTTTAGAGCGCCAAATTTAGGTTCTAAAAATTTGGATTCTGCAAAAGTGGGTTCTGCAAATACTGATTTTGTAAATACTGGTTCTGTAAACGTTGATTCTGAAAACGCTGATTTTAAGGAATTTAATTCCCATATTGGCAACAGTGAAGAAAATTCGCTTATAAATGCAAAAAATATTCACGTTACTTTAGGTCGCGCAAAAACTCGTGCTGAAGTGTTAAGCGGTGTAGATTTAAATCTTAATATTGGCGAATCTTTGGCGATTATTGGCGGATCTGGCTCCGGCAAAACAACTCTTATACGCGCTATGTTGGGGCTTGAAACTCTTTGCGAAGGAAACGTTACTTATTGCGGTGAAATCGTAAATAATGCCAATTTATTAGAAGTAAATAAAAATGCTTGTACGCTTATGAGACGCGAATCGTCGCTTGTATTTCAGCATCCGTTTGCTGCATTAGACCCACGCTGGACAGTTCAAAAAAGTGTTGCTGAGCCTCTTAGAATATGGCGAAAATCGCTTAAATTAGACGATGCAACTATTGAGCAGCGTGTTTGCGAAATGCTGAAATTAGTAGGTTTAAAACCTGAAGATTTTTTGGAACGTCACCCTCACGAGCTTTCTGGCGGTCAAGCGCAATGTGTTTGTATTGCTCGCGCATTAATCAATAATCCTCGAGTTTTGCTTGCCGATGAGCCTATGAGTGCAATTGACGTTGCGGAAAGAACTCGCATTCTAGATGCTTTTGCGTCCATTCGCTCTGAGCGTAAAAACATGTCATGCATATTTGTAAGTCATGATTTGGGTATGATTCGGCATTTGGCAACGCGAGTTATTGTTCTTAATGAAGGAAAAGTTGTGGAATGTGGCAGTGTAAATGATGTGCTCAATAATCCACAAAATGACTACACTCGTGCTCTTGTAAACGCAGCAATCATGTAAATAAATCTTTCAACTAATAAATCTTTCAACTAATTAGGCAACTACCGTCTACTATAGAAGTAATCAGTACGTTAAAGAGTACATTGTTTATTGTGTAGTTAAGTGAAGGGAATACTTATGAATAAGCAGGATGCGTCTAGACCTAGACCAGAAAGTTTTGAACTAGATCATACTAAAGTGAAAGCACCTTATGTGCGTTATATCAATACGCAAAAAGGTCCCAATGGGGATGTTATTTCCAACTATGATATTCGTTTAACGCAGCCTAATGAGGAAGCGATTCCTACTGCAGCTTTGCACACAATTGAGCATATGATTGCAGTGTTACTTCGCGAGCGCATTGATGGCTATATTGATTGCTCGCCTTTTGGTTGCAGAACTGGTTTTCATCTGCTAACTTGGGGCGAACACAGCACAGAAGATGTGGCGCGCGCTTTAAAGGAATCTCTTGAGTTTATTGCGTTTAATGCCACCTGGGATGATGTTCCTGCAACAACTATTGAATCTTGCGGCAACTATAGAGACCACAGTTTATTTGGTGCTAGTCAATGGTGTAAAGATATTCTAGCGAAGGGAATTAGCTCGGATCCTTTTGAGCGCAAACTTGTGTAAGTAATAATTAGCTAGTTTTGCGTAATTTTGCGTAGTTTTATTTGGTTTCTTTTGAGGTTGGCATGGAAGATATAACATTAAGAAAAGCAACTCTTGGTGACTTGCGAAATATTGAGCATATTTATGAAAATGCTCGCAAATTTATGCGTGTTACAGGCAATCCTCATCAGTGGGGGAATAGTTTTCCACTTGTTTCAAGTGTTATTGAGGATATTCGTTTAAAACGTTTCTATTTGATTGTTGACGAGGATCCAGAATCGCATAACGAGCGTATTCTAGCGCAATTCGCATTATGCGAAGGTGTTGATGAAGTGTATGCCAGTATTGACGGTGCGTGGCTTGATGATATTTCTCCTTATGTAACAATTCACCGCTTAGCGTCTTCGGGAATAAAACCAAAAATGGCAACAGCATGCTTGCATTGGGTGCAAGAAAACTATAATAATGTGCGCATTGACACGCATCCAGATAACGTGATTATGCAAAAAGTAATTACGCGTGCAGGTTTTAGTCGTTGTGGGTTGGTCGTTATTCCAGATCGCGCACACAGTGCAGTACGTATTGCATACCAATGGTTGCAAACGCTTAATCATGTCATATGAAATGCGCATGTGTTCTTAAAAAGCTTATAGAGAGTATGCAAAAGAGCATGTAGCATTAAAAGCATACTAAATCGGTTAGGTGAGTTATGAGTACAGATTTAAGTAATGCGGCAAGTAATAGTGCAAGTAATGCGGCAATGTTAGAAGCAAACTATGCTCGCGCGTTAAGCGTATACCCTGGGCAGGTAATTGTCGATTTGAAGGCGCTTCGAGACAATATGCGCACTTTGGTTGCGCGAGTTAGTAAAGATTTGCAGCCTGGTCAGAATGCTCCGGAAGTTATGGGAGTCGTAAAAGCAGACGGATACGGTCACGGGCTTATTCCTAGTGCGCTCGCTGCTTTAGCTGGAGGCGCTACTTGGCTTGGTACAGCTCAACCGTACGAAGCGTTACGTTTGCGTGCAGCTGGTATTGATTCCAGCCGTTGTCATATTCTCACTTGGCTTACTAGCGCTCCAACTACGAGATTTGCAGATTTGATTACAGAAGATATCGATATTTCAGTAGGCTCTATTGACTCGCTTAATGCTGTAGCTTTTGCTGCACGAAAGTTAGGTAAACATGCGCGCGTGCACGTAAAAGTCGATACTGGTTTTGGACGAAACGGTTTCACTCCAGAAGGTTTTAGTGCCGCTTTAGAAAAATTGCAACAATACTCTAACGAAGGCGTGATTGAGGTTATTGGTCAATGGAGTCACTTGGCAGTGGCAGATTCTCCTGACGTTCCGGAATTTGTAGATGCAACCGACCGTCAAATCCAACAATTCCACGAGTTTACGAAACGCATGAAAGAAGCATCGGTTGCTCCTAAAATCCGCCATTTAGCGAATACTGCTGCAACGCTTAACCGTCCTGAAATTCGTTTTGAACTCGTTCGACCAGGAATTGGTTTGTACGGATACGAGCCGGATCCTGCAATGGGGGATTCGCAAACTTATGGGTTGCAACCAGCTATGACGCTTCAAGCGCAACTTGGCACTGTAAAAGCTGTAGAAGAAGGGCATGGAATTTCCTACGGGCGCACGTATTTAACTCCAAATAATACGAGTACTGCTATTGTGCCGCTTGGTTACGCTGACGGAATTTTGCGTTCTGCTTCCGGATTTGATATGCAAGGTGCTCGTCATGTTGATAAGCAGGGCGGACCGGTGAGAGTAGAAACCAATAAAGGTGCGCGAATTTTGAACGTTTCTGGGCGAGTTTGCATGGATCAGTTCATAGTTGATTTAAAAGGCGATGCTTCAGAGTTAGGCGTTCGAGAAGGCGATAGTGTAACGCTTTTTGGACCTGGAAGAGGCGTGGAATTTGCTGAGCCTACTGCAGACGATTGGGCAGAAGCTGCAGGAACAATCAGCTACGAAATCATGACTGGAATCGGGCCTCGCGTGCCGCGCCTTTACCGCAACGCTTACGAAGTGCTATCTTCTAGCGATATTGCAAAATTGGACGCAAAAAGTCTTATATAGCTTGTTAATGCTTGGTTTTTAGAAGGTTATTAATAGCCTTAATTGCAAATAAAAGAGGTGTTGTATGTGCGACGAAGTAATTGCATCAGATAATGAGGTCGTTGGCGAATACGATTTGCACGACACTGAGCGTTGGGCGAGTGAGCCTCATCACACTCGTGCGAGAACGCCTTTTGAAAGAGATCGCGCGCGAATCATACACTCGTCTGCTCTTCGTCGATTGGGTGCAAAAAGCCAGGTTTTAGTTGCAGGTTCGGATGATTTTGCTCGCACTCGCTTGACACATACTTTGGAAGTTGCGCAAATTGGTAGGCAAATTGCAGCAATGCTTGGATGCGATCCGGATGTTGTTGATTGCGCTTGCTTATCGCACGACTTAGGGCACCCACCATTTGGTCATAACGGAGAACGCGCGCTCGCAGAATTAGCGAAAAATATTGGTGGATTTGAAGGAAACGCACAAACTCTTCGCTTACTTACGCGCTTGGAACCGAAAGTTTTTCGTGAAAACGGCAGTAGTGCAGGAGTAAATCTTACGCGCGCAGCATTAGATGCTGCAGTGAAGTATCCGTGGGGATTAGAAGAAGCAAAAGCGCACGATAAAGGCGAGCGCGATTTGAAATTCTGCGTGTATCCGGATGATCGAGATGTGTTTGAATGGCTGAAAATTGGTGCTCCATGCGAAGCAAAACCAATGGAATGCCAAATAATGGATCTTTCAGACGACATTGCTTACAGTGTGCACGATATTGAGGATGCGATTGTAACCGGCGCTTTTAATCCGGCTTTAGTTGCAGATTCAAAAGTTGTAGATGAAGTTATTGAAGAAACCCATGCATGGTATGGTGAGCGTTGGAATGTAGATAAACTTTTGGCTGCTTTGCAACGTTTGCGCTCGCTTCACATGTTTCCTAATTCTTTCGACGGTTCTCGACGAGCGCTAGCGCAGTTGAAAAATATTACTAGTGCTCTTATTGGTCGTTTTGCAAGCTCTGTTGAGCACGCTACGCGTGAGCGTTATGGCAACGGTCCGCTTGTTCGCTACCGTGCAAACCTTGTGATTCCGGAAAATACTTCCTACGAAATTGTGATGCTGAAAAGCTTAGCTGTGCACTTTATAATCGCTCCTCGCGAGCGTGAAGTTTATAAGCGCGAACAGAAAATTTTAACGGATTTAGTAGAAGTATTTATGAGCAAGTCGCCGCGCTCGCACGATGCAATGGAGGAAGTATTCGTGGGAGATTGGAACGAGTGTACTAACGATGATGAGCGTCTTCGCGTTGCAATCGACCAGGTGGCAAGTCTTACAGACGGTTCTGCTACAACTCTTCACGCGGCTTTGTGCTAGTTGCTTTGTTCTAGGTGCTTTTGCTAGGTGCTTTGTGTTAGGTGCTTTTGCTAAGTGCTTTGTTTTGGGTGAGCTGTGAGTGTAGATTTGTTGTAAAGACTAAATTGTGCGAAGAAGGTTGAGAATGTTTTGTGCAAATTGCGGGAATAATATTATTCCTGGAGAAAAATTCTGCGGTAACTGTGGGGCTTCTGTTTCATACAGTAATAATGTTGAACAATCGCAGCCTACGGAAGTGATGCATCCTACTGGAGTAGAGCAGCCTACTGAAGTGATGCAGCCTACTGGAGTAGAGCAGCCTACGGAAGTAATGCAGCCCGGAATTCAAATAGCTCAGCCTGAATATGCAACTCCGCTTATAAAAAATCGCAAACTAATTATTATAAGCGCATGCGTTATAGCAGCGGTTGCAATTATTGCTGCAGCAATCTTCTTCTTTACTTCTTCGCGTTTTCATAAAGCATCGCCAACTGATCGCATAGTCGTACCTAAAGCGAAAACCTCACAATCTGCGCAAGATGTTGTACGTGAACTGCAAGAAAAAGGTATTGAAACTCACGTAATAAAAGATTTCGGAGGAAGTAAACCAGGTAATTTTGCGCGATATCAAAACGTAAAACCTGGGCAAGTTATTCACGGGGATCGCGTTGTAACGGTTGTTGAATCCAAGGGACCTGGCGTACCAGCAAAGGGAGTGATTGGAAAAACTCTTGAAGAAGCAGCGCCTCTATTAAAATCAATGGGAGTTCCAGTAAAAGTTTACAAAGTAGCCTCACTTCATCCTGGAAAAATTGCTGCAACTAACCCAATGCCAGGAGAGCCTTTAGATGAAAATAAAGAAATTTTCATAGGCGTTGGCGAAGAAGATAAATATCCTGACAGCGGCAAGTCTATTCCTGTTGAATTATTCGACAAAGATAAAGATGAAGCTTACAAAATGATGTCTGATGAAGGATTCAAAGTTAGACTCGTACCAAAGTATTCATCTCGAAAACACTTAGGCAAAATTGTTGGGTCTAATCCTGGATTAGGGCAATCACATAGGGGAGATTCCGACATAACGCTTTATTATGGCGCTGATGCTTCTGAAACTAAGAAAATGTTTACTTCAAAAAAGTACTATAGCGAAAATCTCACTACAGTTGAAGTATCAACACTTACACCGTTTGTTGGAAAATGGTGCACTAAATCGGGAGATTGCTTAGAGTTTGAACCTGGAAGTAGCATGGACCGCGACGATCCAGAACAAAATAGTTCACTACGTCTTCACGGGCCACATGCTATGGATGATTTAGTTAACGACGATAAGACACAGTATTATCACAGTTTTGGAATGTGGCAGTTTACTCAAAACCTCGTAGGAAGCGCAATCAAAGTTTACGACGGTGAAAAACATAATTCACTTCCTATGCAAAATACGTTGCTATTTGGTGACACGGGAATGGTTGATATATTCCGCGATGGCGGTGATCCTTATTGCGGCAATGAAATATACACTTCGCCTGCAGGACCTTGCATTAACGGAAAATTTGTTTCGTATGAAGATTTAGATAAGAATCCTCTTTATTCAAGTTACGGACCTGGTTACGAGAAAATACCTGGAGCTAACAAGGGTATAACGTATAGAATGCGCGCATATTTCGTTCTTGTTCCGGTTAATGCAAAGCTCGACGAACTAGAAGCAAACGGATTCTTTAAGGGCAAAGGAAAGACTAAACCGGATATGGATCGTCCGTTTATTTTGCGCAGAGATCCTAAATATTACAGTAAATCAGAGCTAACAGTTGAGGCAAAAGATGGAGATGTGAGGCATAATCCATTTGTCCCAACTGAATTTAATAAGCCTGTACCTTTTGCTCCAGCTCCGGATGATTCAAACGTCTACTACCTAGTTGAGAAGCCGTTTGATTGGTGGTTCCTTAAAGATAGGGAATTGTAAAGTAGCAAAAGATTGCGGAAGATTGCGGAAGATGCGGTTTGCGCAATTATTTGCGATTTGTGCATCTTCCGCTGATTTCGTCTCGTATTTTGTCGATATTATCGGTTGGTTTGGTGTTTTCGACAGTTTCGTCTCGCGTTTCGTTTATTTCACCAAATGATTTTGTGTTTTAGACACAATTGGTATAAAAGCGTGCTAATACCAAGTAAAGTAGATAAAACAAGCACGTTTTACAACGATTCGCTAGGGGAATCGTCCCAGTCGAAAGGTTCTTCCACAAGATAATACGCGTTCGAATCATCCGGTGCTGGTGCGAACGGAACTGCGCGACTACTCTCCGTAGGCACAAAAGGATTAACCCAAGCACTTCCCGGTTTCTGGTTCCTGCGTGTTTCTTTGTATAGCTTAGGATCTCTGCGCAAAATAAACGGACGCTTCAAATCTGGCTTGTGTGTAGGCTTTCCAACAAAATATCCGCTGTTTACAAGCTTGTCGAACTTCGCTCCAACTGGCACGATTACCATAAAATCTCGCATAGTGTAGTAGTAGCCTAGGTCGTAGCCTGGTTCATTATGAATTCTGTCATATTCTTCTGGATTGTTATCTGGAAACTGAACATATTTTCCGTTCACACACGTGAATCCAGCGCCCATAATAAAAGCATCCTCACCGCCGCATTCTATAACTGCTCCACCAGAATACAGTTCAACAGCACCAGTATCGCCAGAAATAAGATGGTTCCTCATAAATTCACTATCTGGAATATTCTTATCAAATATAGCGCGATCAGTTGGATCTTGGCCTCCTGAATTTAGTCCAAGAACACCTTTCGTATTTATATAACCTTTGTTGTCTTCATCAGGTATTCTACCGTTTTTATCTGCAATATCTGTAGGTATAAGTTCTGTAATACTTTTTTCGTCGCTTTCCCACTTTTTCTCATTTTTATAAAGACGTGGAATAAGAGTTATGCATTTACCACTCTTCGTGCACCATTTGCCTATAAAAGAACCAGCTCGGGTTACAAGATAAGCCGTTTTATCGTTATAATCCGTTGGTTCTGTTACAACATCCCTAGTCTTGGATGCGTCAACACCATAATAAAGCGTTACGGCTTTAGGCTTGCCTTTAGTGCCCAAAGCAGGGTACGCGCCAACAATTTTGCCGAAATATTTTGGCGATGAAAACTTCGGGCGAAGGTTAACTCCGAAAGGCTTAGAAGATAGCATGTCCTTGGCTTTGTCTTTATCTAATCCAAACAAATCAACCGGAACGCCATCGCGTTTTTCGCCGATAGCAACATGAATCACGCCGTCTTTACCAACAGCGTTTCCAGGCATCGGGCTAGACGCAACGATTTTACCGACTGCAGCATCTGTGGAAGGAACATGATGCAGCTTTACTGGAACACCCATCGACTTCACGATTTTTTTGGCTTCGTCTAAACTTGCGCCAACAACGCCTTTCGCTGGAACGCCAGGACCTTTAGATCTTAAAATCTTCACAACCGTGCTAGTAGACTTGTGTGAACCTGGCTTAACATTCACATATCGAAGGAAACTTCCCTGTTTCTTAGAACTAAACTCGTCTATAACTTTCGTGCGGAAACCGTTATTTTCCAGTGTTTTTGCAATATTATCCGCATTGTCTCCAACTTTTGCTTTGGGAATTACTCCTGGATTTGAATTTAATCCTATAGAAGTTAAAGAAATATTTTTGGCGAAATACCAAACTGTTCCAGCTAACACAAGCACTACTGACAGCACGATGCTAGTGATGATGATTGCAATTTTTTTGCTATGCTTATTTGGTTTATTGCTAGTTTTTTGATCTTCAAAAGTTTTATTCTGTTGTGGTAGAGGTAATTGCGAAGATTGTTGTGATTGCTGTTTAGTTTGGGTTGGTTGAGTTGGCTGAGTTGGTTGGACTGGCTGAACTGGTATGGTCTGTTGAGCTGGTTGAGTTGGTTGTGCTTGTTGGGTTATCTGGGTTGGTTGCGCTTTTTGAGCTGATTGGGCTGGTTGAGTCGACTGCGCTTTCTGAGCTTGTTGAGTATATGTATAACTTTCAACAGTGCTTCCGCACAAATTGCAGAACTTGTCTCCTGCATTAATTTTGCTTCCGCAATTCTCGCAAAACATACTATCCCTCTTACAATCTTTCTAAAATCTCTATTTTTCCGGATAATAAACACCTACTTGTATATTACATCCGTATTAAATAATTTGTAGTCAATATAGAAGTCGATTTCATCAAATGATTTTGTGTTTTCGACGGTTTCGTCGCGCGTTTTGTTTATTTCACCAAGTGATTATGTGTTTTCGACGGTTTTGTTGCGCAGAAAACACTAAAGTTATGTGCGCAATACCACTCGCAGCAGATTTGCGATAAGCTAGATAGCATGGTTGGAATGATTGTGAAAGAAGACATTGAGCGCGTGCGCGCTGCGGCAGATTTGTATGACATTGTGTCTGCAACAGTGACGCTTAAGCCTTCCGGAACTGGCACTTTTGTAGGTCTTTGCCCATTCCACGATGAAAAAACGCCGAGTTTTAGCGTGCGACCAAGCTTGGGAGTGTGGCACTGTTTTGGTTGCGGCGCTGGCGGCGATGTATTTAAGTACGTTGAGCAAAAAGAGAATATTGATTTTCGTGAAGCGGTCGAGTTTTTAGCAGATCGTTACCACATTGAGATGCATTATAAGCAGGAGCAAAATAGTGATTCTCAAGCGCGCGGTTCTAAGCGAGCCAGGCTTTTAGAAGCAAATGAAGAAGCGCAAAAGTTTTTCGTTTCAAATCTCGGCACTCAAGAGGCAGCTCCTGCGCGCGAATTACTTGCAGGGCGAAACTTTACTCCGCAACAAAGTGCGCGTTTTTCTTGCGGTTACGCGCCTAAAGGCTGGGATAATTTAGTCAGATACTTAGCGAATAAAGGTTTTACTCGTCAAGAGCTTCTCGACGCTGGACTTGCCAGACTCGGTCAGCGCGGAATATATGATTATTTCCGCGGTCGCTTAACTTGGCCTATTCGCGACTCGACTGGTCGAACTCTTGGCTTTGGCGCTCGCAAGCTTTACGACGACGACTCTATTAGCGCAAAATATATTAACACTCCTGACACTGCACTGTATCGAAAAACGCAAGTTTTGTACGGAATTGACTTAGCTAAAGCAAATATTGTAAAAAAGCGTCAAGTTGTAATTGTTGAAGGCTACACAGATGTAATGGCATGTCATTTGGCTGGTGTCGATACTGCTGTTGCAACTTGCGGAACTGCGTTTGGTGTTGAGCATGCAAAAATTGTGCGCCGCCTTATTGCAGACGATTCTTTGGGTGCAATTCAGCTTGTTGGCCCACTGAAGGTGGATGGACAGTCTGTAAGTTCGCGCATCGTTTTTACTTTTGATGGTGATGCTGCCGGGCAGAAGGCTGCGCTTCACGCTTTTGGTTTGGATTCTGCCTTTTTGACGCAAACTTTTGTTGCTGTAGCAGACAATAATCTCGATCCTTGCGATTTGCGTATTCAGCGCGGTGACGAGGCTGTGCGTTCGCTTGTTGCGCACGCAAGTCCGCTATATGATTTCGTTATTGACACAGTAATTAATCGTTTTGAAACTTCGTACACTACTGGTCAAATGGGCGCTATAAAGGCTGTCGCTCCTCTTATTGCGCAAATCCGAGACCGTTCGTTGCTTGACTTGTATATGCGCAAAGCCGTGCGTTCAATTGGCGTTGATTTAGCTGTTATGCGCAATGAAGTTGAGTCTGCACGTAGACGTTTGAAAGTTTATGACGACGACGCTTATGCGCAAAAGCATAACGTTATTCCGCCTTTTGGTCAGCAAATTAATGACGATCGTAATGCAGGTTTTAAAGCTTCTCGCATGGAAATTATTAAAAGTTCTGCTAAAAATCAGCATTATTATCGTGTGGATGATGCTGTATTTATGTGCGAACAACAATTTATGGCGTTACTTTTGCAAGTCCCGCTTGCTTTTGATGAGAAATTATTTGCGCAATTGACTTTGAATAATTTTATTACACCAGTATTTCGTACGCTGTTTCAAGCATTTGTAGCTGCAGGTGGATTGCCAGTTGGCAATGTTTCGCAAGGATTGTGGCTGCACATGATGACAAAAGCTGCAGGTCCTTTGCTTGAGTCCGTTATTACAGAGCTTTCTGTAATGCCGTTGCCGCTTCCTTCTTCTGCAGATGCATTGGAAGATGCCGGCAATCGACAGAATCAGCAAGTCTCAAACGGATCTCCTTCAGATCTTTTGCGGAAAGCTACAAGCGCAGAAAGTAAGTATGCAAACGAGCTGCTTATTCGCCTTCTTGATATCGGCTATATGCGTAGAATCGGTGCTGCTAGAGCGCGTATGGCGAAACTTAAGGATGGTCAGGAAAAGCTTGAGCTTCTGGGGAAAATCACCTCAATGGAAGCGGCTCGCAAAAACTTGCAATCGCAAATCATGTAGCCTTTAATGCAATATTTTGTGCAAAACTGTAGTTAATTTTACGATTTGCTTGCTGTTGCGCGAGTTTCGGGGGATTTCTCTCCTCGTGCGTCCCGTCCTTCGGGCGCTCTGGCTGCTAAAGGCGCTTATTGTGTTCGCTTTTCTTTAAGGAATGTAGCTTCTCAGTCCTCTTTTAGCGCTCGTAAAGAAATCCCCCAAACTCTGTGTGTTTAATCGTTAATAACCGTGTCTATCGCAGAGATTTTTCGATTTTTCTTCTTCGCTTGGCGAATCAGCAGCCTGCGGCTCTGACGTTCGCCTCGCTCAGTGCAAAAAATCTCAAATCTCTACCACACGAATATCCACACGACTGAATAGTGTAAAATGAACTGTATTAAAAATACAAACAAAAGACCACGTAATCTAGTGTGATTGCGTGGCCTTTTGCTTGCAAAAATTTATTGAAACTCAGTTACTAAAGTCAATATCGCCGAGCTTTTCAATAAGCTTCATATTCTCGCTGTAATCAACTGGGCAAGAAATCACGTCCACTCCGCTTTCCTGCTCCAAAGCCGAGCGAAGCATGTTGTACAAATCCTCCGGCTTTTTAACAACGTGACCGCGCGCGCCAAAGCTTTCCGCAAGTTTTGGCACATCCGGATTATGGAAATCAACGTACTCGTGCTCGCCTGCGTGAAGTTCCATCTTCCACTTAATTAAGCCGTACGCGTTATCTTCCCAAACAAGAACTACCATTCGGCTTCCAACGCGCACTGCAGTTTCGATTTCCTGCACGTTCATCATAAAGCTTCCGTCGCCCATCACAGCCAAAACCGGTTTCGTGTTAATTTTGCCGGAATTATCGCGGATAAACGAAGCTCCAACAGCGCCCGGAAGCGTCCAAGCCATAGTTGAAAGACTGTTGTCGATTATGCAAGTATTCGGGTGCATAGTTGGGTACAAGCGTGCCATCCACATTTTCAAAGCGCCTGTATCTACAAGTACCTTCGTGCCTTCAGGAACAGCGCGGCGAATATCGTAAACTACGCGCTGTGGTTTCATTGGCATGCTTTCGTCGTTTTCGCAAGAATGTAATTCTTCCGTAAGCAGTTGTCGAATACGTGGGTGGCTTACGTCGAAAGTGATGTTGCGTGTCTTTAATACTTCTGTAAGAGTTTTAAGCGTTTGGCCAATATTCGCCATAATATTCAACGCAGTAGGGTAGTGCGCGTCGGTATCTTCCACAAAAGTATTGATGTGAATAATAGTTTTATCAATATTTGGGTTGATTTTCTTCGGGTCGAACTGCTGAATTGAGAAGCCGACAGCAATAATCAAATCAGCAGTGTCAAACGCGAAGTTCTCGTAATCGCGATGCATGAAGCCGACTACGCCAAGTGCATTCGGATGATTATCTGGGAAAACGCCCTTACCTTCGAAAGTAGTTGCAACTGGCACATTAAGCTGCTCAGCAAACGCAAGAAGCTGATCCTCAGCGTGAGAGCGCGCAACGCCGTTTCCAGCCAAAATAATAGGTTGCTTTGCTTGACTAATAATTTTCGCAGCTTCTTCAATAGTGTCTGGCGCTGGCATAATATGCAAAGGATGCGGCAGTGGAAGAGGCTTTGCGTCGTCAGGTGCCGGCATTTCGCTAATATCTTCCGGAATAACAAGGCACGTGGCTCCCGGACGGTTGCGACCGGCAATAGAGAAAGCTTTTCGAACCATTTCCGGCGCAGATTCTGGAGCAAGCATCATAGAAGACCATTGCGTAATCGGTTGGAAGAGCGCAACCAAATCAATAATTTGGTGAGATTCCTTATAAAGCCTAGAAACGTTACCTTGTGCGCAAATCGCTACAAGCGGTGTAGTGCTTGCGTTTGCTTGAGCTACAGGAAGCGTTAAATTCAATGCGCCAGGACCTAGAGTTGCCAAGCATACGCCCGGTTTTCCAGTAATATGAGCGTATGTTGCTGCCATAAAACCGGCGCCCTGCTCGTGGCGAGTAAGCACAAAACGAATTCGTCCATCGCGCTCAATTGCTTCAAGAAGCGGAATATTTTCCTCACCTGGAATACCGAATACTACTTCAACGCCTTCGTTTACCAAGCATTCAACAACTAAATCTGCAGTATTGCGCTTGTGGTTTTCACGAAGATGCATTTGACGAGCAAGTTTTTGTTCAAGCTTTTGATCTTCTGTTTTGTTTATTTCTGCCATAATTCGCTTCTTGTGTAGACAACAAATTCTTTGTTTTAATATGATATACGCAATCTTGTCTTTAAACGCAATTTTTTGCGATGCGCGTGTCATAAAAAAGGGCGGAATTTTGTGTTAGCTACTTTAGGCTAAATCACGCTATTAATACTTGCTAATTTATTGTTATTGCAACGATTTTGTCGGGAATTTAACACGATTGTGGGACTGGGTTTCTAGTACAATAGAATCATTGTGTCTATTGCGTTACGGAGGAATGATGAAGCGCTGGCTGTTGAATCTGGTCAAGTGTGAAACCATTCTTATTGTTGCCGCAATTTTAGCAATTATTTCTTGTTTTTTTGTACCTCCAGATCCGCAATATTTAAGTTATATTCATGTCAACACTATTTCGCAATTAGTGTGTCTTATGATGGTTGTGTGCGGATTCCAGCGCATTGGTGTGTTTCGATCTATTGGTGCGCGTTTGTTAAGGCATGTGCGCACTGAGCGCGGCTTGGTGCTCGTGCTTATGTCGCTAACATTCTTTTCATCAATGTGGATTACGAACGACGTTGCTTTGGTTACTTTTGTGCCTTTTGCATTATCTGTGCTCGTAATGGCGAATGCTGAAAAGCAGTCAATTCTTGTAATTACGCTTATGACCATTGGTGCCAATGTTGGAAGTATGCTTACTCCTATTGGCAATGCTCACAATCTGTATTTAAAGGCGTTGACTCATATGTCTACGCAAGATTTTTTGAAGATTATGGCTCCTTATACGATTACAGCAGCACTGTTGATGATTGTATTTGCATTCGTATTCTTTAAGTCGCGCCCGGTTGACCAGTTTGCAGGTTTGCATGGTGATGATATTGAGCAAAGTGTGTTGGCTCCTTCGCATGGTCATCCGCAGCCTGATGAAATTCGCGTTATGGGCTATGGCATGAGTTTTACTCGCTGGCGTGTTACTGTTTATAGTTTGCTGTTTGTCGTTTGCTTGTGTGGTGTTAGTGGTTGGATTCCTGACTGGATTATGGTGCTTATTATGGTTGCAGCTTTTCTTGTTTGCGACCGTCACGTATTCCGTGTTTTAGATTGGGCTTTGCCGCTCACGTTTATTATGTTCTTTGTTTTTATTGGCAATATGCGTCGAGTTCCTGGATTTAGTGATCTTGCGCAAATGTGGGTTGGCACGCATCCGATGGAAGTTTCTATTGCTTCAAGCCAATTTATTAGTAACGTGCCGACGACGATTCTGCTTTCTGGATTCTGTGACCAGTGGAAGCTTCTTATCATTGGCACGAATCTTGGTGGAATGGGTACTTTGATTGCTTCTATGGCTTCGCTTATTTCTTATAAGGGAATTACGCACCAGTATTCGCATTACCGTGGGCGTTATTTGCTCACGTATACTATTGTCAATGTGTTCTTCCTTGCAGTGTTGATGTCACTTGCGTGGATTATTGAATAACAATTTTTATATAAACGTTTGATATTTATAATTTTATGGCGCGTTGATAGTAGTTTTTTGGTATAATAACCATTTGTTTGCCTCTGTAGCTCAAAGGATAGAGCAACGGCCTTCTAATCCGTTGGTTGCGCGTTCGAGTCGCGTCGGGGGCACGATGAAATCTTGAAATAGCATAGTGCATTTCAAGATTTTTCAGAGTGCCGAGCTTGCTCGGGGTGCAAAGCACGGTGTGCTTTGCACGCAAGCGAGGTCTGCGCGCGTCTTAAAGACGCGCGCAGGGTGTTCTTGTTGGTTTGTTTTTGGTTTTTGTTTTGTGTTTTACCAAGCCCGAAATTATAAGAATTTCGGGCTTTTTAAAAGTGCCGAGCTTGCTCAAGGTTGAAAGCACGGTGTGCTTTCAACGCAAGCGAGGTCTGCCTTCGTCAGTAAAGACGAAGGCAGGGCAGATTAGTGTGTAATGCTTGTAGGAAATTCTCCGGAATTTGTAGGTGTGAGCGAGTAGTTTTTGTGTGAGTCGTGTTCACGATGAAATCTTGAAATAGCATAGCGCATTTCAAGATTTTTCAGAGTGCCGAGCTTGCTTATGGTTGAAAGCACGGTGTGCTTTCAACGCAAGCGAGGTCTGCCTTCATCTCGAATGACGAAGGCAGGGCAGGTTTGTGTGGTAGTTCATTAGGAATTCGGCTGTGATTGGTGTGCGCTGACGACCTGCCTGAGCGCTGCGTTCCAAGCGTTTTCTACGATTTTTGCAGCTTACTAAAATGTCGAAAATACCAAATCGTTTGGTGGAATAAACAAAACGCAAGCCAAAACTGTCGAAAATACATAATCGCAAGATGTTTTCGACATTTTCTATTGACTGCAAAAATATTTAACGCGTGTATCGATTCGCTAGCAGCGCGATTGTAAAGTTTCTGCCGTTTTTTCGCGCGTAGCCGACTTTTTCTTTACACCGCTGTAAAGTTTTGGTCGGAATCTGGCTGGGAAGCGGCATAAACTGCGCGCGGTTGTAAAGTTTCTGCCGGATTGAGGTGCGCAAACGGCTTTTTCTTTACACGTGCGTAAAGTTTCTGCCGTTTTTTCGCGCGTAGGCGACCGTTTCTTTACACCGCTGTACAGTTTTGGTCGTTTTTTGTTACTGGTGCAGATGGTTGACTGCGTGCGCGACGACCTGCTTGAGCGCAGCGATTTAGCGCGCGAAAGCAACTCGGAGTGCCGAGCTTGCTCATGGTTGAAAGCACGGTGTGCTTTCAACGCAAGCGAGGTCTGCGTGCGTCTTTAAGACGCACGCAGGGTTACTTATCTTCTTCGCGGCAGCTTTCGCATAAGCCGAATACTTCTAGCGTATGATCCACAACAGTGTACCCGTGAGATTCAGCTACTTTATGAATCCATCCCTCGTCGTCAGGCGGCTCAATGTCGACTGTTTTTCCGCAACGTTCGCACACTAAATGATGGTGATGAGTATTTTCATCACAAATACGGAATAATTGCTGTCCCTTAAAGCGCACGGTATCTACTTCGCCGTTTTGAGTTAAAGAATTAAGTTGACGATACACTGTTGCTAAGCCAACAATCTCTCCGTTTTTAGCGAGTATTCTGTGCAAATCTTGTGCAGAAACAAAATTACGAGATTCGCGTAAGTAGGAGAGTACTATTTCTTTTTGCTTCGTATGTCTACGCATAGGCTCGCTAGGCATTTCACGTCCTTTCGTTGTTTAGTCTAGTTCGTCATCCCAGCAGCCTGTTGCGTCCAATGCAGCTGCTGCTTCAACAGGATTATCGCATAGCACAGTAATATGACCCATTTTGCGATTCTTACGAACTTCAGCTTTTCCATAATCGTGTATATGCCATTCTGGATGTTCCAAAATCAGCGAACGCGTAGGAGCTACATGTTGTCCAAGAACATTTACCATAACAGCAGGAGAAAGCAGCTTAGGCTTCTTTAAAGGCCAGCCAACAATACCGCGAATATGCGCTTCGAATTGATCCATATCGCAAGCTTCAATCGTATAATGCCCAGAATTGTGAGGACGAGGAGCAAGCTCGTTTACTACTACGCGATTATCTTTAGTGATGAAAAGCTCAATTCCTAACGTTCCTGCCAGCTCGAATCCTTTAGCTAAGCGCAAAGCTAATTCGTGAGCTGTTTTTTCAACTTCAGGATCAACTACTGCAGGAGCTAAAGTCATGTGCAAAATACTATTGTGATGCACGTTTTTTACTAGAGGATAAGTTACGAAATCCTTGCCATTTCCAGAAACCAGAATCGACGCTTCGAAAGCAAAATCGACGAAACCTTCGAGAATTGAAGGAGGGAATTTTCCGCCGCGATCCGCACGATGGTGAATATTGGCAACGTCTTCTTCTGTGCGCAAAACATCTTGACCGTGACCGTCGTAGCCGCCGCGACGAGTTTTAAGAATTGCTGGTAAGCCTATTTCGTCAATAGCGTCATCTAAATCGTCTAAATTATTTACTTCACGCCATGGAGCTGTTTCGATTTCATGACTATTGATAAACGTTTTTTCGCTGACGCGATCTTGAGTTACGCGTAACAAGTCAGTTCCTTGAGGAATTGCTGTTAAATGACGAACTTTATCAAGTGCATCTGCGTTAACATTTTCAAATTCGTAAGTTAATACATCGCAACGCTCTGCAAGCTCACGCAAGCCTTCAGGATCGTCATAATTAGCTTCAACTTGCAAATCTGCTACTTGGAACACAGGGCAGTCAAGCGTTGGATCGAGAACACCAATACGAAAACCCATATGGCGAGCTGCAATAGCCATCATGCGCCCCAACTGACCGCCGCCAATAATTCCAATAGTGGCTCCCGGCATTAAACGTTCAACAGCGCCATTAGTGACTTCAGATAAGGTTGGCATT
This sequence comes from Gardnerella phocaeensis, assembly GCF_048545075.1. Classification (NCBI taxonomy): domain Bacteria; kingdom Bacillati; phylum Actinomycetota; class Actinomycetes; order Bifidobacteriales; family Bifidobacteriaceae; genus Gardnerella; species Gardnerella phocaeensis. Next base: position 139,479 of record NZ_JBKQXS010000002.1, on the reverse strand, counting down.
TGATTCCTCGACTTTTTCTTTTAGATCATTGCGATATTCTGCTAGTTCTTCAGCAAGACGATTATCAGTTGTGCTTAAAATGCTTACAGCAAGCAATCCAGCATTTGTTGCTCCAGAGTTTCCTACTGCAGTAGTTGCAACAGGAATACCTCCTGGCATTTGTACTATTGAAAGCAATGAATCCCAGCCCGATAGCGCATGCGAGCGCACTGGCACGCCAATAACAGGAAGCGTGGTTTGTGCCGCAATCATGCCAGGCAAGTGGGCAGCTCCGCCGGCTCCAGCAATAATAATTTTGAAACCGTTTGAGCGAGCATTATGCGCAAAATCTGCCATTAATTCTGGTGTACGATGTGCGGAAATAACTCGTTTTATATACGGAACTTGGAATTTATCTAGAATTTCACAAGCATGACGCATGGTTTCCCAATCACTTGAGGATCCCATTACGACAGCGACGGTTGGCTTTACTTCTGACACGATGAACCTCCCTGACGTGCACTTGTTACTTTACGCAACACTAGGGAGAACTCGCCGAAGTTTATCTAAAACTTAACAAATTATTTGTTCGCTTCGCTACTTTTTGGACGCAAAGATTTCACCATTTCTAGTATTTGTTTAGGATTAGCTTCCGGCAAATAGGCGTGAGTTACAGCTAGTGAAATCTGAGCTAATTTTGCAGAATCCATGTAACAAACATATACGGAACTTGCAGATGGCTGGAATTTTTTCTTGAAGAAATATAGTGATTTGAATCCATAAGCTGGTTCCAAAATGTCAGACATCATTTCTAGTGCATGATTAATAACATTAGAAGATTTTTGACCATTTTCGTTTAACGTGTCTTCGTTTATGCCAGCTAGAGGTGCAGCAGAAAGGCTCATAAATTCTACAGCGCAATCTGGGTTTTCTAATCCTTCATCTCTTAAACGTTCTGCCATTCTAGCAATTAATAATTCCATAATCCCATTAGGACTATCTGTGCGGTGACGCATAAAATCAAGCGTCCAACCAATAATTCGATTATTCCTATACGTTGGCATCCAGCTAGTTACTCCAAGTACCCTGCCGTCTTCATTAATAGCGTATAAAATTTTGACGCGGCTATCTTGAAGTTCGTCAAGTCCGCCGAGAGTAAATTTCATTTCTGGAAGAGCTTTTAACTCTGCCCATTCTTCTGAAATTTCTACAATTTGTTGCTGTATGTCCCAAGAGGCTTCGTTATATGTTGTAAGTACGTCGGCAATTCCATCTCGTTTTGCTTTGTTTATAGCTGTGCGAATATCTTGCCATTTTTTACCTCGCGTCTGCCAAACATTAGGGTCTACTAGCATGTCTGTTCCGACTTTAATAGAAGTAAATCCAAGTTTTTCTAGTTCTTGACGCGTTTTATCGTGAACAGCATAGAATGCTGGAGACCACGAATTTTGTTCGCATAATTTAATAAATCCTCGAATATCTTGCGAATACTCTTTTTCATCTCCAAAAGGCTCTGTAAGAGTAAGCGCAATGCCGTAACTTAATCTATATGCTATTGCAGATTGTCCGCTTTGAGAGAACCAATAATGGTTATTCGCCCAAGTTGTCATAAAGCTCATTGTGTTTCCGCCAAGTTCTACTAATGAGCTTGCTTTTTTTCTATCGTTTTCGCTTGTAGAGATGCTACTGCGGAACCATGTAAAGCATACAATAAACAATATTGCCCAGAATATCACGCCAACGCTTTGCGCTAGTAAAGAAGATAGAGGCGTTTCAGTGCGAAGCATTGCGTTAGATCTGTTTCCAAATCCCATAGGCATCCAGCGCCCTGGTAAATCTCGCAATAAGTGATAAATATCAGCAGATGGAGTAAAGTCTTCAGGTATCGTAAGACCAAAAATAACATACCCAGCGCCAGTTATGTACAATGCCATAAAAATTGCCATTAGTCCCAAACGCGCTTGTAGTTTGTTTGTATGAACAGAAAAATGCTTTAAATTAATTATCAACAAAATAGTAAGCAATAATGGCGGGAGAGCTGTAAGCATAAAAGCAACAGCGACAGCATTGTGTTGATGTTCCAAAATATTTTGTTTTGTTGCAATTAAAGGCAAAACAGTGAAATACATTCCTGCATACAGTACAGTTAGTGCGTTTATAAATATAGAAGTTAATGCAGCTAGTCTACGTCCGCGTAACATTCCCCACGCAACAATCATCAATGTGATGCTTGGTAATAGGATGCGAATCCACAATCCTCCAATAGCAGCGTGATGTAGACCTGAATGAAGGAAACAATTATTTGTGCTGTAATTTGTCATGCATCGCGTAAGCCATGTTTTAGAGCCTAGTTGCGGTGACATAAACAAGCCAAGATTAGTAAGAATTCCTGCGTGAGAGCGCGAAGATAATGCCAACACGGGGCCTAATGCAATAATGCTTTGAGCTACTGCAAAAAGTCTACGAATTTCGTAATCTGTGCCTTCCCACCAGTTTACATTTCGTTTGACGCCTTTTGTTTTGCTCATAATATTGCCAATAATGTGCCCTGTAAGGGCTGCAATAATAGTGCAATAATCTCCTGGATTTCCACTATAAAGAAGCATTGCCGAAGTAATAGCGTATCCAATTACTAAAGTTCTTCTGCGCCACAAAATAGATTCGTAAGATGCAGAAGCCATAAAAGCGCCAATAAACAGTGTGAATGGAGATAGTCGAATAGGAATTTTGGTAATCCAATGCATGTTTCGAATAATGATTGAAAGATTACCTATGATTGTTAGTCCTACAATCATGCCAACTATTGTGCTAAATATTGAAATATAAATAATATTAAGTTTGCTTATACGAGTTTCTGCAACGCCAATAATTACTGCAACAAGTAAGCAATTAACCATAAGAGATGGCATATTATTTACAAAAATAAGCGAATGGCATATTTTTATCAACAGCTCTGTGACGTTTCCGTGACCGAAGAATAAGCTTGGACCTTTTGAGCGATGGTGCCGCATAAATAATTGTGCAAGAGTAGCGCTTGTGCCATAAGTGTAAAAATGCATAAGCGTTAACACAATCCAATATGTGCAATTTATAATAATAAAAATGCACGTAAGAGTTAATGCGAAAACTTTATGTTGCATCCAGATTATGAAGTCGTGCATCAATATTTTTGCATGACGAATTATTGAATGTTTAGAGTCATAATCATTTTTCTTACAGCGTTTATGAAAGAAAGACAGCATCATATTAGTCTCGATTCACTTGCTGGTTGACAAGAATTTGTACATTTTGGTAGGTATTAAGTTTTGGTGCAGTGCTTGAAATACCTGTCTTTTTGCAGAATTGATCAATTGTTATTTTTAATCCAGCCTTTACTGTGTGCCAATCATGACCAGTTCCTTGAGAAAGCATGGTTATAACGTTCATTCCAGCGCTATGTGCGCTTAGTGCGATAGTTGCTTGATTTGCTTGAGATTTAGTATCCCATGAGCCTGCAATAGCGTAATAATTTTGTTTCAAAGGAGCATTTTTACGCATTATCGTACTAGGCACGTGTCTATTGTATTCTGATGCGTTTCCATTGAAATAACGATTTATTGTTTCTTGGCGATTATTATATGTTGGCGCTAGTTCGCCTCCGGCGGAAAAAATGCTGCCAAATATATCAGGGTGAGATGGAACTAGTTGCGTTGAGCAAGTTCCTCCTTGTGAGAAGCCTCCCATAAGCCACATTTTAGGATCTTTGCTTACTGGTAAATGTTTGTGTATCCATTTAGGAACATCATCAGTTAAATATGTTTCTGCTTTTCCGAACACATGAGTATCTGCGCACAGAGAATTATGTGAAGAGTCGCCATTTTGGTCAGGAGCTACAACAATAGGTGCAAGACCGTAGTGATCTTTTGCGTAATTGTCTAAAGTGTTTGCAATATCGCTTGCTGCAAAAAAGTGATTAGGGCTACCAGGTTGTCCTGCAAACATGACCATAACTGGTAGTTTTGGCGAATCTTTAACAAGTGCAGCAGGTGGCAGGTATACGTTTGCTATTCTGGCATTGAAATGTGAAGCAGTATTAGGGATATAAACTGAACGGACAATACCTTTTTTAGGAAGTTTTGGCAGTTTGTGTTGTGTTGCTAATTCTCGCCACTGCTTAATAGTAAGGGATGCGGATTTTTGCCTATTAGCTTCTAATTTTGGAAAACCGCCCATTCCAAATATTGAACCTATTGTCGTGTATTCTCCATAAATCATGTCTACTTGAAGAGCTGTGCTTAGTAATGTCAAAATAATAGCTATTACTGCAACTAGTTTCCTCCATTTGTGCAAGAAAACGAGTGCTGTTGCTGCAAAACCTATAAGCCCGAAGCCGCATGCAATAGAAAAAATAACGAGCCATCCAAGACTTACTCCGAATACAAGAAACACGTCTGAAATAAGCCAAGCAATTATTCCACCGACAAAAAATGTTATTACACCTATTGCAAGCTGTATTAATAAGTGGAACATTTTCTTGCCGCGTTTTGTTTTCATAAAAAGCAACAAGACTAAAGAAATACCATTTACGCTAAAAAGGCTTATTGGTAGCCATCCTTGCAAAAGACTCACTTTTGCCAGTTGCAGCATGTTTGACTCCTATACTTCCTAGTCTAATTGCGTATCAGTTACTAATCTAAGCGACATATACGCACAGTACTTGCCCAACCTAGTAATGTAATGCTAGTATCTGAAATTTTCCTCAATATTTGTTTTATCTTTTATTATTTATTCTATTTAAATAATAAATATCGGAACATATATTGTAATCAGTCCTAAGTATTAGAATCTCTATTTTTTTGTTTAAATGCATTGTTAAAAAGTTATGACGATAGCAATAAGTAAACTTGCACAGTATTAGTAACATTTAGTATGCGTGTGATTTATTGAGGATAGTATGAAGTCATTTTTGCGCTTGAAAGTTCCATATTGGCTGTATGTATTTCTTTTCTTTGTTGTTGATGTCGTGTCGGTAATTATTGTACAAATGGGTGTGCAGCGCGCTGGAAGAGTTGAGATGACTTCTGCAATGTCTGGTGGACGTTGGGGATTAATAACTAAAACTTGGAGAGAACTTAATTTTGTTATTGTTCTTAGCGTGCTAGTTGTTGCAATTATATACGGTTTAATTCTTTTAATTAGTAACCGATTTTGGATATCAAGCGCAATAATTCTAAGTATTTCATTGCTTATTTCTGTTATCGAATATATGAAAGTAAATGTTCGTTATGAAACTATTCTTCCTGCGGACTTAAACTTTTTAAAAAGTAACACTGGTAATATTGCTTCATTTTTGCCAGATAATGCTCCTATGGTAATTGGTGTTGCTTTAGGCGTTTTTATTCTTATTTTAGTTGCAACTGTTTGCTTGCACATATTTGATACAAATCATGGAAAGATTGTGCGATTTAAAGATTGGCGCTATTCTGCTGGCATTCGTGTTGCAATTGCGTTGATTTTAATAGGGAATTTAAGCTGGTATATTTGCGGCGTTGGCACAGTTGATTCTTCTGCCAATGTTTTTTCTAAAATGCTTGGTGACAATCCTGCTATGTGGGATTCTGTTTATGACGCTCAACGCAACGGTGCTATTGTGGCATTTTTGCGTAATGTGAATCCTAAAATTATGGATAAGCCTGCTGATTACAGTGAAGAAACTATGAAGGCTGTATACAAGCGTTATAACGATGAAGCTAAACGTATAAATCGTTCTCGTACAACAAATATGAACGATAATACTTTTATTCTTATTTTGTCTGAATCCTTCTCTGATCCTACACGTGTTCCTGGTTTGAAGTTGAACAAGAATCCAATGCCATTTATTAGCAATTTGAAGAAGCATACGGATAGTGGTTTGATGCTTTCTTCTGGTTACGGTGGCGGTACTGCAAACCTAGAGTACATGTCTTTAACTGGTTTGAGCATGGCTAATTTTGATCCTTCAATGACTAGCCCGTATCAGCAGTTGGTTCCTAATGCTCAATGGTCTCCAACTATTAATCAATATTGGGATGATTCTGGTAATTCTATTAAGTCTATAGCTTTCCACCCGTATGAACCGAGCATGTATTTGCGCGCTACTAATTACAAAAAGTTTGGCTTTAGTAAGTTCTACGCATTGCAAGGACCTGATGTTATTGCTCACCGTGATGTTATAGATAAATCACCGTATGTTTCTGACGCATCAGCATATAAGAGTGCGTTAGAAAAGATTAAAGAGCATAAGCAATCTAGGTTCGTACAAATTGTTACTATGCAAAACCACATGCCTTATAGGGATTGGTATGCGAATAATGAATTTGAAGCGTCTTCTAAAGATGGTGCTGCTGATCTTGGTGATGATGAAAAAACTTCTATTGAAACGTACGCTAAGGGTGTGCAACACACTGATGAGGCGACACAAGAGTTTTTGAATAGTTTAGATAAGCTAAATAAGCCTATTACTGTTATGTTTTATGGTGACCATTTGCCAGGAATTTACGGCACTGCAAGTTCGGATGAAAAGAATTCATTGTCTTTGCATTTGACTGATTATTTTATTTGGTCAAATAAAGTTGCTTTGGAACGTAAAGAGCGTAGTGAGAAAAAATCTTCAAACAAAAATGTAGAGAATTCTAATACAAATAAAGATGTAGATCGTACTAATAAGTATTCTTCTCCTAACTTCTTTATTTCTCAAGCTGCTCTACATATGAACGCTAAAGTTTCTCCGTATCTTGCTTTCTTAACTCGTTTGCATGAGCATGTGAGTGCCATGGAGCCTCCTGTTGTAAATACTATTCAAGGATGGGATAGAATTCCTGAAGGACAATCAATTTACTTGGATAACGATGGTAATCCTATGATTTTGTCTAAGATGGATAAGAAGTCACGCCAACTTCTTCATGACTATCGCTTAATACAATACGACATTACTGCTGGAAAGCATTATTTGCGTAATACTGATTTTCTGAAATTACCGCGCTAAAAGCTAGTTTGATAATTAAAATGCCCCTCGTTTATATTTGATACATATTATGTTTCAAATAGCGAGGGGCTTATTGATTTGCAATTTGTCAATTAAAACTAATTTTAATTAACAAACTATTTTAAAGCTTTTTCTGCAATATCATGCCTAAAGAACATGTGCGGAAGATTGAGCTTATCTAATATGCTGTAAACGTTGTTTTGAGCGTCTTTTACGTCGTTTCCATGCACTTGCACAAGAGCTACTCTGCCTGAAGAAGTAAGAAGTTTTCCGCTTTCTTCATCGCTTTTTACTCCTGCATAATACACGTGCTGACCTTGATTTTCGTCAACAGGAATTTGAGGAAGTTGAGTTCCAGTAACTAAAGTGCCAGGGTAGCCTTCGCTAGCAATGATTACGCCGAGCGTAATACCGCTATCTTTCCAAGTAAAAGTAGGATTTTTATGCTGCAAAATATTCCATATAGCTGCACCAAAATCTGAAGTAAGGCGAGGAAGTACAACTTCTGTTTCTGGGTCTCCAAAACGAGCATTAAACTCAATAACTTTAGGACCTGTTGCTGTATCAATTAAGCCAGCATAAAGCACGCCAGTAAAAGGCGTACCTTCTTTAGCTAGTCCTTCAACAGTTGGGCGCACAATTTCGTCGATAGCGCGCCTAACTGTTTCGTCGCTAATTTGTGGAACAGGGCTATAAGCTCCCATGCCGCCAGTATTTGGTCCTTTATCGCCGTCATAAGCACGCTTGTGGTCTTGAGAAATAGGCATAACCCAAAAATCAGTTCCGCTTACGAAACTCATAAGCGAAAACTCTTGACCTTGCAAAAATTCTTCAATAACAACTTTTGCTCCAGCTTGACCAAAACGGTGATCGACAAAAATGTCTTCCAAAGCTTCAACTGCTGTTTGCTCATCCATAGCAACAGTAACGCCTTTTCCAGCAGCTAAACCGTCCGCTTTAATAACAATTGGAGCACCATGCTCAAGAACGTATGCGCGTGCCGGTTCCAAAGCGTCAAATGTTTTGTAGGAGGCAGTTGGAACGTTGTGACGAGCCATAAGCTTTTTTGCGAAATCTTTAGAGCCTTCGATTTGAGCTGCGGCTTTGTTTGGACCAAAAGCGGCAATTCCATGCGCTTCAAAATCGTCAACAATGCCATTCATAAGTGGAACTTCAGGACCAATGAACGCAAAATCGTAGTTATTGTCTTTAACGAACTTAATAAGAGCGTCATGATCTGATTGACTTATGTTTGCAGTTTGAATGCCATCTGCTGCAATACCAGGATTTCCAGGAGCAACAGTTACTTCTTCAACGCTTTCTCCTTTAAGTAGCGCGTGTGCAATAGCGTGTTCGCGAGCGCCAGAACCAACTACTAAAACTTTCATTTTTAATCCTTTATTGCTTTAAGATTTTGCTATCTACTGTTTTGCAGCTTTATATTTTTCGGTTTTGCGGTTTTGCAGCTTACAACAACTCAACTGCAGCGTTTTCGCGCTTAGCCATTTTGCCAATAATATAAGCTGTTTCGTTATGCTCGTTTAGTATGCGCATTGCCTCGTTTGCTTTGCTTTCATCAACTGCCAAAACCATGCCAATGCCCATATTAAAAACGTTGAACATTTCAGCGTGAGCAACTTTTCCAGCTTTTTCAATAACATCAAAAATAGGTGGAATGCTCCAGCTAGTAGTGTCAATTTTTGCAGCTAAATCGTCTGCGTACATGCGCGGAACATTTTCAATAAATCCGCCGCCTGTAATATGAGCAACTCCCTTAATAAGATGCTCAGCAAAAAGTGGCTTCAAAGCTTTTACGTAGATTCGAGTAGGTTCAAGAAGAACTTCGCCAAGTGTTTTGCCATTAAGCTCATCCAACTTCGTATCTACACTAAAACCTGCTTCTTCAAACAAAGCTTTGCGAACAAGAGAGAATCCGTTTGAATGAACTCCTGAAGAAGGAAGTCCAATAAGCACGTCGCCGGCAGTAATAGTGGATCCGTCAACAATATTCGAACGTTCTGCAACGCCTACTGCAAAACCTGCAAGATCGTACTCGTCTTCGTCGTACATTCCAGGCATTTCAGCAGTTTCTCCGCCAATTAAACCTGCTTCTGATTGCACGCAACCATCTGCAACGCCTGAAACTACTTGCTCAAGTATTTCAGGATTGTTTTTTCCGCACGCAATGTAATCGAGGAAGAAAAGCGGCTCGGCACCTTGAGCTGCAATATCGTTTACGCACATTGCAACGCAATCAATGCCAATAGTGTCATGCTTATTCATCATTTTTGCAATCACAAGCTTGGTTCCAACGCCATCCGTGCCAGAAATCAGCACTGGCTCTTTGTAACCAAGAGATGCCAAATCAAATAAGCCGCCAAATCCGCCAATGCCACCTACAATGCCTGGGCGCTTTGTGCGATTTACATGAGATTTAATACGACGTACTACTTCGTATCCTGCTTCTACGCTTACGCCAGCTTCTTCATATGCGTGTGGCATATTTGTTCCTTTCGTAACAATGTTATAAGTATTTTCTTAAGTTTTATTTATAAATTGCAATGAACAATTTAATTAATAAATAATTAAATTATTAAGTTATATAAGATTTTCGTGCGAATATTTACTATGTTTCCTTACTTCTTGCAAATGTTCGCGTTCTTCAGGAGTAAGTGAAGCCAAGAATTCTTCGCCGTAATCGTCTAGTGCAGTAGGGTAGTCGCCATTAAAGTAAGCAACGCACAAACCGCCATAAGGCGCAGGCTTTTTTAATCCAATCGACTCGACTAATCCATCTAAAGACAAAAATGCTAAGGAATCTGCATCGATATACTCGCGAATTTCTTCGACTGAATGCTTTGCTGCAATAAGTTCCTTCGTGGTTTGAATATCGATACCGTAGAAGCAAGGATATTTAAGCGGAGGAGAAGAAATACGCATATGCACTTCTTTAGCGCCAGCTTCTCGAAGCAATTGCACAATGCGTTTAGAAGTAGTTCCGCGAACAATCGAATCGTCAATAACGATAACTCGCTTTCCTGCAACCACTCCGCGAACAGCAGAAAGTTTCATACGAACGCCTTGCTCGCGTAATTCTTGCGTTGGCTGAATAAAAGTGCGTGCAACATACTGGTTTTTAATCAATCCCATTTCGTTTGGAATTCCGCTTGTTTCAGCGTATCCTGCAGCAGCAGAAAGTGAAGAATTAGGCACTCCAATAACCATATCTGCTTCAACAGGAGATTCTTTAGCTAAACGCGCACCCATGCGCTTTCGCACAGAATGAACATTAATACCGTAAATATTAGAATCTGGGCGAGCGAAATAAATAAATTCCATTGAGCATACTGCATGCTGCACGTGCTTTGTATATTGCTCAATAGTGTAGCCATCGTCATTAATAACAATGATTTCTCCAGGCTCAATATCACGAATGAACTCTGCTCGCACAATATCAAGCGCACAAGTTTCAGAAGCAAGCACGTACGCGCCGTTCTTCATACGACCAAGCGAAAGAGGGCGGAAACCATTTGGATCAGTTGCTCCAATTAGTGCATCTTGAGTAAGCAATAAGTAAGCAAAACCGCCATGAACAGTTTGTAAAGCTTCTTTTAGGCGATCCATAAAAGTTGCTTTACTTGAGTGGCGAATTAAATGCATCAATATTTCAGTATCAGAATTTGAGTGGAATATTGAGCCTTTATCTTCCAAAGAATTACGTAGGCTAGTGCAATTCGTCAAATTTCCGTTATGTGCAAGAGCTACGTCTCCATCGTGGAAACGGAACAGGAAAGGCTGAATGTTATCAACGCTTCCAGAACCGGCAGTAGCATATCGCACGTGACCGATAGCTCGGTTTCCAGTAAGACGATCCATAACTTGTTCATTGCTAAATACTTGAGTTAGCAATCCCAATCCGCGATACCCATGCAATTTGCCATTGTCGTTAGATACAATGCCGGCACCTTCTTGTCCTCGATGCTGTAGCGCATGAAGTCCAAAATATGTCAGCCTAGCTGCATCTTGATGACCCCACACACCAAATACGCCGCATTCTTCGTGAATATCTTCAAGTTCTGCAGACATTCATACCCCCTAATAATCGATGATTGTAATCGTCGAATTTGTAGTTATTTTGATACAAGTTTTGCAACTGTAAACTAAAGCTCATGCAGTGAAATATTCAACGCCAGCTTCAAACAATGGTTGCTCGTGGAAATCAGGAATATTGACATACAAGTCACGACCTGCGCGCTCGCAATGTCCCATTTTTCCAAAAACTCTACCGTCTGGGCTTGTAATACCTTCTACTGACATCATTGAGCCGTTAGGATTTACGTTTAAGCTCATGCTTGGTACGCCATTGCTGTCCACATATTGTGTAGCTATTTGACCGTTTTTAATAAGCTTTTCCATAACTTCGTTAGTAGCAATAAAGCGACCTTCTCCATGAGAAATTGCAACAGTATGCATGTCTCCAACTTGCGTATTTGCTAACCATGGTGAAAGATTTGAAGCAACCCTAGTGCGAACAATCCTACTTTGGTGTCTGCCAATAGTGTTGTAGGTAAGAGTTGGGCATTCGGAATCTATTGGGATAATGTCACCAAAAGGCACGAGACCAAGCTTAATAAGCGCTTGGAAGCCGTTGCAAATTCCAAGCATTAAACCGTCGCGATTATTGAGCAAATCACGAACTGCGTCTGTTACTGCTGGATTCCTAAAGAATGCTGTAATGAATTTTGCAGAACCGTCTGGCTCATCGCCTCCAGAGAAGCCTCCTGGAATCATTACAATTTGACTCTTTTTAATCTCTTCAACCAATTGTTCAGCTGATTGTGCAATATCTTTTGCGCTTAAATTATTAATAATAAGCGTATGAGCGTCTGCTCCAGCTTTTTCAAAAGCAGCTTGAGTATCGTATTCGCAATTATTTCCAGGGAAAACTGGAATAATTACGCGCGGATGAGAAAGCGGCTTTAGTTTGCCTGTGTGCATGCGGTTTGTAGTAGGAACATTAGTTTTGTTATTAATAGTTTCTACAATCTCGCCAGGCTTTTTATACGGAAAGATTGAAGAAAGTTCGCTTTCCCAAACCTTTTGCAAATCACTTAAATCAATTTCTTCGCCATTTGATGAAGTAATTACGTAATTTTCAGTTGTTTCGCCAACAAGCTCAACGTCAACCAAGCTTGTATTCGCTAAAGATGAAACTTCAGCGCCTTCTTTAAGTTCAACGTAGAAGCTTCCATATGCTGGCTTAAATAAATCATCGTCGCTTAAATTATTGAATAATTTAAGACCAATATGATTTCCAAGCGTCATTTTGAATAAGCTTTCTGCGCTAGCACCGTAGCCAGGAGTAGATATAGCAAGAGCTTGCTTGTTTTTCGTAATATTTTCTACAATCTCTAGTGTTTTCAGGAAGCTTTCTTTTTCTGGAGTAATTTCGTCGGATTTATACTTCGGAGCAATACGTATAACTTTATGATTTACACCCTTAAATTCAGGTGAAACAGTTAAACGTGCGTCTCCAGTAGAAACCGCAAACGAAATCAAAGTTGGTGGCACATCCAGATTCTCAAAACTTCCGCTCATAGAATCTTTGCCGCCAATAGCACCAACGCCAAAATCAATCTGTGCACTTAAAGCGCCAAGAACTGCTGCAGCTGGCTTTCCCCAACGCTCTGGAATATCGTGAGGCTTGCCAAAATATTCTTGCAAACTCAAATAAGCACGTTCGCGTGTGAAACCGCTAGCTGCCAGCTTTGCCAATGATTCAACAACAGCAACATAGGCACCAGTGAATTGGTTTTTCTCCATTAAATACGGATTAAAGCCCCAAGCCATTGCGGAAGCTGTGTTTGTTTCGCCAAATACTGGGAATTTAGCAACCATAGCTTGAGCAGGAGTAAGCTGACGACGACCGCCAAAAGGCATAAGCACAGTAGCAGCACCAATAGTAGAATCAAATCGTTCAGCTAAGCCTTTATTTGAAGCAATATTAATATCCGAAACTAAGTTATGCATGCGCTTTTCTAACGGCAAATCTGACTGATTTTGCCATGGAGTTTCGTAAGATTCTCCACTTTCAATATGCAATATCTGCTGTTTTGGAGCGCCATTAGAAGCCAAGAATGCGCGGCTTAAGTCAACAATGGTTTTTCCACGCCAAGTCATTCGCATTCGCGCTTCTTCAGTAACAGTCGCTATTATTTCTGCTTCAAGATTTTCTTCACGAGCATACTTCAAAAATTCTTCAGCATCACTTGACGCAACGTCGACAGCCATGCGCTCTTGAGATTCAGAAATAGCAAGCTCAGTGCCGTCGAGACCTTCGTACTTTTTAGAAACTTTGTCGAGATTAATAGTTAAGCCGTCGGCAATTTCGCCAGTGGCAACAGAAACGCCGCCAGCGCCAAAATCGTTGCAACGCTTAATAAGTTGGCAAGCATCTTTGCGTCGGAAAAGTCGCTGCAACTTGCGCTCAATAGGAGCATTACCTTTTTGAACTTCAGCTCCGCACTCTTCAATACTTTCAACATCTTGAGCTTTAGAAGCGCCAGTTGCGCCGCCAATTCCGTCACGACCAGTGCGTCCGCCAAGAAGAATAATCACATCTCCAGGAGCTGGAGTTTCTCTGCGCACATGGTCGGCTGGGGTAGCTGCAACAACCGCACCAACCTCCATACGTTTTGCAACATAACCAGGGTGGTATAACTCGTGTACTTCGCCAGTAGCTAAACCAATCTGATTTCCGTAAGAAGAGTATCCTGCTGCAGCAGAAGTTACGATTTTTCGCTGCGGAAGCTTACCGTTTAAAGTTTCGCTAATAGGTGTGCGTGGATCTGCAGCACCAGTTACGCGCATTGCTTGATACACGTAGGAGCGTCCAGAAAGAGGATCGCGAATGCATCCACCAATGCAAGTTGCAGCTCCACCGAAAGGCTCAATCTCTGTAGGATGATTGTGCGTTTCGTTTTTAAACAGGAACAGCCAATCTTCGTCGTGACCGTTTACATCCACTTTAACTTTTACTGTGCAAGCGTTGATTTCTTCTGACTCGTCCAAATTTTTAAGCTCGCCAGTATGCTTTAAGTATTTTGCACCAATAGTTGCCATATCCATAAGGCAAACAGGCTTATTTTCGCGATTTAGTTCTTTTCGCAAATCAAGATAACGGCTAAATGCTTCTTGAACAGTGCTATCGTCAATAGAAATATCTGTAAGCTCTGTGCCAAAAGTCGTGTGACGGCAGTGGTCGGACCAGTACGTATCAATAACGCGAATTTCTGTAATAGTAGGATTTCTATGTTCTTCACGGAAATACTTCTGGCAGAACTTTGCGTCAGCCAAATCCATTGCCAAACCGCGAGTATTAATAAAGTCTTGTAATCCAGCCTCGTCTAAATCGTTAAATGAGTTAATCACTTCTACATCGGATGGCACAACTGTTTCTCGCTGTAAACTTTTTACCTCATCAAGTGAAGCTTCTCTCGCTTCAACAGGATTAATAACGTAGTGTTTAATATCGTTTAATGCTTTTTCGTCAAGATCACCTTTTAAAGCTATTACTCTAGCAGTGCGCACAGTTGGGCGCTCGCCTTGACTAATAAGTTGAATGCATTCGCTAGCAGATTGCGCACGCTGATCGAATTGACCAGGCAAAAACTCAACAGCAAACACGTGCTCGTCGGTTTCAATAGGCAAGTAATCGTAAGTATTATCAACTGGAGGTTCGCTCAATACTGTTTGCACAGCATTATCGAATAAATCTTTGCTGATACCTTCAACATCATAACGGTTAATAATTCTTGCGGAAGTAATCGCGCTTATGCCAAGAATCTCCCTAAGCTCATGTAAAAGCTGTTGCGCTTGAACGTCAAAACCAGTGCGTTTTTCCACATATACGCGAAATACCACGAGAAACCTACCTTGTTGAATGTGCGGTATGAATGCAGTGTTTATTGTTGTATTGGTTTTAAATTATAAATATTAAATTATTCAAAATCATATTAAGAATGCATGTGGCTCGCACCCCTAAAGGTACGAGCCACAACAATCATTATCGTTCTACGCAATCGTCAGGTTTGCGCACAGAAACATCCAAACCTTCGCTTTGAGCTAAAGATGCAAGCCTATCGTGAATCTCTTCATAAGCAGGAATGATGTCGCCTAAGTCGCGTCTGAACAAGTCCTTGTCCAAATGACTTACTCCATCTGTACCAGCATTGCGCTTATCCCAAAGTCTGCAAGTATCTGGAGTTATTTCGTCAGCGAGAAGAATATTACCTTGCGCGTCCACGCCCTCTTCAATCTTGAAGTCAACAAGCTGAACATCAATCTTGGAGAAAATATCCAACAGAGCATTGTTAACAGCATGAGCTTGACGAGTTACTTCCGCCATTTCTTCATCTGTTGCTAATCCAAGAGCGACAACGCCTTCTGGATTAATAAATGGATCGCCAAGCTCGTCGGACTTTACGCAGAACTCCAACAATGGCTTCTTTAAAGGTGTTCCTTCTTTAACGTTATAACGTTTTGCAAAAGAACCTGCAGCAGTATTTCGCATAATAATTTCCAGCGGGAACATGCGCATACGCTTTACAAGTTGTTCAGTATCGGAAATTCGTCCGAGGAAGTGGCTTTTTACACCGCGCGCCTCAAGTAAATGGAATAGTAAAGAAGTAATCCGGTTATTTAAACTGCCTTTACCTGCAATCTGAGCTTTCTTCAGACCGTTACCAGCTGTTGCCTGGTTCATGTATTCAACCCATAGCACATTGGTGTCATCGGTAGCATACAGTTTTTTGGCTTTGCCTTCGTACAACTTCTCAAGTTTTTCCATGATATGCCCTCTCTTATGTGCATTCATAGTTGTAGGCGCAAACCAACAATATTTGTAGGTTTACCTGACCTTTGCCAGCACGATTAGCGTAACAATTGTTACCTACAAAATTTCCCTTCGCGCATACTGTAAATTATTATCTTTTTTAACTCTTATGCCTTAATTTTCAATGTATCTAAGCATTGGTTTGTGTAGTTTTTAGCGACATAGCGATGCGTGTCGCATTTTCTCTAGCTTCTTCCTGCGTTAATCCAGTAGCTAAAGAAACTGCCATTCGTCTGTGACCATGTACAGAAGGCTTAGCAAAAATACGCAAGTTGCATCGATGATTTTCGCCAGATTGCAAAGCTTGAGCAATATTCGTAAAACCAACAGATCCTTCCGCTTTAATAACAATGGCGTGACTTGCTGCAACTTCATTATTTTTCAAAGAAAGCTCAGTATAGTTAGCTGTAATTGGGACTCCCAAAATAGCCAGTGCGTGTAATGCAAATTCGCTGTAGTGCTGTGAAATCATAGTTACCATGCCAGTATCGTGTGGGCGAGGTGAAAGCTCATTAAATAACAGTGAGCCATCTTTTAATACAAATAGTTCGACTCCATAAACGCCCCAACCTGTTTCGCCAGATTCTTGCGCAATATCAGTCAAACCTTCTACAGCACGCTTTGCAATATCTTTCGCATTAGTGCGGATCGATTCAGGAATATTTGCAGGTTGCCAAGATTCTCTATAATCTCCGTCTTGCTGACGCTGAGCAATCGGCTCACAAGTAGTAATTCCTGCGCAAGAGCTTATTGTAAGTACTGTAAGCTCATAATCAAGCGGAGCTAAAGCTTCAACAATAACGCGTGAACACTCGTTTTCATGACCAGCTGCCGCACGCCTTCCATGCTGAGCTTCATTCCAAGCTGCAAGCAAATTTTCAGAACTACGAACTATTGACTGGCCGTGACCAGAAGAACTCATAACAGGCTTAACTACACAAGGATATCCAACTTTTTTAGCTCCATCCTCTAACTCTTCATAAGATGAAGCGAAACAATACGGTGTAGTAGGCAGCCCTAAATCTTCGTGCGCAATCCTACGCAAACGCTCGCGATCCATTGCAATCGCGGCGATATCTGAGCTAGGGACAACCTGGATATTATTATTCGCTGCATCTTTCAAAACTTCAGTAGCAATAGCTTCAACTTCAGGAATGATAATATCAGGATTCACATTTGAAATAAGTTCTTGTAATTCTTGCGGATTCGACATATCTAGCACATGATATTCGTGAGCTATTTGCATTGCAGGAGCGTTTTTGTAGCTATCGGCAGCGCATACTCGCACGCCTAATCGCATAAGCTCAATTGCAATTTCCTTGCCAAGCTCGCCTGAGCCAAGAAGAAGTGCCGTCGTGTTGTTGCTGTTTTCGGTTACGCCAAAAATGCGCTGATTTTGCTCAGAAAAACTCATACACCCATTGTTGCATTTGCCATTGTCGAATAATTTATGTTGTTACTACGACGCGCCGAGGTGTGTTGTGCTAGCGTAAATCTAGAAAATCGTGTATAGTATCCCTTTGTTGTGTGATTCGATTCGTTTCGCGCACATGGTGGCTATAGCTCAGTCGGTAGAGCATCTGATTGTGGTTCAGAAGGTCGCGCGTTCAAGCCGCGTTAGCCACCCCACTTAAACGGCTGGTAATTGACCAGCCGTTTTTTGTTAGTTTTGTAACCCTTCAAGCCGAACAGCACATAGGGTAAACTGATATGGTTAGGGTGTTTCCCGACTTAAATTGTGCGTGCGCAATGAAGTAATGCACAGAAGGAGTATTTATGGCTGGTAAGGCTTCACCTAGTGAACCATTGTGGGAGACAATTCTCCTGTTTGTGCCTAGAACTTTAGGAAAGTTAGTGCGCTCGCTTTTTGGTGTTGGAGAATACGATGAGGCATATCGCAGGGACGGTTTGTGCTTCGTTATGCTTGTTCTTGCGATTTTGTTCTGCGCATCAGAATGGTTTAGAGTTAGTGGATTTATTGGAGTAGGTCTCCATTTTGTGTCTTCTAGTTTGCTTGGAATTATGAGCGTTGTTCTGCCTGTGTGGTTAAGCGTTGTCGCTTTTAGGTTGATGCGTAACAGTGGAGCTGGCTCTGGTAATCCTCGTGTTATTAGCGGATTTATTATTCTATTGTTGTCTGTTTGCTCAATTCTTGATATTTCTTCTGCACCTCGCGGAAAAGCGTTTAATTTAGACACTGTGCAAAAGTCAGGTGGGTTGTTAGGTTTTGTGCTTGGATCTCCGCTATCGTGGGGTCTTTCTCGTATTTTTGCAATTATTATTTTTGTAGTAGCTGCTATTTTTTCGATATTAATGATTACTCGCCTTCATGTAACTGATATAGCTCAAAGTGTTGCTACTATTTTTGCTAAATATAACAGTAAAAAGTCTTCTGAAGATTTAGGAAACTCTGAAGAAGATAATTCTGAAAGCAAAAGCAATTCTTTGGAATTTGCAGATGGCGTGCCAACTCACAATGAAGAATCGTCTAAAAATAATAGCGGATCTTCTCAAATGTCTTCTGTGTTGAAACTGTTTAAATCATTCTTTAAGCGTAAAAACAGTAATAATAATGGAGAATTGCTTGACGAATACGCCGGAGATGATGCATTTTCACATGCTGCTTCTCACGGTAATAGTGTAGATAATCTTGAAAGAGTTGAACCTCGTAAAGCAAGAACTGTGAGCAGCTCTTCAGATAATAATGCTGCAAATAATTCTCAATTTGAAAATGCCGATAATAATTCGAGTCAAGTTACACCTAGAAGTGTTTCATCTTCATCAAAGCTTGTTCCTGAAGAAATATTGCCAAAAGCTCCTATGAGTGATTCCTCTTTACCTGCAAGCGATCCATGGTCAAGTATTCCAGCTGAACGTATGGATCAATATCGCAGAGATCAAGAAGATTCAGATGATGAAAATGATGCCGGCAGCGAAAATGGTGCTAGCAATAATAATGAGCCTTCTTTTGATTCTTCTTCTGAACCTTACAAGCTCCCTGATTTGAATCTTTTAGCTTATGGCAAGCCTCATGCTGCTAGAACTCCAGCAAACGATAACGTTATTCGTGCGCTAACTTCTACTTTTGAGCAATTTGACGTCGACGCTCACGTTATCGGATTCCTTAGAGGTCCATCTGTTACGCAGTACGAGGTTGAGCTTGGTCCTGGTGTGAAAGTTGAAAAAGTTACGAATTTGCAAAAAAATATTGCATATGCTGTAGCTAGTACAGATGTGCGTATTTTGTCGCCAATTCCAGGAAAGTCTGCTATTGGTATTGAAATTCCAAACGTCGACCGCGAAATTGTGCATTTGGGAGATGTTCTGCGCTCGCAAAAAGCTATGAGTGACCCTAATCCTATGCTTACAGGCGTTGGAAAAGATGTTGAAGGTCATTTTGTAACGGCAGCTCTCGATAAAATGCCGCATTTGCTTGTCGCTGGTGCTACTGGTTCTGGTAAGTCGAGTTTCATTAACTCAATGCTTACTTCGATTATTATGAGAGCAACTCCTGAGCAAGTTCGCATGATTATGGTCGATCCTAAGCGCGTGGAGCTTTCTGCGTACGCTGGCATTCCGCATTTGCTTACGCCTATTATTACGGATCCTAAGAAGGCTGCGCAGGCTCTTGAGTGGGTTGTTAAAGAGATGGATGCTCGCTACGACGACTTGCAATTCTTCGGTTTCCGTCATGTTAAAGATTTCAACAAGGCTGTTCGTGAAGGAAAAGTTCACGCACCGGCTGGATCTGAGCGAAAAGTTGCTCCATACCCGTATTTGCTTGTGGTTGTGGACGAGATGGCTGATTTAATGATGGTTGCTAAGAACGATGTTGAAAGTTCTATTCAGCGCATTACTCAGCTTGCTCGAGCTGCAGGAGTGCATTTGGTTCTCGCTACTCAGCGCCCGTCTGTTGACGTTGTAACAGGCTTGATTAAGGCGAATATTCCTTCTCGATTGGCTTTTGCTACTTCGTCTGCTACTGATTCAAGGGTTATTCTCGATACTGTTGGCGCAGAAACTTTGATTGGTCAAGGCGACGCTTTGTTCCTTCCAATGGGTGCTGCAAAACCTCAGCGTGTGCAGGGATCGTGGGTGAGTGAATCTGAAATTCGCAAGGCTGTGGAGTACGTGCGCACTCAGCGCAAGCCAAAGTATCGTGAAGATATTGAGCAAATGGCTCAAAAGGCGGATGCTCAAGCTCAAAGCAAGCTTAAAACTAGCGATATTGGCGACGATATGGACGAGTTGCTGCAGGCTGCTGAGCTTGTTGTCAGCTCGCAATTTGGCTCTACTTCAATGCTTCAGCGTAAGTTGCGCGTTGGCTTTGCAAAGGCAGGTCGATTGATGGATTTGCTTGAATCTCGAGGCGTTGTGGGACCTTCTGAAGGTTCTAAAGCTCGCGAAGTTTTGGTTCAGCCGGAAGATTTGCCAAAAGTTTTGGCTTTTATTCGTGGCGAGTCAGATTCGTTATAAGATATTGTATTGTTATGTGCAACACCAAGTTGTGTGATGTGCTAGAAGTTTTTACTTTGCAGTAGAATGAAGGTTATGCGTATGAAGAAAAAAGCTAAGTCATCATTTTTTGCTGGCTGGAATTATGCTCCAAATATTGTGACTTATATCCGTATTTTGCTTTCTATTGTTTTTATTGTTTTATATTTGAAAGCAGGCACATGGGGTTTCGGTTCAGTTTCGTTGCGTTGGGCTGCGTTTGTGCTGTTTGTTGTAGCTGCTTCTACAGATAAGCTCGACGGGTGGATGGCTCGTAAATATCATAAGGTTACAGAATTAGGTAAGTTGCTTGATCCAATTGCGGATAAGATCCTTATTCTAGCTGCACTTATTATTTCTTCTGTTTTTGGCGAAATTTATTGGTGGATAACCATCTTGTTCATGATTCGCGAAATTGCTATTACTCTTGTGCGAATTTATGTTGTTAATGTTCGTGGAAGAGTGATTGCTGCATCTTCTGCAGGAAAGTATAAGACTCTTACGCAATCGATTGGTATTGCAATGATTATTGCACCTCTTGTTGCAACTATTCATGCTAGTTCATTGCCTTCTTGGATAGTTTCCTACTATGCAGTGGCTTTCGGTTTGCTCGGTATTTCTTTGGGCTTCGCTTTCTACTCTGCAGTTTTGTATGTCTATAGTGCTTTCTTTGAAAGTTCTTCAGATAGCGAATCTCAAGTTGATGATGAAAAAAATTCAGTGCCTTTGCCTCCTGTGAAGTAAATAAAATCAATAAGTAAACTTCTTGTTTGTAGCTTACGGTTTTTCATAGATTATCCCTAAAGGGTTTATGTTGTGGAAAATCGTAAGCTACAATCATATCGAGCGTATTATGAATAATTCTTCAAGTTTTAATACAGTTCCTTTAGCTGCGAATCTATTGGAAAAAAGTTTTATTAAAGGAATGCATATTGCTTCAGCAGAGTCGTTAACTGGCGGGCTTTTGGCTGATGCTTTTGTTTCTGTTCCTGGCGCATCGCGAGTTTTTTGTGGCTCTGCTGTCACTTATGATATTCATGCTAAATCCAAAATTCTTGGCGTAAATTCTAATCTTTTACAATCTGAAGGCGCTGTTTGCCAAGATGTTGCTTTTCAAATGGCGATTGGAGCTGCTCAAATATATCGTGGCAGTGGATGGGCGTATGCGGAAGATTGTGAGTGTTATACAGATTTTCCTATTATTGGCTTGTCTACAACTGGTGTTGCAGGTCCTGGTCCTGATGGTAATAAACCAGCAGGTTTAGTTTATGTTGGAATATTTTTGCCTAAAGTTAATGCTGTTATGGATTCTGTTAAAAATGCGGCTCATAAAGAACTTGAAGATGGATGCGTGAGTAACGTCTATGATTATGATTTTGCTCAAATCGAAAGTCAAAGCGTGGCTAAAATTGCGCGATCAAGTGCTGCTTTTGTTTTTGAATTGCAATTATCTGGCAGTCGTCAAGAAGTTCGCGAATCTGCTGTATTTCAGTTGTTGAGAATTTCTAATGATTTGATTGCTTATGTCGAAGATTGTAAATAGTTGAGTTGTAATCAAGACACGCGCTATCGAACAAATGTTCGCATATGTAGTATACTTGTGTTTGTCGAGATGATTTAAGCTGAGTTAAGCGTTTAAGTGCTTGGGTTAAATGTTTTATCCACATTGCATAAAAATGCTTGCACTTGAATCTAGTATGGAACTAAGGTCGTTCGATACATAACGGCATGCGAAAGGAGTAGCATACATGGCGCAAACAAAAAGTAAAGGCAATATTAATCGCCTTATTGATGCGGATAAAACAGATCCGCGTCGCCAAGCAGCGTTGGAAACTGCTTTAGCCAATGTTGAACGACAATATGGAAAAGGTTCTGCAATGCGCTTAGGTGATAGACCTATGCAAGATGTAGAAGTTATTCCTACTGGTTCATTAGCGTTGGACACTGCTTTGGGGATTGGCGGTGTTCCTAGAGGGCGAATAGTTGAAGTCTACGGTCCTGAGTCTTCTGGTAAAACAACTCTTGCTTTGCATATTGTTGCAAATGCTCAAAAAAATGGTGGGGTAGCGGCATTTATTGATGCTGAGCATGCGTTGGATCCTGTCTATGCTAGAAAGCTTGGAGTAGACACGGATGCTCTTATTGTTTCTCAGCCAGATAATGGTGAGCAGGCATTGGAAATTGCTGATATGCTTATTCGTTCTGGTGCGTTAGACGTTATTGTTGTTGATTCTGTAGCGGCATTGGTTCCTAAAGCTGAAATCGATGGAGATATGGGAGATAGCCATGTGGGCTTACAAGCTCGCTTAATGAGTCAGGCGTTGCGTAAGATGACTGGTGCTCTTTCACAAGCTGGCACTACTGCTATTTTTATTAATCAGCTTCGTGAAAAAATTGGCGTATTCTTTGGTAACCCTGAAACTACCACTGGTGGTAAAGCTTTGAAGTTCTATGCGTCTGTGCGCATGGATATTCGCAGAGTTTCTACTATTAAAGAGGGCGAAGAAGCTGTTGGCAACCGAACTAAAGTTAAGATTGTCAAGAATAAAATGGCTCCGCCTTTCAAAACTGCTGAGTTTGATGTTCTTTACGGAGAAGGCATCTCGACTGAAGGTTCTGTTATCGATATGGGACTGCAAGCTGAAGTTATTAAGAAATCTGGTTCTTGGTTTACTTATGACGGTGAGCAGCTTGGACAAGGTCGCGAAAACGTCCGTAAGTTCTTGAAAGATAATCCAGCTATTACTGAAGAAATTAGCGAAAAAGTCAAAGCTTCGTTAGGTTTAATGCATCCTGAAGATCAATTCGCTGAAGATTCTGAACTAGATCAATTCGATGATGATTCTGTAGCTAAAAATTCTGCACAAAAGTCATCCGAATCGAAGTAATAATAAGATTACAGTGTAAAGCGAATGCAATATGCCTATTAGTGTAGAGAGTTTTCTTCGCGATCATCCAGTAGAGCGTGCTGAAGAAGATGTCGAAAGTAATAGCGTAAAGCCGTATACTCGCAAAAAAATATCGCATAAGTCAGTACTTTTAAGCGCAAAAAATAATACAAAAAACATGCCGTATGTAAAAAACGCTAAAGTAAGTGATTTAAGCGACGAACTTTGCAATAGTAGTGAAGATGATTGTAGGGAAGCTGCTTTAAGGCTTTTAGATTATGCTCCTCGCTCTGTGATGGACATGCGCAAAAGACTTAAAGAAAAAGGCTACACGGAGGTTGCGGTTGACGCGGTTATTCGTCGTTTGCTTGAATTGCATCTTCTCGATGACAATCAATACGCTCAAATGGTGATTCGCTCTTGCGCAGTGAGGCTTCTTGGTGCTAGAGCTACTCGAATGGAATTGCAGCGTAAAAATGTTGATCCTGCTGCTATTTCACAAAACGTAGCTTCTGCTCAAAATTCTGGAGTATTCACTGAAGCAGCTTGGGAACTCGGTCGCAAAACGGCTTCGCGCACGAGAAATCTTGAGCCTTTAGTTCGAAGACGAAGATTTTTTGCAGCAGCTGCAAGAAAAGGTCATGATTTAAACGTTATTAACGAAGTGTATGCAGCTTTATTCGAAAGTAATAACGAATGAATAGTAAAAGAGGCTGGCTTATACAAGTAAACCAGCCTCTTTCGCTTAAAACTTTATGATTATTTTGCGAAATTATGCGCTTGAGCTAAAACATACTCAGGCATATCTTCAACATTAATAACATCATTAAAGCGTGGAGATTTATGCTCAAGATCCCTAAGCATGCTTGGAGCTTTAGTTCCTGTAGCTTCACTAAGCGCATCCATGCATTTGAAATCATCCATATCTTGCACATGCTCAATATTCAAAGATTCAGCAACAACACGAGGGAATTTATACGGGCTTGCAGTGCTTAGCAATACTCTCGGCACGTTTTCGTCGTGTGGAATATGTTGCATAACGAAGAATCCGCAAGCAGTATGTGGATCGATCACATACTTGTACTTGTTCCAGCAGTCATAAATAGCTTCGCGAATTTGATCCTCATTTGCCCAACCGCAACCAAACAGTGAGCGAATCTTTGCAAGCACATTTTCTGGAATCTCAAAAGCACCCCACTGTTGTAAGTCGTTCATAAGCATTTGTATTAAACGAGTGTCTTTATCGCACATGTAATAAAGCATTCGTTCCAAATTAGAAGAAACTAAAATATCCATAGAAGGAGCAACAGTGTGATGGAAAGTGCGCTGACGGTTGTAAGTGCCGCTTACCAAAAAATCAAAAAGCACGTTGTTGCTATTGCTAGCAACAATAAGATGCTTTACTGGAAGACCAAGCATTTTTGCATAATATCCTGCGAGAATATCGCCAAAATTGCCTGTAGGGACGCAAAATTCCACTTCATCGCCAAGTTTTATAACTTCGCGTTCAACAAGCTGCTTGTATGCTGCAAAATAGTAAACAACTTGTGGCACAAGACGACCAACGTTAATTGAGTTAGCTGAAGACAATACTGTATTCGCATCTTCTTCAATATTTTTGTTGAGCTCATTATTTGTGAAAATCTGTTTAACACCTGTTTGAGCATCGTCAAAATTACCGCGAACTGCGCAAACTTTCACATTTTCGCCCACCTGCGTAGTCATTTGCAATTCTTGAACGCGGCTAACTTTTCCTTCTGGATAAAAAGTAACCATAGAAGTGCCTGGAACATCAGCAAAACCAGCCAAAGCAGCTTTACCGGTATCTCCAGAAGTTGCAGTTAGAATCATAACGTTTTTTTCAATGTCAGATTCGTTCTCGTGTTGAGTTTTAGTGCGAGACATTAATTGTGGCAACATTTGCAAAGCAACGTCTTTAAACGCGCAAGTAGGACCATGGAAAAGTTCCATCACAAAATCGCTAGTGTTTCCAAGCTGCTGGAGTGGAGTAATAGCGTTATTAGACCACTGATTGCCGTATGCCAGTTTAATGCAAGAAGAAAGCTCTTCTGAAGTATAATCTGGCAGTAATAGTTGTAAAATATCTTGCGCAATTTCTTGATACGATTTGCCTTGCAATTTAGAAATATCGTAACGCTCGTTACCAAGGCTATCAGCTACAAATAATCCGCCATCTTCAGCGATTCCCTTACGTATTGCTTCTTTTGATGTGAATGTTGGCTTAATCGAACGAGTGCTATGGAAAATAGATGCATCTGATGCCATAATGACTCCGTAACCGTTTGTTTATAAAAAATATTTTTTATTTACATAGATTATTTATGTAAATTATTTACACAACTTATATCAAATTATGGTACCTGAAGCGCTGGGCGAATGGGCGTGTGCTAATCTCATATGTATAAATATTTTTGTTTTACTATTAATTAATTGATGATTATGCAAATAATCTACAGGGGGAAACGTTGTCTGTTGATGATTTAGTGAATGCTCGTGCGGATTGTGCACGAAAAGCGTGGCGTAATTTTGCTCATGCAGACACTCGCGCAAAAAATGCTCTTCTTGAAAAAATGGCAGATGCTTTAGAGTTTGCAGCTTCAAATATTGCTGAGGCTAACAAAAAGGATCTTAAAGAAGCTGAAGCTAAGGGAATGGATGCTGGAAAGCTCGATCGACTTAAATTTGATGAGGAGCGAATCAAAGCTTCTGCAAAAAGCGTGCGAAAAATCGCGCAATTGCAAGATCCTGTAGGTCAAGTAGTTCGCGGGTACACTCTTCCTAATGGAATTAAACTTTCTCAAATTCGAGTTCCAATGGGCGTTATGGGAATGATTTACGAAGCTCGTCCAAACGTAACTATTGACGTAGCTGCTTTGTGCATTAAATCTGGAAATGCTGCGATTTTGCGAGGCGGAAGCGCGGCTCTTCATACAAATCAGGCGAGTATTGAAGTTATACAATCGGTTCTTAAAGATTCTAACTTTAGTGCTGATTTGATTCAGTCTGTTGACGATTTAGGAAGAGACGGAGCTACGTCAATGATGCATGCTCATGGTCATATTGATGTGCTTGTGCCTAGAGGTAGCGCAAATCTTATTGCAGCAGTTGTTCAAGAATCTACGGTTCCTGTTATTGAAACTGGAGCTGGAAACGTACATATTTATGTAGATAAAAGCGCTGATATTAAAAAAGCTATACCGATTATTATTAATGCAAAAACGCAACGAGTAGGCGTGTGCAATGCTGCTGAAAAATTATTGGTACATAGCGATGTTGCGCAAGAATTTTTGCCAAAAATCGCTGCTGCTTTAGCTGAACATAATGTAATTTTGCATGCAGACGATAAATCTTACGATATTTTGCAATCCGCTAATATTCAAGGATTGCAGCTTGAGCATGCCACTGAGGAAGATTGGAAGCGAGAATATTTGTCGCTGAATATGGGTGTGAAAGTTGTAGATGATTATGCTGATGCAGCTTCTCATATTGCGAAATATTCTACTGGTCATACTGAAACCATTATTGCTGAAGATTACTCAACTATTCAAAGTTTTATTGCAAGTGTTGATTCCGCTGTAGTTATGGTCAATGCTTCAACGCGCTTTACGGATGGCGGCGAGTTTGGTTTTGGTGCAGAACTTGGTATTTCTACGCAAAAATTGCATGCAAGAGGCCCTATGGGTTTGCTTGAAATGACAACAACCAAATGGATCGGCTACGGAGATGGGCAAATAAGAGCATAAAGTGCATAAAGTGAGGTATTGTAAGAATATGGTAAATATGGATGAGAAAACTTCTTGTTTAACTCCTTTAGAAGCGCTTGATATTGCTGCTGAACGTTTGTCCATTGTGCGATATGTTTTTTTGGTGCAAATTGAAGATGGTATTGCTTCTGCATCGCAACGTTCATCGCTTGAGTATGCTGACGCAGTGTTAATGGGCTGGCCAGATTCTGATTCGAATGATGTGACTATTCCTGATGAAGCTTCGTTTAATAATGTTCTTGAAAATGTTCGCAATATGGAAAAGAATATTATTAAGTTTAGCGAATTAGAACGTGATCATGATATTGATGGCATGACATCCATGCTTGCTAAAATTTCGGAATCTGTAGCGAAAATTCGTGGTGCGTATCAACCAGATTTCCCTCTTCCAACTTTTGCCGAAATCCAGCGTGTTGTAAAAGATGAGTGGGATGAAGAAATGGGCAATATTAATCCGGATAGCGCAAATGTTGCATCTGGATTAGTGAATGAAACTCAAGTGGAAGACAAGGAATCTGAAGCGAATGAGTCCTGAAATTCACGAAGATGCAGAACGTCGCATGTCTGACCTATTTCATGGCGCGTTTACTGGTAAAGAAGCGGCTCCTCCTGTGGTTGTGAATTCAGTTCATAAACGTACTTCTGCTCGTGGCAATGTGCATGAACGTCAGCGCATTGGAATTATGGGCGGCACATTCGATCCAATACACAATGGCCACTTGGTTGCGGCATCGGAAGTTGCTTGGGTTTATGATCTTGACGAAGTTATTTTCGTTCCTACTGGTAGGCCTGTTTTTAAGCTTGATAAAAAAGTTACGAATGCAGAAGATCGTTATTTAATGACTGTTATTGCAACAGCTTCAAATCCAAAGTTCACTGTTTCTAGGGTTGATATTGATCGCCCTGGAGTTACTTATACTATCGATACTTTGCGAGATATACGCGCTCAACATCCTGATGCGGAACTTTTCTTTATTACTGGGGCTGACGCTATTGCTGAAATAATGCAATGGAAAAATGCGCGCGAAATGTGGAATTTGGCTCGATTTGTGGCCGTTACTCGTCCTGGCTATTCGAGACCAGAAAAGTTGGCAGATTCTAATTCTCCGTTATTGCCTCGCCAAATGCATACGAATGATACTGGTATTGCAGCGAATCGTGACGATATGGTTCATTGTGATTCTACGCATTTGCCGGTTGATATTTTAGAGATTCCAGCGTTGTCTATTTCTTCTACTGATGTTCGTCGTCGAGCTGAACATGGTGAACCGGTGTGGTATTTAGTTCCAGATGGAGTAGTTCAATACATAGTTAAGCATGGTTTATATCGTGCGTAATGATTGATTTTGTAGGCTTGTCGTTTATCGTCTGTGCAAAAAGTTAGTATTGATTATGTTCATTTCGCGAATTAAAGCGAACTAATGTTTGGAGATATGGTGAGCATCGTCCTTGAAGGAAAGCCAGATAAAAACCTTGTTCTCGTTACCGGTCGCGCACATCCGAAGCTTGCTCGTGATGTAGCTGATCAGCTTGGAATTGATGTACTTGAAACTACGGCATACGATTTTGCTAACGGCGAAATGTATGTTCGCTATACGCAATCTGTGCGTGGTACAGATGTATTCGTTATTCAAAGCCACAGCGATCCTGTTAACAAGTCCATTATGGAACAGTTAATTATGATTGACGCTTTGAAGAGGGCTTCTGCTCGTTCAATTACTGCAGTATGCCCGTTGCTTGGTTATTCTCGACAAGATAAAAAGCATCGCGGCCGTGAACCTATTTCTTGCCGCTTGATGTTTGACTTGCTAAAGACTGCTGGCGCTGATCGCATTATGAGCGTCGATTTGCATGCAGCTCAGTCTCAAGGATTCTTCGACGGTCCTGTTGATCACTTGATTGCTATGCCAGTTTTGGTTGATTACGTACGTGATCGTTTCCGCGACGATCTTGCTAATGTGACTGTTGTGTCTCCTGATGCTGGTCGTATTCGCGTAGCAGAACAGTGGGCTCAACGCTTAGGCGGCGGTCCTTTGGCTTTTGTGCACAAAACTCGCGATATCACTTGCCCTAATAAGACGGTTGCAAATCGCGTTGTTGGTGATGTTGCTGGACGCGATTGCGTTATGGTTGACGACTTGATCGATACTGCAGGAACTATTGCAGGAGCTTGCAAAGTGTTGAAGGAAGCTGGAGCTAAGTCTGTTACAGTTGTTGCAACTCACGGCGTGCTTTCTGGTCCTGCAGTCGAGCGTTTGAAGTCTTGTGGTGCTAGAGAAGTTGTTTTGACTGATACTGTGCCTATTCCAGAAGAGAAGCGTTGGGATGGTTTGACTGTTCTTTCAATTGCTCCGCTTCTTGCAAGCGCTATTAAAGCAGTGTTTGAAGATGGATCAGTTGCTAAGCTTTTCGACACTTATCCTGAGCATCACGGACAAGGATTCTTATTTGCTTAAGTATTGATTTCGTTCGGTTTGCTTTTCGGCACGCCAATTTGACGTTTTTTGATATTATGGCATAATAGTGACTTGGCGGTTTTTCCGCCGTTCCCTCATGGTGTAATGGCAGCACACGGGTCTTTGGAACCCTTTGTCTTGGTTCGAATCCAGGTGAGGGAGCTTGCTTAAAGCGCTACTCGTTAAATCGGGTGGCGTTTTTTGTTTTGAACGCTGCTAATAAGTAATAGAATTAAATACAGCGAAATTTATTGAAATAGTATAAGGAGCGTATGCGTGGAAAAGCATGATGTAACTGCGGCAATAATTTTGGCAGCAGGCGATGGGACGCGTATGCGTTCAGAAACTCCAAAAGTACTACATCCATTTGCTGGTAAAACATTTCTCAATCGTGTTATGGATGCCATGAATGGCGTAAATCCTAAAAAGCTAGCTGTAGTTGTGCATGCTCAAGCCGAACGCGTAGCTGCTGCTGCTGTTAGCTATAACGAAAATGTGCATATTGTAAACCAGGACGAAACTCCTGGAACCGGCAGAGCAGTGCAATGTGCTATTAAAGATCTTAACGAAATTGCTAAAAACGAAACTGGTGAAGCATTAAAAGGAGCTGTGCTGATTGCAGCAAGCGATATGCCGCTACTTGATACGCAAACTTTGCAATCTTTAGTTGATTTTCACAATAATAACAACAATGTAGCAACAGTTCTTACAGCAGTTTTAAGCGATGCGACTGGCTACGGTCGTATTGTGCGCGAAGCAAACGGTGACGTTTTGCGTATTGTTGAGCATAAGGATGCAAATGCTGGAGAGCTTGCTATTCATGAAGTGAACACTTCTGTATATGTATTCGATGCGAATGTATTATGTGACGCAATTGCAGATCTTAACTCTCAAAATGCTCAAGGTGAGTTCTATTTGACTGATGCTTTGGAACATGCTCGAAAGTTTGGTCATGTTGGCGCAATGTCTGCTCCAGATCCGCTTACTGTAGAAGGCGTAAATAACCGTGTGCAATTAGCGGCTCTCGCAAAAGCACATAATAAGCGCGTGTGCGAAAAATGGATGCTTGAAGGCGTAACTATTCTCGACCCTGATACTACTTGGATTGAAGATAGTGTTACGCTCGCACAAGATGTTACCGTGCTTCCTGGATGCTTCCTTCAAGGTTGTACTACTGTTGCAAGTGGTGCAGTAGTTGGCCCTTACACGACTCTTATTGATGCGCAAATTGATGAGGATGCTGTGGTTGAGCGTTCGCGCGTACAGGAATCGCATATTTGTAGAGCTGCAAACATTGGTCCTTGGACGTATTTGCGTGCAGGAAACGTACTTGGTGAGGAAAGTAAGGCAGGAGCTTTCGTAGAAATGAAGAAAGCTCATATTGGAAATGGCACTAAAGTACCTCATTTAAGCTATATTGGCGATGCTGATTTGGGTGAGCATACGAATATTGGTGGCGGTACGATTACTGCAAATTATGACGGAGTGCATAAGAATCATACTACGATTGGTTCTGGTGCTCACGTTGGTGCAGGAAACCTGTTTGTAGCACCGGTTACTGTGGGAGATGATGTTACTACCGGCGCTGGATCGGTGGTACGTCACGATGTTCCGGCTGATTCTATGGTGTATTCGGAAAATACTCAGCATGTAGTCGAAAATTGGAAGCCAGCTTGGGAACGCTAAAAAGCGTTTGTCGGAGAATTAAGGAGTAGTAACGTTATGACAGCTTTAGAAAGCTCAATTAGTGCAATTCGTATTGCTGCCGCTGCTGCAGACCGTTTGAAAGCAACGAACGAGCAGGCTTTTGATGTAAGCGATTTGCTTGGTATTACGGATGCTATGTTAGTTGTTTCTGCTTCAAATGAGCGTCAAGTATTGGCTGTTGCAGAAGAAATCGAAAAAGACTTGTACTTGAAAGATAATAAGCGCAAGGCTTTATCTCGTGAAGGCTTGGAATTAGCACAGTGGATTTTGCTTGATTTTGGCGATTTTGTGGTTCATGTAATGCATGAGGAAGCACGAGCATTCTACCGCTTGGAACGTTTGTGGAATGATTGCCCGGCAATCGATTTGCAACTGCCAGAACATGCTAGCGAAACTGAAGATGCTAGCAAAACTGAAGATTCTAACAAAACTGAATAATAAGAAGAAAGTACGGTACAAACCATGGTTGATTTCGTAGAAAATGTTGCGAGTAACGTAAATAATTCCATTAATAGTGCGCACGAAGGAATTGCTCGCTCTGTTATGCTTATTCGCCACGGTCAAACTCCGTATAATGCACAGTTCCGTTTGCAAGGCATGATTGATATTGCTTTGGATGAGTCTGGAATGGATCAGGTAACTCGTTCTGGAAAAGCTTTGCGTGTGCTTTTTGGCGCTTCTGACTTAGAAGATCCAAAGGATCCGAACAGCGCTGAGCATGTGCGTATTACACCGGAAGAAGCGGATGCTAGTTTTATGGCGATTGTTTCTCCGCTTATTCGCGCGCAGCAAACGGCTCACGCTTTTGCAGATAAGCTTGGGCTTCATGTGCATGTTGAAAATGGTGTGCGCGAGCGTTTCTTTGGCGAGTGGGAAGGTTTGAATCGCCAGCAGATTAGCGAACAGTGGCCGGAAGATTTCAAAGCTTGGGTTGAAGGTAAAGGCGGAGAGCTTCGTCATGGTGCTGAAGATAAGCAGGAAGTAGGAGAGCGTGCTGCTGCAGTAGTAGAAGATTGGACTCGCAAAACCGGTTCAGACCGTGATTTGCTAGTATTTTCGCATGGCTCTTGCCTTTCGCAAACTGTCCATAAGCTGCTTGGATTAGATAAAGTAGATCCTTCTTACAAGACGATTGGCGGCATGGGAAATGGTCGCTGGGCGCGCTTAATTCCAAGTCTTAATGCGGATGGTTCGATTCATTGGCGTTTGGATGCTTATGATCAAGGCCCTGCAGCTGACCCTACAAGCCAGCGTCTTATTCGCATTTGGGGTGCTGCGTAATCTCTCCTTTACCGCTTAATTACCGAAAGCTACCGTTTAGCGATTTTGTAAAGACAGACTATTTACAGTGCCGTATAGTCAAAATTACAAAACAAAAAGCTAACAAACGCTAACAGTAGTGTACGGAAAGGAGGCTTGATGAAAGTAACTATTGCTATCGTTCCGCCTGAGGAAGAGCAGTCAGTTCAGTTGTCAATTCACAATATTGACGATGAGCTTAAGCACATTATCGCTCAGCTACAAAGCATTGATTCCAATGATGCAAATGTAAGAAGTGCTGAAAATAATACTGAAATTAATACTTCAGATAAGTTGAGCAACAATAATCCATTCATATACGGTTATATTAACGATTCGATTATTGTTATGCACGAGCCAGATGTGATTATGATTTGCGTTGAAAATTCGCGCGTAATCATTCACGGTGATAAAGGCGAATGCGTGTCTTACAAGCGCCTAATGGATTTTGACAATCCGCAATTCGCGTCGTTTGTGCGCATATCTAAATCCGCAATCGTGAACTTGAATCGCATTGTTCGAGTCGATCCAGGATTTGGTGGAAGTATGAGCGTAAAAATGGACGATGGAAGCGTTGAGTGGATTAGTCGCAGATGCTTAGCTGGGTTCAAAAAGCGCTTAGGGATGTAGTTATAGTAATAACGAATGTAGCTAGAATGTAGTCAAATATAAAACTATCAAAAATTTTAATACTAATTTTTTAATACAAGATTTTAATACTTAAAAAGGAAACAATTATTATGGAAAAGCAAGTTACAACTTTTGGTAAAACAATGTTACAAAACATTGTTAAAGGCATTGGCATAGGGTGCACTATTTTTACAGTAATGTCTTTTATATCAAGTCTGTTAGCGCATAGCGCGGTTGGAAACAGAATTGCATCTTATGCTGTAGCAGCGTTTGTTATAGGCATAGGATATGGAGTGTTCGCTATTTTTTGGTCGAATGAACGTATGTCAAATCTCGCAAAATTCGTTTTTGCGCTAGTTCCGCCAATTGCTATTCAATTTATTGTATCGGTGATTGTTGGATGGATTTCGTTCAAAGATGAGCCAGCGGTGATTTGCGGATGGATTGCGTTCACTGTTATTTTACCGATTCCTATTGCTGCAATAATTTATTACTTCGAGAAGAAGAAAGCGAAAGAAATGAACGCTAGACTGCAAGCATTGCGTAAAGAAAGCAAGTAAATTAGTGACAACTAAATAATCAAGTAAAGAATTGAGTGGTGTTCATCTTCGCCGTTGAGGACGAACGCCACTCGATATTGTATGACGCCTACTCTAAACGTACTAATTCGGCGTTTTGCGCGACGACCTGCTTTCGCGCTCATTCCTCACGGCATAGCCGTTCGGCTGATTTGGCATGTGAAGCACACCGTGCTTCACATGCCAAATCACGCTTTGAAGGAGCTTGAAATCCCATTGATTTCAAGCTCGGTCAAAGCGCGCGCGAAAGCAACTCGGAGCGGAAACTCGCTAAAGTTGGAAGTCCAGTGGACTTCCAACGCGAGTTTCGTAGCGAGCGCGTTAACCGCGCGAGCGTCCGCGCTCAGTGCGAAAAATCTCAAATCTCTACCACACAAATATCCACACGACTGAATGACGACGAATTAATCTTTTGCGATTGTTTTGCCGGCAGTAGCTCCAGAAGTCAAGTCCTGAATCTCCTTGATTTCCATAACTGGAACTGCAGCTGGCTTCTTTGTGCCTTTTTCTTCAGCTACACGCACCTGCTCTTCGTAAATCGCGTCATCAGTGTGAAGGGTAACGGTTCCGCGGAAGCGATAGCCCTTCTTTTCTGCCAAATTAGCAACTGCTACAACCAGCTGGCTGCCATCTTGCAAGTTCTTATAATGCTGACCTGCAGTGCGCTCGTGGTATGCAAGGTGGTTGTCGTCGAGTACGAACATAGACATTTTTGGTCCTAAATCAAGCTCGCCATCTTTGCTCACTGTTGCAATCCAAGCCAAATTATTCTCAATAAATTCTTTCATATCTGCGCTAAGAGTTGCCATAGTATTCCTTTCCTAACAAGATTGCGCACTTTCTTCGTACGCATTTTATAAGCCTACATTTCTACATTACGCTGATTTAGAAGCGTATACGAGTGCGTAGTATAAAAAAGTTGTAAGTTGTGATATAAATCACCCAATTTTTCAATGCTTGAGTGGGTGAAATTTATACAGCTAAATGCTTGATTGCTACTGTTTTCTGAAGCGTATATCGGAAATTTTACGGAGGAACGCCAGAAAGTTGTACTTTTCACGATTTTATGGCTATTCTGTCTATTTTATAAGCTAAAACGCTTTATAAAAGAAAAATTTTAAAGAATTAACTTTTGTAGTTGAAGGGGAAACATTATGAAGGTGAAATATGAAACAGCTAAATCTATAGCTGAACCGCTTTCGGATAAATCGGGCATGCCTCAAGGCAAAAGTGTTCATATTGCTCAGATTATGCTGTTGATTTGTGCTGCTATTTGGGGTGGCAGCTATGTTTCTTCAAAATATGCTCTTGAAGTGTTTCCTGTGCAATGGCTTATGGGCGTTCGTATGGTTGGTGCTTGCGCAATTATGGCTGTTATTTTTTTCGGTACGCTTCGTAAAACTTTTACAAAAAAGCTTATTGTTCCTTCTTTGCTAACTGGAATTACGTATTATGCTACTTTAGTTTTGCAAACTGAAGGATTACGTTCAATTGATCCAGGTCGTAGTGCGTTTTTGACAGCAGCATATTGCGTAATTACGCCATTTTCTGCTTGGTTAATCGTCAAGAAAAAGCCAACTCTTTTAGGATTAGTAGCTGCAGTTATGTGCGTTGCTGGAGTGG
Source organism: Gardnerella phocaeensis (assembly GCF_048545075.1). Lineage (NCBI taxonomy): Bacteria > Bacillati > Actinomycetota > Actinomycetes > Bifidobacteriales > Bifidobacteriaceae > Gardnerella > Gardnerella phocaeensis. The sequence goes on along the minus strand of NZ_JBKQXS010000002.1, from coordinate 104,144 downwards.
GCTTTGTGGCATTAAAGCCTGGAATGCTTGTGCTCACATTGTCTTATGGAGATTTCCTTACTTTATTATGTGCTGTAGTTTTTGCTTTTAATCTTACGTTCCTTGCGTATTATTCTCGTAAATATAATCCAGTTACGTTAACTTTTGGGCAATTTGTTGTTTCAGGCGTACTTTTTGTAGCTGGTGCGCTTATTTATGAGCCTTTGCCAAACTTTAACGCTGCTGATCATTTCTCTATTTTTGCTAACATGTTCTACCTTACAGTGGTAGTAACAGTAGTTGCGCAAATTATGCAAAACTATAGTTTGGTGAATCTTTCTACTGCAAACGCTTCAGTGATTATGTGCACTGAAAGTTTGTTCACACTTTTATTCTCTACTGTTCTTTTTCATGAGCATGTTTCTAGCATGGCTTTTGTGGGATTTGCTTTAATATTTGCTGCAATTATTACTGCAAGCTTAGGCGAGCATTATTGTGATAAAAAAGCCAATTGTGAGATTTCTTATAAAGATAGAGATTTTGAGGTTGCTAAGTCTTAGGTATCTAAGTTTGTGTAGCTAAGTTTTATGTATATAAGACTTGTGATTTTGTTGTAAGAATGCTCTGGCAATACTGTGCAATTTTTGCGTAGAGTGATACCATCATTGTTGTAATGATGTTGGTATTTGAGTTTGCATATTTGCCATGCGTTTTGGCATTATATTCGCATAAATAGTTAAGGTGCATAAGTGAAGAATTTCTTCAAAGGCATATCGTTTACGCAAGTATTAGCTGGATCGCTCGCTGCAGTGACTTCGTTTTTACTTGCTTCTAAAATTGGTATTGCTGGTTCAGTTGTTGGCGTAGCTATTGGTTCTATTGTTTCTGCAGTAGCCTCGCAGTTGTATCAAAATGTCATTCACGCTTCATCGCGTAAACTTTCGGAAACGAATCAGAATACTTCTACAGAACAGCCTAATTTTAGTAATGCGTCATATTCTAGCGTGCGTTCAAATGATTTAGAGAATGTTGATTCTAAAAGAATTGGAGATGATATTCATATGCAATATTCATCAAATCCGTTGCAATTTAATACTGATCCTGCAGATGACAGAAATATGACTGTTCAAAACGCAAGATCTGGACGCACTGTTAGCTCGCAAGTTAGTAATCCAGAATTAGAAAATACGCGTATTTTGGAATTGTCGAAATTACGTGAACAGCATGAAGAAGACATGGAGCTGTCGGAAGGCACAATTCCAGAGCCGGTGCCGTTATCTAAGGTTGTTAGTGAAAATTACGGTTACTCTTCTGTGCCTTACAAAAACAGAAACGATCATAGTACAACAATTGTTGTTGCTGTTATAAGTGCTCTTATAGCTGTTATCGTTACTGCAGGTGCTGTTCTTTTGTTTACACAAGGAAAAGGTACAGACAATATTAATAAGCCTGAAGAAATTAGTCATGAGCAGCAGCAAAATCAGCCGCAACCTAAGCAACGTCTTAACACGAATACTAATCAAGACCATAAGAAATCTCATGATGATTCTGATAGTAAAAATGCTAATGAAGACGAAAATGATGAGCATAGCAATGAAAATGCAGATGGCTCAACAAGTGGTCATTCCAATGATGATTTAGGTAGTGACACTAATAATGATTCAGGAACGAATTCAGGTGATGCTGCTAGCGGTAATAGTGGGTCGGGTACTGATAGTTCTGATGCAGGTGCTGGATCTGCCGGGTCTTCGGGATCTTCGGGATCTGCTGGCTCTTCAAACAATGTAACTTCTCCTGGTAATGGTGATCAATCTGGAAGTGCCAGTGGTAATTAGTTTTCGAATTGGTTCTTGAGTTGGTTTTCAAATTGGCGACTAAATTGTTGGTAGAATTTGCATAATTTTTGGAATTTGTAAGTTGAATTCGACACGCCGCATTTGGATAGAGCGGCTATTTGTTGTATTCTATCAAAGGTTCGTTTGAACGGCATAAATAAAAACGGGGCTATGGCGCAGCTGGTAGCGCATCTCCATGGCATGGAGGGGGTCGGGGGTTCGAATCCCCCTAGCTCCACAAATTTTAAACGTCACCTCTTTGGGTGCGTTCACTTAGGGATTTAATTCCTAAAAAATTATCGGCGTAATCGGTATTACTACCGGCTACGCCGATTTTACTTATGGAGTGGAATATCAACTGCACCTATGTAATTCCACTGTATCCATATGGTTTGTTTCTTGGTTCTTGTACCTGCTACCTTTTCAGATTTTTCAACATAAATCTTATCTACAAAGGTTCGAATGATCTCTGCATTAAGTTCTTGTATATCTGTGTATTGTCGTACTAATTTCAAGAAAGAATCCACGTTGAGACATTCCTCTTGCGCTTTAGAAATAAAGGCTTCAAGGGATTCAATCTTGCTTTTCAGTTCAGCTTGTTCCTTGTCGTAGGACTTAGACATGCTCTTAAATCGTTCATCAGAAATTTTACCGTCTAGGTTGTCTTCATAGAGATGCTGAACAATTGTGTCAAGTTTGCTAATTCTTGCTTTTGCTTGCTCTAGTTCCCTATTAGAGGACTTTAACTTTTGGGTTAGTTCTTTCTCGCTTTTCTTCATCACAAGTCCCACGAACTCTTCTTCGTGCTGTTTGGCAAATGAAGTAATCATTCGTAGCTCGTGAAGCAGTATTGCTTCAATCTGAATATTTCTAATTTGATGTGATGAACATTTGCCTTTTTGCTTACGATAGGTAGCACAGACAAAGTATTCTTTATCGTGACTCCAATCTTTTCCTCGAACCTGATAAAGCTTGTTACCACAATCCGCACAAAATAGCGTTCCCGATAACACTGGCATTTCTCCAAGATTGGCACGCACTCGTCTACCATCTCTTATACGTTGAACAATATCAAAAGTTTCCTGGTCAATAATTGCTTCGTGTGTGTTTTTGAAAATTAGCCAGTCTTCTTTAGGATTCAATAATGTTTTCTTGCACTTGTACGATTTCCTTCTTGTTTTGAAATTGACCGTATGTCCAAGATATTCTTGCTTTTCAAGCATATTAGAGATAGTTTTTTGATGCCATATTCCATTAATCTCCGGTTTCGCGGAAGGAATTTTAATTCCAAGAGAGAGAAAATGCTCAGAAGGTGTTGGAATATTCCTTTTGATTAACTCATTTGCAATCTGGCTAGTACCATATCCATTAACACAGAGTCTAAAGATTTCACGCACTACACTGGCAGCTTCTTCATCTACAATCCAATGATTTTTATCTTCAGGATCCTTAAGATATCCGTAAGGAGGATTGATGCAGAGCGGCTTCCCACTTTGTCCTTTTGCTTTAAACACAGCTTTTATTTTTCTGCTTGTGTCTTTAGCATAAAACTCATTGAAAATGTTGATGAAAGGTGTCATGTCGTTGTCTGACTGATTATTGCTATCTACGCCGTTATTTATTGCAATAAAGCGAATATCAGCGTTAGGGAATACCATCTCTGTATACATACCAACTTGCAGATAATCTCTACCCAAGCGTGACATGTCCTTGACGATAATGGTTCCAATCTTTCCTTCGTCAATGAGAGCAGTTAATTTAAGCCAATCAGGTCGCTGGAAATTAGTACCCGAGTAGCCATCATCTACAAAGAACATAAGATTGTTGAAATGATTATCCTCGGCATACTTTTTCAGCATGCTCTTTTGATTGATGATGGAATTGCTGTCACCTTGTAATTCATCGTCTCTGGATAAACGGCAGTAAAGTGCCGTTATCTTGCCTACATTATCTAGAGTATAAGAAGGCTGTCTATTTAGTTTATTCATCTGTTTTCCTCCTTTCCGACAGCCTTCAAGCGGTCAGTATATATTCCCGTATAACTCAGAATTTATCAAGTTATTTAGCTTCTATTACATGGTTTAAATTGCTTAAAATAAGGTGCTTGATTAGGTCTTTGACACCTTTCTGAGCACTCTTGCTTTCAAGAGAGTGAACCGTAAATTCAGTATTTCCGATTCTTAACACTTCGGTTTTTACCGGTGTATCCCTAATTTGTTCATCCATGCATTTTGACCTCTTTGTTTAAGAAAGTTGCAATAGTTTAATTGCTTCAGGATGTACCAGTTTTCCATCCAAATACTCAAAAGAGAGGTAACCTATCTGGTCCATAAGAGAAAATATTTCGTTTAGAACCTTGATGGTTGGGTTATGGCGTTCGATAATCCAATAGTTGGAAAAATCACCAAAAGCGATAACTTTTGCTCCCTTTTGAGAAGAAGGCATGGCATTGTCAATGACCACAGGTCTGCCCATTAAGTTGCCATCAAAATCAGATAGGATGTATGATCCGGTAGTGTCCTTTAAGGTTTGAAGATAAAGAGCAGTTTCATCATTCATAAGCCACGTGGCATTTTCTCGATACTTACTATCTAGCGAGAAGAATAAACGTTTGATGGCATCTGCGGAAATCTCTTTTGCTTGCACAGCAACCTCAGCACCTGATGTATCTGATAAAATTCCTGTCGGTTTAGTTATTCCATCACCATTTATAAAAGCTTCCGACTCACTCAATGTAAATTGCTTTGTCAGTTCGCTTGTTATGAACTCTTCGATATCAAAGTCAAGGTCAGCTGCAAAATCCGTACCCAAACGAATGAGGTTAACTAGGGTATACTCCGTTACATCAATACGCTTAAAGCCATCTTTAATAGGCATATACGTCATGATGCTTGTGTCATAATCTTTCATCCATTTGGTGAACGGTGAGGCTTCATAGATGAACAATTTACTTGCTTGCGAGTGTGCTTTTACCACTGTACACAGTTTTCTAAGATTACTTTTGTTTGCAAGCTTTGCTTCGAGTTTTGCTAGAGAAGAAGTCGGCAAATCATAGGCATCCGTATAATGGTGGCGCAGCTTTTTTTCAATATTATTCGCATTACCATTTGCATTGCGCAATACGTTCCAAAACGTGCTGTGGTAGTCCTGACTTGCTAGTTTCATTTCTTTTTCAATATCTCTGTTAATCATAATTGTTAGTTCCTTTCATTACTGTTTTCTGCAATTGATGCAGTAATTTGCTTGATTTTGCCCATTTACCCTTTTGAATTCGCTGTTTTTGCACGCAAGACCCTGCGCCCGTTCCCGAAGGGGTACTCTTTAGAGATTTGACCCCCCCTAGGGGGTTAGGTTCAGAAAGTAGTATGCGAATAAATTTCCAACAGCACAGTATCTAGGCAGGTTTTCTTTCTTCAATGTTGTCAAAAAGCTGAAATCATTTCAGTATTTTGATTTGTGCATGATAGTATTTCTTCTTCATGTTCAACACAGGTTTGCGATACGAATTACGCAATCATAGGCACCACCTCCTTAAACGTGGCATGATGTGGCAGTTAAATTTCGTTATTGCCTTATAGGGTTATATGGGGATATAGGTTATTAACTGCCACTAGTTGCCACTTAAAAAATCGCTAAACTCACTTTTAAGCCTGTAGCCTTTAAGAAGCGTGGTTTTTTCTCCGCCTGTATTGGGACGCTTTCTTACAACCTCGGCAAATTTTCTTAATTCCTGATTGAAGTTTCTGCTGTTCTCAGAAAAACAGCCGTTATCAATGCACCACTTCTTGTAGTGGTCGTATACAACTGCCGTTCGAATCTCAGAGCTTTGGTCTTTAACGAGTACATCTTCAGCAAACTGTGCCATTTTGTCACTGTCGTGGGCATAACTAAAAATGGCATCAAGAACGCTATTAGGCGGCTTAAAGCCTTCATCTCGGAGGTGGGTAAAGCCTTCAAGAAGCCAGTTTAAAATGGCGCTTTGCACCTCTTTTTTAGAAAACTCCGCCTTTAAGGTTTTATCCTGTTCCCACGCTTCGAAATGCCTGTTAAAGGGAATAATCTGCATGCGGTCGCTACTAAACACTGTCATATCGCTGATGACGGGTAGATAATTGGTGTTCACGTACAGTTTGAACTGTGGTTTAAAGTCAAAGCTGTTCTCATGCAGGAATCGAGCGTTTAAGGTATCACTTCCTGTCATGTATTTAACTTGTGCTGAATTAAGGAATAGTCCTCGGCTCGGCTCAGATATATTGGCAAAGCGAACACCGGCAAGGCGTGCTACATCCTCGGTCGGCTGTGAACTATTAGGGTTCTTCTTTAGAGCAATGGTTTCCGCGCGTACCGCTTTTCCGTAATCGCCCATCACAGACAGAACGCTTTCCATGAGTGTGCCTTTACCGTTTCTTGTGCTTTCTCCAAAAAGAAAGAACATGCACTCATAGCGTGTATCACCGCTTAACGCATAGCCTAATGACTTTTGCAGATACAAGGCTTTCTCGCAATCTCCGCTCATAATTTCATCGACGAACCGGCGAAAACGTTCACTTCTTGCCTTCGGGTCATAAAACACAGGTGATACTTTGGTAATAAGATCTGTTGCTAAGTGCTTGCGAAATACACCGTGCTGAAGGTCTAAAGTTCCGTTTTGGCAGTTAAATAGATAAATGTTCTTATCGAACGCTTCCATCGAAATGGGGTAAACGCTTTGAGCTTCCTTGATATAAATCTCACGGTTACGACGGCTGCTCCATTTGTTCCAATACTCAACAAGCATGGAACGGGTTCTTTCGTCTTTAATGGCACCAGCATAACGTATAAGAGAAAGAGCTAAATCCTTGCATAGTTCCATCGTTTTAAGCGTTCCAATATCGCAAGTCCAACGTACACCATCGAAGATGAACCACATCTTGCGCTCTGGTACATAGTGCAGAATGTTTTGGAAAATATCAGCAAACAATCTGCCATTACCTAAATCACCGTTGCGATATCGGATATTTTCATCAGGCTTTAGTTCCTGTAATCTAGATAAGAGATCATCAAAGTCTTCCTCAGCACTTGCATTATGGAAAGGCTCATAGAACGTATGACATTTAGAAACAGCTTTCTGAATGGTTGTATCGCCATAAGTATCCGCGCCACGGTGTTCATCCCACTTAGGACGGAATAAAGCAGACTTACGAAAAAGTCGGTCTATTTGCTCCTTGTTGCCGCCACAGTAAAAGGCAAGAATAGACACAAGCGCTGCATCCGCTTCGCTATGAGAAGGGTAAGTCGAAATGTCACCATGCCAAAGTTCTATAAATTTAGCTCCATTTACAGCGTTACCAGCTTTTTCAATAACAGCTGTATCGCTTAAATATGACCTTGCACACGCGTTATTTTCTTTTTCATGAGTGTTTATGTTTCGCTTCATGTGCGTGTCTAAAAGCCACATGATGGCTTCATCGTCTTCTAAAAGCTCGCCTTCTTGATACACATCGCCCGTAACCGTTAGATAGCGATTCGTAGCTAGAGCGCTGTAAACCTCAATATCCCCATGCTTGATGTAATAAGCTGTTTTATCGTATGCGCCATTAAACAGAAGCAGGATATGAAAACCATGCTTACTTGGGCTGTATTCGATATAAGCGTGCTTGAAACGGGAAATAATCTCTTTTGCCCAGTCTTTAATGATGTCATTATCGATGCAGTGATCTAAATCGATACCTAAGAGATTATCAACAAGCTTTATCCCAATTCCGTCGTATTGGTCTTTTACTTTCATGGCAGCATCAAGCGAGGTAAAATCGCTTAAGTTGTCTGTAGCTGCTTTCTTTCCCGTTATGGGGTTATAAGGCGGCTTAGTGAGCCTACCGTTTTCTTGCTGCTCGTACTTCCATGAACAAAAGATATTCTTGTTCTTTAGTGCTTTTGGCAGTTTCTCTAGATCCATATTTGATCCTCCTTTTCTAGAAGGCTTATCCCTTCTACATCACAGGCAAAAGAAAAAGCCGACTTTTTAACCTGTCTTAAAAAGTTTTTTGGTCTTCTACTTGGTAGCCACGAAAGAGGATGTAATCTGACAGTTTTAGAAAAAATTTTTGACAATAAAAATCTCCTAAGCATTCATTAGGAATTTGCCTTGAATGAATAGCAAAGGAGACTTTTTTAATCTGCTATATTCTGGTGCTATTAGTTCTTTATATCGTTGGTATACTCACAGAATCGTGATAGCATAAATTAAGAAAATAAGGAGGGAATTATGGCTGTTAGTTATAAAAAACTATTACATCGCATGATTGAGGAAGATATTTCCAATCAGGACTTAATGAGAATGAGCAATATTTCCGCCAACATTATTACGAAACTACGCACTGGGCAATATATATCACTAGAAAAAGTGGAAGGCATCTGCAAGGCTTTACACTGCACGCCCGACGATATTTTGGAATTTATAGCGGAGGATGAAAAGTAATGGCTGATAATTCAAGCTTAGGCGCTGCTAGAAACGCAAAAAATGACGAGTTCTATACTCAATATAACGATATAGAAGCCGAGATGAATGCCTATATTGAATATAACCCTAAAGTATTCAAAGATAAAACTATTCTTCTACCCTGTGATGATCCAGAATGGTCAAACTTCACCAAATATTTTGCGTCAAATTTCACAAGACTTGGTATAAAAAAACTTATTTCAACCTCCTACGCACAAGGAGCAGCAAATAAACAGCCTACAATATTTGAACTCATGTCGCCCTTGTATAACCAACAGCAGCATGATACACACGGTAAACTTTTCACTCTAACTCGTGACACAGATGGTAATGGAACAGTTGATACTGACGACATTGAATTTACTGGATATCTTGAAGGTGATGGCGATTTTAGAAGCAGTGAAGTAAAGAAGCTTCGTGACGAGGCAGATATTATTATTACCAACCCACCTTTTTCACTGTTTAGAGAATTTTTAGCATGGATTTTAGAAGCCAATAAGCAGTTTGTAATTATAGGGAACATGAATGCAATCACATATAAAGAGGTGTTTCCTTTATTGAGTGACAATAAAGTATGGCTCGGCTATTCCATACATTCAGGAGATAGAAAATTTAATGTACCTGACGATTATCCTCTTAATGCTGCAGGTTGTGGCGTAGATGAAAATGGAAAGAAATTTATTAGAGTTAAAGGCGTAAGATGGTTCACCAATATTGACCACGGAAAGCGTCACGAGAACCTAATACTTGACACAATGGAGCATAATCTTAAATTCAACAAAAAACTGAAGAAAAAGCTTGAAAAAGATTACTGCAAACTCGAGTACCCTCATTACGACAATTATGACGCGATTGAAGTTCCGTTTACAGAATGTATTCCATCAGATTATGAAGCGGCTATGGGAGTACCTATTACATTTCTTGATAAATGGAATCCGAACCAATACGAAGTTATAGGTGCTGATTTTGATCTTGCGAAACCAGAACCATTGCCCGATGGGAAAACAGGCACAGGACGGTTCTACGTGAGAGAGAGAGAGAGTACAGCGCTTGTACTCGCGTTTGGTCATACGGAGGAAGAAATGACACAAGCATTGCTCTCTATGGGTGTTTCAACTAACCAAATGCACTGGATATCTGGTGTGATGGGTGTTCCTATTACGTTTATGGACAAATATAACCCAGATCAGTTCGATATCGTAGCGTTTAGAAAAGGTGAAGACGGCAAAGACCTAGTCTTCACAAGAGAGAGCGAGAGAGAGTACAACCGTACTTTCGAATCCTTGTACAACGTCGATTCCAGGGATGATAAAGAACGCAGAAGGAAAGATAAATGGGCATCCTACTTACGCGAGAATAACAATCATCCACAAATAGAACCTGTAGAATTGTTCTGCCCATTAAAGTGGCAAATGAGTGGCAATCAAAGAGCCAGTATTGAGAAAAAATTAGTATATGCTCGCATATGGATAAAACCAAAGAGAGTATTGTCAAACTTTAGTTAAGAATGAAAACAGAGGTAACCAATTATGAAAACAACACTTGTAACTGATTGGACAGTTGGAGATATTTGCAAAGGCTTTATTTACGATAAAAACGAAGATAAGGGTCTATTCGGTTTAGACGGTAAGCTTATTATTCAGCCTGAGTATCAAAGAAATTATATTTATGGTGACGGTAAGAAAGATGTTGCTGTTGTTGATTCTCTGCTCAAAGGTTATCCGCTTGGTTTAATTTACTTTGTGAAGAATAATGACGGCATGTATGAAGTGCTAGATGGGCAACAGCGTATTACATCATTCGCACGTTTTGTTAATCAATCGTGGCCTTTTGCTGTTGACCGTGATGGCAAACCAAAATATTTCAACAGCCTTGCGCAGGATGAGCAAGATTTAATTAGTAATACTAAGCTTACCATTTATGTGTGTGAAGGAACGCCTTCAGAAATTGAAGCATGGTTTGAAACTATTAACATTGCTGGAGTTCCACTAGTAAAACAAGAACTAAGAAATGCAGCTTATCATGGTAGTTTTGTAACGCTTGCTAAGGAAGAATTTTCTAATACTTCTAATTCTAAGATGAATATGTGGCAAACGTATGTGAAAGGCGATCCTAAACGTCAAGCAATTCTTGAAACAGCTCTCGACTGGGTGAGTGATGGAAACATCGACGATTATATGGCTCAACATAGAAACGATGCAGATATTAAACAGTTGAAAAACCACTTTGATACTGTAATAGATTGGATAGATTCAATATTTGACTATACAGGAAATGAAATGTGCGGCCAAGAATGGGGCAGGCTGTACTCTACGTATCATAAAAATGCCTATAGTAAAGCACAGATTGCAGAACGAGTATCTGCACTCATGGAAGATTCTCAAGTTCAAAATAAACGTGGTGTTATCGAGTATGTACTTGGCGGAGAATCTAACAAAACTCTTCTTAACATACGAGTATTTGACGAGAAAACAAAAAAGCAAGTATATGCTCGTCAAACGGAAGTTGCTAAAGAAAAAGATATATCGAATTGTCCGCTTTGTGCTTTGTGTAGTGACAACAATTCCAAACGTATCTATAAATTGAGCGAGATGGACGCGGACCATGTAACAGCTTGGAGTAAAGGCGGTGCGACAGACGAGTCAAATTGCCAAATGCTTTGTAAAACGCATAATAGAGCTAAAGGCAATAAGTAAAATTATATTTAATTTACAATGTAAAACGGCATAAAACACATTACAGCCTTTTTCGATATTTCTATCGTTAAAAGGTGCAGATATACTACCCATTCTCTTAATCCATGATGAAACTGTAGTATATGCAAATAGGAAGGCCTATGCGATAAATTCAGGTATTTTAGGAGAAAAGGAATATATGGATATTTGGGATACGATGTATGAAAAGGCGAAGCCACAATTTCATCCGGAGGAAGTTTCTCCATTCATTTACGCACATCATGTTGTATGTGCAATAGAAGCTGAAAACGGAGAAATTTTCACGGGTTTCTGCATTGAGAGCTGCAGTGGTGTTCTTAATTTGTGCGCAGAACGCGTGGCCGCTCTTAATATGTATGTGAATAGCGGACAGACGAAGGCGAAGCGCTTTATCGCATTCCGCGACAAGGCACCTTATGGAGAGGGAAGCGGTATGCCTTGTGGAGCGTGTAGAGAGTTCTTTTATCAATTGAATGAAGAAAATGAAAAAATGGAGATTATGGAGGACTTTGAACAGCGGAAGACTGTCACATTGAAGGAGCTCCTGCCAAATTGGTGGGGCAAAGATAGATATGCTGAAGCGAAAGCAAAATGACCACCTCAATACGCATATGTTTACACATAGAAAGGAGTGAATAACACAATGGATGATATGAATCATGACAGCAACAAAAGTGAAATTATATTAGCTCAATGGCGAACATGTGTAGAAATGGCAAACTCTGTTAGCCAGAGGCGTGATTCGATGAATAATATTTTTATAACACTGAATTTAGCTATTATTGCGGCAATATCAATATCATGGAATATTAAGTCTATATTCATCTTATTATCAGGGATTGCGTTTTGTGGCGTGTGGCTATCATTTATCAATAATTACAAGTTACTAAATCGAGAAAAATTTAAAGTGATTGATAGTCTTGAGAGTCAATTGCCTGCACATCCATTTAGAGAGGAGTGGGAAAAATTACAGAAAGTCAAGAAATACAAGGATGGTACTTTTTTAGAAAAAGTACTGCCAATAACATTCATCTGCATATATGTACTTGCCATTGTGTTTATGATAATCATTAAAATTTTTATACAAGGAGGATTATGATTTACAACCTATTTATCAGTCATTCTTGGTCTTATTCAGATGCTTACGATGGCTTAGTTAACTTATTGGACAGCAATCCGTATTTTACTTATAAAAACTATTCTGTCCCCAAGGACGATCCAATTCATAATGCAAGAAATGATCATCAGTTAAAGGAAGCAATTAGAAACCAGATGCAACATGCCAGTTGTGTTCTTATATTGGCAGGAGTTTATTCAACGTACAGTAAATGGATCAACATTGAAATTGAGCTAGCACAAGAAATGGGAAAAAAGATTATAGCTGTTGAACCATATGCTGCTGAAAGAACTTCAAGTGTTGTAAAAAATGCTGCTGATGTAATAGTTAAGTGGAGCACTGATTCTATAATTTCAGCTATTAGATGATATTAATAGGTTATTTGAAATTGCTGTTCTTACAAAGCTCATACACTTCCTCAAGCATTGCTTGTGTGTATATATTGCTCAGTATTTGGAGTATAGCAAGTCCCATTTGAATAATTTTTAGGCAAAATGTCTTAAGTAAGGTGGCTTGGCAAATACCACTGTAATTACCAAAACAAGGAAAGCCTACTTCGTGCAATGCGCACTAGGTAGGCTTTCTTATGTTCCCGCTTAAAGGCTTTCAGTCGGTTTTCTTTTTTAATCCCTTACTGAACACTCCTTTTGAGGTGGCGTTTTTTGCTATTATTTTTCGTTTTTTATGCGCCACGCCGTATTTTTTACAGTTTGTCTGCAAGTCGTACTAATAATGAACAACATCGACCAGAGGTCGCGCTCGACAAGAGTAGTAAGCATGAGCTAGGGAAAGCGTTGATTGTTTACAAAAGGGGAGAGCGCCGAAGTTTACTGCTTAATCCCAAAAGTAGTGAGCTGGGACTTGGCTTAATATACCAAGGACTGTCGCAGTGATTTGGCATCCGCTGCGGAGAGCTATCGACACGCTTGCTTTTGCTTGCTTGTTTTGCCTCTGATTGTCATGAAAGGAGGAAAAATGAGTAGTTCATTATCATCTACTGCTGCACAGAATACTCAGCAGAATACTCATCAAAATAACGATGTCCATAGAGGATTAAAAACTCGCCATATTTCCATGATTGCTTTAGGTGGCAGCATTGGAACAGGCTTATTCGTTGCTAGTGGTGCAACAATCCATATGGCTGGTCCTGGCGGCGCTTTGCTCGCTTATGGTGCAATTGGCATTATGGTTTACTTCCTTATGACTTCCCTTGGCGAAATGGCAACATTTATGCCTATTAGCGGTTCATTTGCATCATATTCTGGACGTTTTATTGATCCTGCACTTGGTTTTGCAATGGGCTGGAACTATTGGTTTAACTGGGCTATTACGGTTGCAGTGGACGTTAGTACTGCAGCAATAGTTTTGCAATATTGGTTCCCAACAGTGCCAATATGGATTTTCTCACTGTCGGTTCTTATGCTTATTTTGCTTATCAATGTGCTTACAGTTAAGTGCTTTGGAGAAACCGAGTACTGGCTTTCGATTATTAAAGTGTTGGCAGTAATCGTATTCCTTGTTATCGGTTCGCTTACGATTGTTGGCGTTGTTGGCGGCAAAGCGCCATTCTTGCAAAACTTCACTCATAAGGACGCTCCATTTGCAGGCGGTGTTCCTGCAGTGTTGTGTGCATTCGCTATTGCAGGCTTCTCTTTCCAGGGAACTGAGCTTATTGGTATTACTGCAGGCGAGTCTGCAACTCCAGAAAAGAGTATTCCAAAGGCTGTAAAGCAAGTGTTCTGGCGCATTCTTCTCTTCTACATTCTTGCTATTTTCGTTATTGCTTGCATTATTCCTTATACTGACAAGAACTTACTTGGTTCTGACGTAACTGATATTGCTATTAGCCCATTCACTCTTGTGTTCCAGCGTGCAGGTCTTGCTGCTGCAGCAGCAGTTATGAATGCAGTGATTTTGACTTCTGTTATTTCTGCAGCAAATTCCGGCATGTATGCTTCAACGAGAATGCTTTATTCGCTCGCAAAAGAAGATAATGCTCCAAAAGTATTTGGCAAAGTAAGTCTTCGTGGTATTCCTGTTCCTGCGTTGATTGCTACATTTGTAGTCGCGCTATTTACTTTCTTTATGAGTATTTTTGGCGATCAAATATACATGTTCCTGGTTGCTGCAAGTGGTTTGACTGGTTTTATTGCTTGGGCTGGTATTGCTGCAGCTCATTATCGCTTCCGTAAAGCGTACTTGGCTCAAGGTCATTCCTTAGATGAATTAGTCTACAGAGCAAAGTGGTATCCGTTTGGTCCTATTGTTGCGTTCTTCCTATGCATTCTTGTTATTGTTGGTCAGGATTTGCACTCATTTGCAACTCTTAACTGGCAGGCTATTGGAATCACGTACATGTCTGTGCCGCTATTTATCGTTCTATACATTGGTTACAAGATTAAGAATCACACTCGAGTAATTCCTCTTGAAGAAGTCGATTTAACTCATGTTCGAGTAAACAAAGTGAACGAATAATTTATAAAGTTCAACATCGTTTACGATGTAGATTTAGATAATATAAAAGCTCCCAGCGTATTGCTGGGAGCTTTTATTATTGAGTCAGATAACAGAGGAATTATTTTTTATGGCTGTGTAGTGTTGCTATGATCTGTGATGTCTACACGTGGTTTTTTAGTGGAATCTTCACCATTTTTTTTACCATTATTATTCGGATCTTCTTGACCACTATTTCCTTTATGGTTTCCGTCGCCATCTCCGTCTCCGCTGCCTTTTTTGCCTGATTTTTCGCTTCCCTCACCTTCTCCGTTGGTCTTTTCTTCGTGTTGAGTGCAATTTTTTTTGCACTGTGTATTTTCTGTATTGCTATTTGTTTTAGGCTTTGTTTCAGACTTTGTTTCGGGGTTTGTTTTAGGCTTTGTTTCAGTATTCTGTTTCTTAGTGTTTTGTGTATTCTTCGTCTGCGTTGGCGTTGGATTTGGCTTTGGTGGGACAATATTTGAACGCTGAATTACAATTCCAGTCGATTCATTTATCTCTTGCTTCTTTGTTTCTTCGTCTTGCTTGTCTTTGTCTTTATCTTTTTTGCTATTTTCGTCTAGTAGCGTAACAGCTAATTCGCGCACTCTTTTTGCTTTAACTGCATACCACTCAGAAGCAGCTAAAGCTTCTGCGCTTTTGGAACCAAGTTCTTCAGGTGAATCTGCTGTGCAAGATACTTTATCAGGAACTTTTTCGCTCATGATTTTAGCAAGTTCTTTTGCGTTATCAGAGTCACCTTTTGTGAGGTCCGTTATTACTTTGTCATGCATTAAACTTTTCCACACAGTGTTTGCTTTAGAAACTTGTGCAACTTTTATTTCGCACTGTCTGCGAGCTGCTTTAGTGCGTTCAGTTTGTTTCATGTACCAAAGTGTGCCAACTATGCCAAGAGCTAAAGCTAGTACAACAATTCCCGCTATGAGAATAATGAGCTTTTTCTTTTGGTTCGTTTCAACATTATCGGAGCTATGTTGATTCATGTTTATCCTCTGTTATCTATTGCTACTCAACATTAGCGCATTTGAATACGCAACTTGTTTATATAATACGCCAAAGTGTTTATGTTAGCCACGCTAATTAGTGCTAAACAATTAAGATTTTTCTTGTGAATGCAAGTCGTGATATTTAACGCAAAAAGCCACTGGATAACCAGTGGCTTTATGGCTCCTGCGGCTGGGCTTGAACCAGCGACCATTCGATTAACAGTCGAACGCTCTGCCAACTGAGCTACGCAGGAATATCTTGTGCTCAACTAAGCGCTGTGCACAAGACATTTATATTACACGTAATTTTCAAAGATGCAAATATGGCGTGTTTTGGCGTGTCGAAATAGTGATTATAAGCATATGTTTTATCCACAATGCTTTAAAAGCTTATGATTTTCGCAAATTAGCTGCAAAACTTTTATAAAAGTCATTTTATAAAAATATGGATGGGGAATATATGTGTATTCGCAAAAATTATGAATTATATTACAAAATAGCTGCCTGCTTGGGGATTTTTATAATCTCAGTTATTTTATTAGATGCACTGTTTTTACAATCCGAAATTTCGCAAAATAATCATCGTCTTAAATATTATGTTGCAAAATCTGCTGTGTCATGTTGCCACAAGTGTGCTCTTTCTAAAGGTGATTATAGCGAAAAAACATGCAAGTCAGCTATGCAATGGCCTGTAAAACCTGCGAGAATTGTAAAAGCTTTTAATCCTCCGCCTAAACCCTGGATGGCTGGGCATCGCGGCGTAGATTTAGCTGCAAGCACAGGAACTCCTTTATTTGCGCCTGCAGATGGCGTTATTAGTTTTGCTGGTAAGGTCGCTGGTAAATCAGTTGTGACTATTAGGCATGGTGAACTAACTTCTACTTTTGAGCCTGCTGTAACAAAGTTTAGCGTTGGTGTTTTTGTGAAAAGAGGTCAGAATTTTGCACATGTCGAAGGAGGTTCGGACCATTGCGGTACAACTTGTGTGCAGTGGGGTTTAAAGCGCAAAAATCGCACATATGCTAATCCTGAAGGAATGACTGTTAAGCGCCGCATTGTGCTTAAGCCTGTGGAATAAGAAAAATAATATATTTGTATCGTAGATATTTGTAGATAAATGAACAAAATTTATTACAATCTTGTAGATATTCGCATATGCGAAGGCTTGCAAATCGCGTATAGTAAAGATATACGTCAATTCAGCAGATAGAGGAGCTAATATGCAAGAATATTCTCGTCCACTTGATGAGTCTATTGATATAGATGTTAATGTTTTCTCACTGCTAGAAGAGCGAGCAGAGCGCAATCCTAATGGCTCTTTGGTTGAATACGTTGGAGCTGACGGCGTTTGGAAGTCATATACTGCTGAAGAATTTAAAGATAAGGTAATAGCTGTTGCTAAAGGCTTTATTGCTAGAGGAGTAATGCCTGGTGACGCTGTGTCAATTATTGCTCACACTTCATGGCAGTGGACAGTTCTGGATATGGCTATTATGTCTATAGGCGCATTGACAGTGCCGATTTACGAAACAAGCTCTTCGTTGCAAATACAACATATTGTTCAAGATTCTCAAGTATGTTCAATATTTGTGGAGTCTCCTGAAATGTTGCCAAAAGTAGAAGCTGTTCAGGAAGAATGTCCTACTCTTCACGACGTATATGTAATGAATCGTGGTGCTATCGACGCGTGCATTGAATACGGTAAAGCAGTAACTGATGCTGAATTTTATGAGCGAGTGCATGCTGTTAATGGAAGTGACATAGCAACAATTGTGTACACTTCAGGTTCAACTGGCGAGCCAAAAGGAATTGAGCTGACTCATAGCAATTTTGTTTTTATTGCTAAATCAGGTGTTATTTCTATGCCAGATATTGCTCTAAAAGGCAGCCCTCGTCTTTTGCTGTTCTTGCCTCTTGCGCACGTTTTTGCTAGGTTTATGCAATTGTTCTGCTTCGCTGGAAATATAACTCTTGGTTTGACTAGTAATTTGAAAACTGTATTGTCTGATTTTCAAACTTTTAAACCAACATTTATTCTTGGTGTTCCACGCATTTTTGAGAAGATTTACAATGCTGCTTCTCAAAAAGCAGGCAGGGGAGTAAAAGGTTTTATTTTTGCTTATGCATCTAAGGTTGCTCGCGAATGGTCTCGCGCTCAGCAGTCTAGTTCAATGGTTCCTCCAATGCTTGCTCTTAGCCATTCAATATGTAAAAAATTAGTGTATGCTCCACTGTTGCACGTATTTGGAGGCTCTGTTTCATACGCTATTTCGGGTGGTGCTCCTTTAGATTTGTCGATTGCGCATTTCTTCAATGGAATCGGCTTGCCTCTTCTCGAAGGCTATGGAATGACAGAAACTTGTGCTCCTTCTATGGTGAATCCTACAACAGGTTATCGCATTGGTACCGTTGGTTTGCCTGTAAAGGGTGTATCTGTTGCTATTGCTGACGATGGCGAATTGTGTATTAAGAGTCCTGCAGTGTGCAAAGGCTACCATAATAATCCTGAGCTTACCAAACAACAAATTGTAAACGGCTGGTTGCATACGGGCGACTTTGGTTCTTTAGACGATGACGGTTTTGTGCGTATTACAGGCAGAAAGAAAGATCTTATTATTACTGCTGGCGGTAAGAACTTATCTCCAAATGCGTTAGAAGCTTCATTAATGTCTTCGCCTATTATTTCTCAAGCTGTTGTTATTGGAGACAGGAAGCCGTTCGTTTCAGCAATTATTGCGCTCGATTTATCAGAAGTAAATACTTGGCTTTCTTCGCGTGGTGCATGTCCTGTGCGATCTTTAAAAGAGGCTTCACGTAACGGTATTGTGCGAGCAGAAGTTGAGCGTGCTGTTAGCAAAGCAAATGAGCTAGTTTCTAGAGCTGAATCTATTCGCAAGTTCGAAATAGTTCCAGATGAGTTTACTCAAGCAAACGGTTTGATTACTCCAAGTTTAAAGGCGCGTCGTCAAGTTGTTGTAGAGCGTTATAACGACCTTATCGAACACGTTATTTATGCTCCGCGCAAACGTTAGCTTCGTGTAAAGTCTTGGAATATAGTTTGCGTTACATAGTTTGCGTAACGCAACTCGCGTAACGCAACTTGTATTACGCAACTTGCGTTACGTAACTCGTATTCAAAAATTGTATTTACAAGCCTGCGTCTGCTAATGATATGTAGCCTGGGTCAATTAAAAGCGACTTCAGATTTGTTGCGCTTACTGCCACTAGTTGCTCATTAACAGTAGGGACAGTTTCCCCATGCTCAATTTTTGTTTGCACTGTAGCGATTTTTTTGTCAAGCTTACCGTTTTTGTTTAAAGAATAACAAGTAGCAGTAAGATCCTGAACAATCTTCTTATGATTTTCTATAGATGTCATCCATTGCTTTCCGTTCACAATGTTTGGCATAATATTTTTGTACGCGCCATAACCAGTTATTACTGGCCATTTCTTTGCTTCTGATTCTTCTTCCTCATCTTTTTTCTGCTTTTGTTTTAATTCTTTTTCGGATTTCTTTGCAGAATCTTTTGGAGCAGGAACTGGTCTTTTATTAAGATCTCGTTTTCCTATAAAGTTTCCAATAACGTCCGGCAAATTGAAAGATGGGTTTATGTCTGCTGCGCTTCCTTCATAACCAAGATCGTTTAGTGCTTGTACAGCTTGTAAAGCAATTTGATCATCGAGCGCAATAATTCCATCAACGCGATGCCTTGAATGCGTAAAAAGACTCGTGCTTCTCGTAATTCGTTTTGTTAACTCATTTTTCACAGAGTCAGCTGCATCTGCGTCGAAAGCAACATTTGTCCAGTCTTTTTCGCTACTATTCACATTCAATCTTCCAGAAGTACTTATTAATGTTCCAGAAGCAAAATATGGTCTCAAAACTTTCCAAATTCCATCGAATGCTTCTTCAGCAAAATCATCATTGAATTCTGTTTCGCTATTTGCATGTGTATTGTTTTTAGAGTCATCATCCTCGCTTGTTTCGTCGCTGCCATTTTGTTGGTTGTGATTGTTTGCATTAATATTTTTTTGATTGTGGCATGGCAAAAGAACTTCAATATAGCGTGGATTTTCTTTAGTTGCACGATCTAGAGCTATTTTTTGTACCAGAGTCGTTGCTTGAATTTCGCCAATGGTTCTTGCGTCAGATAAATGGAACATCACATCAGGTTTGAAACCGCTAACACTCCGTGAGAGCATAACAACGTGGATTCCTGCCTTTTTTGCTAGGCTAAGTGATGATGCCAATCGTTTTTCTGCATTAAGCTCATCTTTGGATGATTGAGAATTGTCGTTATTTTGTAAATTTAAGCCTTGAGTATCTGATTTTTGCGTATTTTCAGAATTAGATGCAGGTAATGTTGCATAATCTCCATAGTTATTATTGCCGTTTTTGCTAGTCCATGGAGCTATAACAATTGTCGTTTTGCTTAATTGTTTTTTGATTTTTGAATTTTCAGAAACAGAATTGTGCTTTCCTGAATTATTCTGTTTTGCATTGTTCAATGAGCTTAGCAAATTTACTACATAATCTTGAACATCGCGGCTTTGTTCTGAAAGGCTAGAAGAAGTTTTAGTAGTAATAGAATTATCGTCAAATCCCTTATCTTTTAACGATTTTATTAATTCTGGAACCAATATGTCCCACGTGCTTAAAGGTTTATTGCGTGTTATTGATAATCCATCTGCTGGAGTAAAAACAATAACGTTACCGTGACTCGCCTGTTCTTTATTTTCAGATTTTAAAGAAGTTTTTGTTGAACTTGCGCACGAGCTAACAACAAAAAGCATCGTAACTAATGCTGCCAGCATAACTAAAGAACGATGCATAGTTCTGTTGCACAAACGAATCATAGTAGTGACCTCTCGTTTCGTGGTCTATCTGTTGCTGTCTATATGTGTTCTACTTGTAACTATCTTCTAACATTGTATATAGCTGTGTGCTAAATACTTACGTTGCTATTTTAGTGAGCAAAATTATCTTATAGAACTTTTTATAAGACTTTCGCACATATTACGGTATTCGCTCACGTAACCTCCACCAAAGAACACGCAATGTCCTGCAATAGGGTAGAGCTGCCAAATAATCATGCGCTGCTCAAAACCTGCTTTAAGTGGGTGAACAGACTGATAGCCGTCTAAAATCTGCTTAAAATAGCTGATTCCAAATAGATGAAGCATTGCTAAGTCTTCTTCGCGGTGCCCACCATGTGCTGCAGGGTCGATTAGAACAGCTTCAGTGTGTTCGCCGTCTGAACTTTTAGTCCATAACACGTTTCCACTCCACAAGTCTCCGTGAACTCGAGCAGGCTTATCTTCTGCAGCTTTTCCTAATAAATCAGGCAGCGCATCAATAACTTCGTTTGTAAGATCTAAATCGCCTTTAGTAAGCTCTCCGCGAGCAATACCAAGCTCAACCATAGGACGCAATCGTCCGTCCGCAAGATAGTCAATAACGTTACTCCAAGTGCCAGTTGGCATTTCAACTGGATCGCTTAAAGGTCCAAAATAGCATTTGCCATCGTAGTCTGCTGGTGCTTCACCAAAATATTTTGCACCGTAATCGTGCATATGGGCAAGCGCTGCACCAAACTCAAATGCAGCAATTGGTGTTGCTGAGTGAGTGTCAATGCGCTCAATATTAAGGTAACCGTTTCCCCAATCAAATACTTCAGCCACTCTAGGGCCGCCATATTTATGAGCTTCAGAAAGCCATTTTAAGCCCTTACCTTCGCATTCAAAGAAACGCTCAGGAGCGTATAATCTACTTTTCTTATATACAGCGTTGTTCATAGAAGCCTTCTTAATGTAGTAGCGCATACGAAACATGCGCTACATACTTAATAAAATATTTATTAATAAATTAAATTATTCCCAAACTCACTATTTTACTGAAGTATTAGCACAATCAGATGCTTTGTGTTTAAGTGCAGGGCAGAGCGTTTTTGCAAATTGATAACCAAAAAGTAATCCTGCTAAAAAGAGTGCAGTTCCTAAGCCTGTGTAGAACACTGCAATAAACTGTTCTGGAGCTGCGTTAGTTGCGCGCAAAGCAATTCCGCCTGTCATCATAAAAGCCATAATTATGAAGGACTTTACGTCAAAGAATTTTAGGAAAAACTGCTTTTCTTCAACATAGCCGTTAATTCTTTGAGTATGCTTTTTTACAAGCTTGCCAAAAATTAGGAATTGGAATATGCCAAAAACAAGAATAGACAAAGCATAATTAAGTGGTTGCAAATAATTTTGGTATGCTAGCAACCCAATATTGAGAATATTAAAGCCTGCTGCTGCCCAAACTAAACAAGCAATAAGTAGTAGTGTATTCTTCGGTACTTTCAATTCTTAACCTCTTGTATCAAAAAGTTATTTAATAATAATTTGTTTACTATTGTAATAATTGATTTTATGAAAAAGCTTGTTTGCGTAAATTTATTGCATTAAACAGTAAAACTTTCGTAAAAAGCATATTTTTCTTAACAAAACTTGTAAAAAGTGTTGCGTAATGACGATATTAGACGCTATAGTCCTAGGGTATGAACGACAACGATCAACAGTATGCAACAGCTGACAACAAAGCTACTATTGCTGAGCCAGCTTTTCGTTATAACGCGCAGCTCGCACAAGATATTGAGCAGCGCTGGCAAAAAACCTGGGACGAGCAGGGCACATTCTGGGCTGCTAATGTTAAGGGCAATTTGAAGGATGGCGAAGGCAGGAATGCTGACGGTCGTCCTTCTTTCTTTGCAATGGACATGTTCCCGTATCCTTCCGGCAAAGGCTTGCACGTTGGACATCCTCTTGGATACTTGGCAACGGATGTTGTAAGCCGCTACCATCGCATGAAGGGCGAAAACGTGCTTCACGCAATGGGTTATGACGCTTTTGGTTTGCCAGCAGAACAGTATGCTGTTCAAACTGGTCAGCATCCGCGCATCACCACTGAGGCGAATATTGCTAATATGCGCAGGCAGTTGCACCGCATGGGCTTGAGCTTTGACGATCGTAGGTCTTTTGCGACTATTGACACGAATTATGTGCGTTGGACGCAATGGATTTTCTCGAAGCTTTATGACGCTTGGTATGACACTGATTTTGTGCGCAAAGACGGCGGAAAGGGTTCTGCTCGTCCGATTGCTGAACTTGTTGATGAGTTTAAGAGTGGCAAGCGCGAAATTCCTGGTTTTGCAGGCAAAAAGTGGGAAGAGCTTAATAAAGTAGAGCAAGCAGATGTGTTGAATGATTTCCGCATTGCTTATATTTCTAAATCTCCTGTAAATTGGTGCCCAGGCTTGGGAACCGTACTCGCAAACGAGGAAGTTACTGCAGAAGGTAAGTCTGAGCGCGGAAACTTCCCAGTATTCCAGCGCAACCTTCGCCAGTGGTCCATGCGAATTACCGCTTACGGACACCGCTTGGTAGAAGATTTGAATACTATTGATTGGCCTGAAAAAGTTAAGCTTATGCAGCGCAACTGGATCGGCGAATCTCACGGCGCATCCGTGCATTTTGAAGTGCCATGTGCTGACGGCGAAACTCGCGATTTGGAAGTGTACACTACTCGTCCAGACACGCTTTTTGGCACAACTTTTGCAGTTGTTTCTGTTGATCACCCAATTCTTGAGCATGTTCCAGAAGCTTGGTGTGCGGACGTTCCAGAAAGCTGGAAGGGCGGTTATGCAAGTCTTAAAGAAGGCTTGGCAGAGTATCAAGCTCAAGCTCGCGCGAAGACTGCTAAAGATCGCACGGAAGACGCAGGGGTAAAAACCGGCTTGTTTACGGGTCTTTATGCAATTAATCCTGTAACTGGGGCAAAGCTTCCACTGTTTGCTGCAGACTACGTGCTTATGGGCTACGGCACAGGCGCAATTATGGCAGTTCCTGGCGGCGACCAGCGCGATTACGATTTCGCAAAAGCATTCGGTTTGCCAGTAATTTACACTGTTGAGCCTTTGCCTGATTCCGAAGAAAAGTTGGCGGATTACGAAGGTAAAGCTCCATTTGTTTCTCACGACGGAATTGTTATTAATTCAGCAGTAGAGCATACGCATAAGCTTGGCGATGCTTTGTCTATTAACGGTTTGCGCGTAGACGAAGCTATTAAAAAGGTGACGACTTGGCTTGAAGCTGCAGGCGTAGGAAAAGGTAGAGTTTCTTACCGACTTCGCGACTGGCTGTTCTCTCGCCAGCGCTACTGGGGTGAGCCATTCCCAATCGTTTACGATGAGGACGGTGTTGCTCACTTAGTGCCAGATAGCGAGCTTCCAATTGCATTGCCGGATGTTCCTGACTATCAGCCAAAAACTTACGCTCCAGACGACGCAAATTCTGAGCCTGAAGCACCTTTGAGTCGAAACGAAGATTGGGTAAAAGTTCAGCTCGACCTTGGCGAAGGCGTAAAAACCTACTATCGCGACACCAACACTATGCCAAACTGGGCTGGTTCTTGCTGGTATTACATGCGCTACTTGGATCCAAACGATGCTGAGCATATGGTTGACAGCGATGAATACGACTACTGGATGGGCACAAACCGTCCAGGCAAAGAGCATGTTTCTGGCGGCGTTGACCTTTATGTTGGCGGTGTAGAGCACGCAGTTTTGCACTTGCTTTACTCCAGATTCTGGCATAAGGCGCTTTACGACTTGGGTTACGTGGATTCTGCTGAGCCATTCCATCGCCTGTTTAACCAAGGCATGATTCAGGCTTACGCTTACACGGATGAGCGTGGACAGTACGTTCCTGCTGACGAGGTTGAAGAAGGTGCTTCAAACGGTGCTGGTGAGCCAACCTTTACGTGGCATGGCGAGAGCGTGAACCGCGAGTTCGGCAAAATGGGCAAGAGCTTAAAGAATATTGTGACACCAGACTACATGTATGAAAACTACGGTGCAGATACGTTCCGCTTGTACGAAATGAGCATGGGTCCGCTTTCTGAATCTCGTCCGTGGAATACGCGTAACGTTGTTGGTGGAATGCGATTCTTGCAGCGCTTGTGGCGTAACGTTGTTAACGAAGAAACCGGAGCTTGCGTAGTAACCGACGACGCTTTGGATGATAAGACGCTGAAGATTCTTAACAACACAATTGCAGAAGTGACTGTGGAAATGGAAGCAATGCGTCCAAATACTGCAATTGCTAAGCTGATTGTGCTTAACAACCACTTGACTTCTCTTCCTCACGTGCCTCGCGCAGCTGTTGAGCCGCTGGTTCTTATGTTGTCTCCAATTGCTCCGCATATTTGCGAAGAAATGTGGAGCAAGCTTGGGCATGATAAGTCTATTGCTCACGCAGATTGGCCTGTTGCAGATGCTCGCTACGTTGGTGAGGATACTGTTACTGCCGTTGTGCAAATAAAGGGCAAGGTTCGTGCAAAGCTTGAAGTTGATCCAAATATTGACGCTTCTGAGCTTGAAAAGCTTGCGCTAGAAGCTGTTGCCGATCGCTTGGGCGGTAAGGCTCCGCGCAAGGTGATTGTGAAGGCTCCGAAGATTGTGTCTATTGTGCCTGACGAGAGGTAAAAGTCGGCTTAATTGATGCTGTTTAATTAATGCTGTGTTGCGCGATTTTTCGCGCTTCACAGCATTTTTTTTCGAGGTTTTTGCGTATCGTCTATGAGTTTCTCGGAATCCTCCTCAATGTGGCGCGAGTTTTGGGGGATTTCTCTCCTCGCACGTCCCGTCCTTCGTGCGCTCTGGCTGCTAAAAGAGTTTAGTGTGTTCGCCTTTCTTTAAAGAATGTAGCTTCTCAGTCCTCTTTTAGTGCTCGTAGAGAAATCCCCCAAACTCTGCTTACCAATCGTTAATAACCTCGTTTTATCGCAGA
The DNA here is from genome assembly GCF_048545075.1 of Gardnerella phocaeensis. Lineage (NCBI taxonomy): Bacteria > Bacillati > Actinomycetota > Actinomycetes > Bifidobacteriales > Bifidobacteriaceae > Gardnerella > Gardnerella phocaeensis. The sequence continues at coordinate 78,711 of NZ_JBKQXS010000002.1, read as the reverse complement.
GATTTTTCGATTTTTCTTCTTCGCTTGGCGAATCAGCAGCCTGCGGCTCTGACGTTCGCCGCGCTCAGTGCGAAAAATCTCAAATCTCACCACGTTGGTATTCGTACACTAAAGTCGCTTAATTAAGCTGCGTGGTAGTTTGTGGTTTTTTGTTTGGTGTGGTGTGCGCGGCAGCATTGATGCTAGTGTTCTTGGGCTGTTGAGAATGTTAAGGGTTTTAACCACAGGCGCGGATTTTTGTTGCGAAGTGCTATAAGTTGCCCAATAGTTAAGTTAAGAACTTTAAGAGTTGGGGGATTTATGGAAGACTTTGAGCAGAATTTTGGGCAGAATTATGCGCATAATTTTAGGTTTAATAAGCCTGCGTCTGATTTGCCTCGGAGACGAATTGCAACGTCTTTAGAAGAATTTTCTAACAGCAATTTTGATAAAAATTTTAGTGACGACTATTGCGAAAAAGCTTGTAATTCTTTTGATGAAGAAATTATAAGTAGCAAAACTTCTCCTAGATTTCACATGAAGCCTGTGCATACGCTTGCTTTAATGCTGATACTAGTTGCGGCTCTTTGCGCAAGCCTGACAATGCTCATTTCTCAATCTTTAACATATCAACGAGTTCAGAACGAAAAAGCAGGCGCGTTTGCAATAGAAAACGACGATACTAGTCGCGAAAAGCCTTCTTTTAATAATGTAAAAGATAAGAATAAAAATGATGATGAAGAAAAAAGTGTAAGTAATGAAAGTAATGAAAGCGACGGAAACAGCGGAAGCGACGGAGGTGATGTAAGTAAAGGCAACAACGGCAGTAAAGGCGACAGCGGAAGCAATAAAAGCGACAGTAGCAATAAAAGCGACAGAATCAACGAAGATACTACTTCTAACCAAAGTAACACTGGAAGAATCAATATAAACACTGCAACGCTTGATCAGCTACAAACCTTAAAAGGAATCGGTCCCAAAACTGCTGCGCGCATTATTGCTCAGCGTAAAAGAGTTGGTTATTTTCGCAGTTTAGAAGATTTGATGCAAATTAAAGGAATCGGGCCTAAAACCTTGAATAAATTCCGTGGGAATGTTGACGTCAAATAGGTGAATTATGCGAGAAAACGTAGAGATAGTAGAAAACGTAGAAAAAGTAGAAAACGTTTCTGGAAGTCGTGACTTTCGTATGATTCCTGTCGCTGCAGCGTGCTGGGCTGGGTGCTTAATTGGAAAATTCTTATACGATTTTACTATAATTTATTGCATTTCAATAGTTTTATTCAATGCAACTATAGTTTCGATTTTTATATTTTGCAAAAAATTTAAGTTTTTTATATGGCGCAGAACAGTTTTAGTAATAATAAACGTTTTTGTAGCTGCGTGCATGCTTTCGTACATAACTCAATATGTGATATCTGGTGACGTTATTATGCGAGAAATACGCGGCAATAATCCTACTAAAGCACTGTATTCTCAAGGAAATAATGCCGAGAGCGCGCATTTTGCAGAATTTACAGTAGTTACTCCTGTGCGCTCGTCTAGAAGTTTTAAAGGAGATTGCCAAGCGAATGTTCAAGTGCATAAGTTTGATGCGCAAAAAAGTTACGTTCAAGCGCGACTGTATGCGTATTCGCCAATATGCAAGCAACTTAGCTATGGTTCGAGCCTAAGCGTTCCGGTTAGCGTGAAATCTTCTAGATTTGATAGTAGTAAGCCTGAATTGCACGTAGAAAAAACTCAACGAAACTTGCATGTTTTACAAGACTCAGACTTTTGGCATAAAGCTGTTAGTAATTTGTGGAAATCGTTTTATGACGTAACAAATAAGCTCGATATGCAAGGCAGAATGTTGGTCCCTGGAGTAACTGTTGGCATGCTTGGGCAAGAATATGTGCCAGTAGAGGATGTAAGTTCGTTTGAGCCGGTCGATGAAACTTATGCGAATATGACGCGTCAACATTTTCAACATGCTGGAATCATGCACGTTATGGCAGTTTCAGGTGGACACTTTTTGCTACTTAGTATGATTATTCGCAAGTTTTGCGCACGATTACTGTTGCCTCGTTGGTCTACATCTTTAATACAAATGATGTTTCAAATTGCTTTGGCTGCAATAGTTTACCCTTCTGCATCTGTGCTTCGAGCGTTAATTATGGGAATAATATCCGCAGTTGCATGGTGTTGCAAACGCCCATACCAGTCAGCTAGTGCTTTAAGTTGGACTGTTATAGTCGTGCTGCTAGTAAACCCTTCGTACGCTTGGGATTATGCTTTTGCTCTTTCTTCCGCAGCAACTTTGGGAATTGTTGTTATGGGAGTGCCGATTTCTAAAACGTTTGCAAAATATATGCCATCTTGTGTTGCTTCTGCGCTAGCTATAACGCTTTCTGCACAATTTTGGACTATGCCAGTGCAAATTCTTATGCAACCGGAAGTGTCTTTTATGTCTGTGCCAGCTAATCTAATAGTTGCACCTCTTATGGATTGGGCAACAGTGTGCGGCTTAATTTCGCTAGTTTGTGCGAGCTTTAACGATGGATTATCGCTTATTTTCGCGAGAGCTTCATCAATTGGAACAAGCTTTATGCAAAAGTGCGCGTGTTGGTGCGATGAAGTATCTTTTGGCGTGTTTCCATGGATAAAAGGTGTTGCAGGAGCGTGGGCAATGTTGTGCGCAGAATTTGTGATATTGGCTTTGTTTATGCTAACTTTGCGAGCTTTTCGCAATAAGTATTATGTTCAAAGAGCTAGCATAATTGGTCAACTGTGGTCTGCTTCGGCAAAGCGAACGTTACGAGAAGCAGAGAAAATTTTCGAAGAGTAGCAAACACGCACGCATATTCGAATGCAATATTATGATTGTTAAGAGTTGGTTGGTTTAAGGAGCATTATGGCAGCAAATAATAAGCGCGCGCAACGCGTTATGCCGGTTACGCTGGTAGTTGGAGGTGACGCTTACTTAAACGAGCTTAATGCTCGAAATGTGCGTGAAAAAGTTCAAAAAAGTGCTCCGGATGCTGAAATTATTGAACTCGATGCGTCAACTGCGGATCAGTACGCATTTGACGAAGCTGTAGGTCCTTCGCTTTTCGGCGACGGAACGATTGTAATAATAAATAATTTGCAACAAGCAGACGAGTCTTTAGTAGACGCAATCGAAAATTTCTGCAAACAAGCGCAAAATAGCGAAAATAATGCGCAAAATAGTGAAAATAACGAAAATAATTTTGTAGACTCTTCTGCAACTTGGGTTATTGCACGTCACGAAGGTGGGCTTAAAGGAAAGTCTATTATTACGCGCCTTACGAAAGCTGGCGCAAACACAATTACAGTGCCGGATCTTAAAAAAGACGATGCAAAACTCAACTTTGTTATGAGCATATTTGAGCGTCACAATCGAAGCATTGAGCCTCAAGCAGCACAACGTCTTGTGGCGGTTTTGGGTGGCAAAACAGGCGAGCTTGCAGCATTATGCTCGCAATTATGCTTCGACTATGACGATAATCCAATAACGCTTGATATTGTCGACCGATACTTGATTGCAGATCCGCAAGTTACCGGCTTTTTTGTTGCAGATAAAGCTGTTGCAGGTCATGCAGGTTCTGCTGTGCTTGCAGCAAGAACTGCAATTGCTCAAGGAGTTGACGCCATAGCATTAATAGGTGCTTTGGCTGCAAAAGTACGCGTAATTGCGCTCGCAATGGCGGTTCGTAACGGCACGATTTCTAGTGCTGAAGCGAAAGTAAACCCGTGGGCGCTTAAAATGGCAATGCGTCAGCTTGCTGGCTGGAATAGTGCAGGTGTTTCTCAATGTTTGCAATCTTTAGCTTGGGCGGATGAGCAGTGCAAAGGCGGATCTAGTGACGCGAATTATGCGCTTGAAAAATGTATTATGCTCATTGCGGCTCGAGGAAATTAGAAAGCGTAAATTAAGAATCGTAAATAGGAAACGTAAATAGGAAGCGCAAATAGGAAGCGCAAATTAAAAATCGTAAATTAATAACTGCAAATTAGAAAGATTGTGTTAAGTATGAAAGAAGAAACGGTGTCAGAACAGCAAAAAGTTTGTACTGTGCCTACGGATACTGATATGCGCGAGCTTGGCAAAGCTGTTGCAAAACTAGTTAAAGAAGGCGACGTTTTGCTGCTTTCTGGCCCTCTTGGAGCTGGTAAAACAACGTTTGCGCAAGGTTTTGGAGCAGGTCTTTCAATTAGCGAGCCGATTGTGTCTCCAACTTTTACGATTGCGCGAGAATTGCACGGCACTTTTGCGGATGGCAAGCCTGCGACTTTAATTCACGTTGACGCTTACCGTTTGGGTGGCGAAGATTTTGCTCCGGGTCAAGATACTGTTTCGCGTTTGCTTGACGAGCTTGAATCTTTGGGGCTTGACGAAGCTTTGGAAGAGCCAGGAGATGGCACTGTTGTGCTTATGGAGTGGGGTGAGCAAATGGCTGGAGTGCTTGCTGCTGAGCGCTTAGAGGTTCATATTGCAAGACCTATTGACTCTTCGCAAGCAGACGATTTTACTAGCGATGGCGAGCGAATTGTAACTTTGAAAGCTGTTGGCAAGGATTGGCTTAATCGACTTGCAAAATTGTAACTAGAAATACGCGAGTAAATATCGCAACAAATATCGCAACAAATAAATCAAGTTGTGCTAAGCGAGTAAGCTAGTCTGGTACGTGATTTCGAGGAATAAACATGAGTAATACGCTGATTATTGACACATCATTTGGCTCTACTGTTGGAATTGTGGGCCATGAGCCGATTGTTGAAACCGACTCTCGCACTCACGTGGAGCGTTTGCAAGTAAATATTGCAAAAGTCGTGGAAAATGCGGGGCTTAAGCCTTCGGATATTGATCGCGTGGTTGTGGGAGTAGGTCCTGCTCCTTTTACTGGTCTTCGCGCAGGATTAGTTGCAGCAAAAGCGATTGCGTTTGCAAATAATGCTGAAATTTTGGGTTGCGATAGTCTTCTTCCTCAAAGCCTTATGATGCGTTCAGGAGCGTTTGAAGAAGCTCGCAAAAATGGCGTTATTTGCAAGGATTTGCTACTAGATATTCCGAATGATGCTGATTCTTGCGACTCTACTATTCGTCACTACGTGCTTTCGCTAAACGATGCGCGTCGTCGCCAAGTGTATATGTGTTTATATGACGACGAAGGCAATGCGCTAATCAATATGGATATTGACTATCCGCAAAATGTTGTGACTCGTGTAAACGAGTATTTAGCGAGCGAGAATGGCGAAAATTATTGCGTGGATGTGCTCGGTCACGGTGCTAAAAAGTACGTTGAGGATTGGCGAAATATCGCGCATGTTGGCGTTATTGCAGAAGTTTGCGCGCTTGACTTGGGTGTGCAAGGTTTGCAAATTTTCGAACAGTGCTCTTTGGAATGTGTCAATAAAGATGAGCACGTAAAAGCTGTTGAACCGCTGTATTTGCGCCGTCCGGACGTGTCTGTGCCAAATCCGCTTAAGCATGTGCTTGGCTCTGGCGAAGCGAATAAAGCAAAAGAAAAATAGAAGCGTTTAACGATTTGAGTAATTATGATTGTTGATATAACGCGTTCTAAATTTCCAGCAGTAGTCGAGAATTGCAATATAGTGCCGAAATGCGATTTTACTTGCGATGAGTTAGCGCAAAAAATAGCTCCTATCGAAGCTGATTTGTTTGGCAAAGGCTCATGGAACGAGAGCATGATTTCGCAAGAATTGCAAGCTCCTATGCGCGCGTATTACGCTCAAATCGACGAAAATACGCATACGTTATGCGGGTATGCAGGCTACTGGTTTGACGGCGACGATGCGCAAATAATGACAATCGGCGTTGCGAAAAAATATCAAAGAAAAGGCTTAGCGTCGGAACTTTTATCAACTATGATCAAAACCGCAGAAAAAATTGGTGCCAAACGCATGTTGCTAGAAGTGCGAGTTGACAATGTTCCTGCGCTCGCGTTGTATGAACGCTTTGGTTTTGTGAAAATGGGTTTGCGAAAACGTTACTATCAGCCGGAAGGCGTGGATGCGTACACAATGTGCGCTGATCTAACCGCAAAAAATAACGGAACTGAGGAATAACGAGGAATAACGAGGATAAAATGAGCGAAGCAATCGTATTGGGAATTGAATCAACTTGTGACGAAACTGCCGCAGCTATTGTGCGCGGACGCACGTTGGTATCAAATGTGGTGGCATCTTCAATGCAAGAGCACGCGCGCTACGGTGGTGTGATTCCAGAAATTGCTTCTCGCGCTCACGCCGAAGCTTTCGTGCCGGTTGTTTCTAAAGCTTTAGCAGACGCAAACATGGATTTAAGCGATGTTGACGCGATTGCAGTAAGTGCAGGTCCTGGTTTAGCTGGCTGCTTAGCTGTGGGAGTTTCGGGAGCTAAAGCCTTAGCTTGGGCTGCAAATAAGCCGATTTATGGCATTAATCACGTAATCGGGCATATTGCAGTAACGCAATTGCAATTCGGTGAAGTGCCGGAAGATGTGCTTGCTTTAATTGTTTCCGGCGGTCACACTTCGCTTCTTCACGTGAACGATATTGCTAGAAGTATTGACGTTGTTGGTACGACTTTGGACGATGCTGCAGGCGAGTGCTTCGACAAAGTTGCGCGCTTGCTTGGATTCCCATACCCGGGTGGCCCTCATATTGATAGGCATGGCAGGCTTGGAAATCCGGATACTTTGAAAGTTCCGCAAGGCTTGACGCAAGGTCGTTCCGGCAAAGAGCATCCTTACGATTTCAGCTTCTCGGGCGTAAAAACTGCTGTTGCTCGCTGGGTTGAAGCACGTGAGGCTCAGGGGCTTGAAATTCCAGTTGACGACGTGTGCGCTTCTTTGGCTAATTCTGTAGCGGAAGTGCTTTCACGCAAAGCTATGATGGGATGCGAGCAGTATGGCTCTAAAACGTTGATGATTGGTGGCGGCTTCTCCGCTAATTCGCAGCTTCGTGAGCATTTGTTGGCTTGCGGCAAAGAACATGGAATTGAAGTGCGTTTGCCAGAGCTTAAGCTTTGCACGGATAACGGTGCGATGGTTGCAATGCTCGGCGTGAATTTGGTGGAAGCAGGCGTTCGTCCTTCTGCTCCTGATTTTGCAATCGATTCTGCTATGCCGCTTACAACGGTGAGCTTATAATAGTAGAAATAATAAAAATCGCGCTAAAAAGTCGCTCTAAAATAAGTGAGGTGTTTTGTGCAGTCAGTTAATTCGCGTAGTGGAGTGTTGCGAGTAGGTGAGAAGATTCAGTTCACCGATCGTAAAGGTAAGCGAATTACTGCACAGCTTGTTGCAGGCGGGGTTACGCAAACTGAGCACGGTCTTATTTGTCACGACGACGTGATTGGTCAAAGCGAAGGCGTTGTAATTACTACTGTTAGCGCAAAGCGCGAAACGCAACAAACTATTGTTGATCCTTCTAAATCGTCCAACAAGCCTTGGAAAGCAGCACGCGCTATTGGTGGCTGGGATTATGTAGTTATGCGACCGCGCATGGTTGACTACGTGCTTTCTATGCCTAGAGGCGCGCAAATTATGTATCCGAAAGATATTGCGCAAGTAATCGCTTTAGGAGATATTCGTTCCGGAATGCGCGTTTTGGAGTCGGGTGCAGGCTCCGGTGCTATGAGCTTAAGTCTTTTGGACGCAGTTGGGGAGTGCGGAAAGCTTACGACGATTGAGCTTCGCCCGGATTTTGCGCGAATTGCCGAGTCTAACGCAACTTTGTACTACGGAAAGCGTCCAGAATGGTGGAATTTGCTTACTGGCGATTTTGATTCTGTTGCAAAAACTTTAGACGCGCACAGCGTTGACCGCATTATGCTAGACATGCTTGATCCTTGGAATCGCCTTGAACAAGCGCATCGCGTTATTGTGCCGGGAGGCGTGCTTATTGCGTACGTGACGACTACTACGCAAATGTCTCGAATGGCTGAAGCTTTGCGAGAAAGTGGCGTGTGGACTGAGCCGGAAATTCAGGAAACATTGGAGCGCACGTGGAAAGCGCAAGGCTTGGCGGTGCGCCCGGATCATGCGATGATTGGTCACACTGGATTTTTGATTGTTTCGCGCGCGATGGCAGAAGGTTTTAGCGCTTTGAAGAAGCGCGAGCACGGTACTAAAGATACTGTGAGCGATATTGACGATATGACGGCAGAAGAGCGCGCTGAGCAGTTGGAAGATTTGTCTTTGCGCGATATTTCGGATCGTAAATTGCGTAAAGTTTTGCGCGATTTAGACGTTCAACTTGCGCAATTGCCGCAAGATTCGCAGTCGCAAGATTTGCAAGATTCGCAGTCTGCACAACAATCAGCGCATACTCAAGCTAAGTAGGAGAGCATTATGGCATCACCAATGAAAAAGCTTATGAAGAAAGCACATCGTAGTAAGTACGTTTTGTTGCTGATGCGTCATGCTAAAGCTGAGGCGCCTGAAATGGGCGACGACTGGGGTCGTGGGCTTACCGATAAGGGCTTAAAGCAGGCGAAAATTATGGCAAAAGGCTTGGAATCTTTGAAGCTTGTGCCGGATTATATTGTGTGTTCTAGCGCGAACCGCACTGAGCAAACTTTGAAGCGAATGTTGAAGCGTTTTGGCGATGCGCCTGTGGTTGAGTCGCGCAAAAGTCTTTACGATGGCGGTATGCAGTCGGTTATGACCGAGTTGCAAGCTATTCGAGGCGATGTTCATACGACGATGATTGTGGGTCATGAGCCAACGATGTCGATGGCTGCGCAGTGGCTTTCTTCGCCGGATTCGGATCCGGATGTGCTTGGGGCGATGCGTTTGGGGCTTGCTAATGCGTCGATTGTGGTGCTTGTGTCTGATCGCCCATTCGCGACTTGCGGCTTGCGCGGCGCCACAGCCCTCGCAATCCTCACCCCCAAATCCTTTGCCTAGCTTTGCACCACTGCTCTGCAGACGCTGATTTACTACTGTCAAAAGGACACTAACATCCGTGCTGCTGCACACACAGCATCGAGAATAATACCCCGCTGCGCACCCACCCGTAGCTTAATTTCGTGACTTTAGTTGCACGAATACCAGTGTGGTAGAGATTTGAGATTTTTCGCACTGAGCGCGGCGAACGTTGAGTATTTATTGCATAGTGAACACTAGCATTCATGCTGCTGCACACGCCACACCAGACGCACCCACCACACCAAAAAACACTAGCGGTTTTACTAATAGTGGGAGATAGGAATTGCTTGGTCGAGCAATATAAAAGCGGAACGATAGTAATAATCTTGTTGACGAATACTATTTTTGAAAGAAAGTAACTAAAAAACTAAACTTAACTACGCAACCGCTAAGTCCAAATAAGGTATAAGAGCGGAGCGCTGCGAGACAAGTAATTCCTATCTCACACAGCCACGCAAGAAACCCGCCAGCCAAACACCAGCCAAAACTCATAGACGATACTCAAGAATATCTAAAGAAAAAATAAAACTAATCAAAAAACTATACGAAATTAAGCATATAAATTAAGCTTATAACGACACCCCAAGTTCTTGAATGACCGCATTCAAGCATTTCTTTGCTAGGCTAAAGCGAGTCAAAGAAATTTTTTGGAGGATATATGTCTGCGGTTTTTACTTCTGTTTCCGGTTTCCCACGTATTGGTGCTAATCGTGAGTTGAAAAAGATTATTGAACGTTACTGGAAGCAGGATGCTTCTTTGGATGAAGTGCGTGAAGTTGCTCAATCTTTGCGAGCTAAGCATTGGCGTTTGCAAGCTGAAGCTGGAATTGATTTAATTCCAAGTAACGATTTTAGCTACTATGATCAAATGCTCGATACTGCTATTTTGCTGGGTGCTGTGCCTGAGCGTTATAATGCTTTGAATTTTGAGCATGCTGAGGATACGCTTTTTGCTATTGCGCGCGGCTACCAGGGTGAGCGCGGCGATGTGACTGCTTTGCCAATGAAGAAGTGGTTTACTACGAACTACCACTATATTGTGCCGGAAGTTGAGAATCCGGAAGGCTTGCATTTGGCTGGAACTAAGCCTTTTGACGAGTTTTTGGAGGCTCGTGCGCAGGGTTTGGAAACGAAGCCTGTGCTGATTGGCCCGTACACTTTTTTGAAGTTGGCTCGTACTCCTGAAGCTCAGGAGTTGGAAGTAACTGAGTCTGTGATTTCGGCTCTGGCTTTTGCTTATGCGAGTATTGTTAAGCGTTTTGGCGAGCTTCACGCAACTTGGTTGCAATTTGATGAGCCTTATTTGGCGTTGGATAAAGAGCAAGGCGATTTGGAGCTTTTTAAAGCTTTGTATAAGCCTTTGCTTGAGGCCAGGGGCGCGGAAGTTAAGCTTCTTCTTAACACGTATTTTGGCAATATTGCTGACGCTTACGAAACTGTGAATAATCTTGGTTTTGACGGCATTGGCGTTGATTTGGTGGAAGGCAAGGAAGAAAATCTTGCAGCCATTGAGCGTTATGGCGTGAACGAAAAAACTACGCTTTTTGCTGGCGTTGTGAACGGCCGTAATATTTGGCGCAACGATTATGCTGTGAGCCTTGGGCTTATTGACGCTTTGCGCGAGAATGTTACGGATCGCGTGGCTGTTTCTACTGCTTGCTCGCTTCTTCACGTGCCTTTTAGCACTGTTGGTGAGGATGCTTTGGGTGCGGATGTTTTGCAACATTTTGCTTTTGCTGTTGAAAAGTTGCAGGAGATTCGCGATATTGCCAATCTTGCTGTAGAAAGTGACGAAAGCCGCAAATCTAGTAACGTTTTGGCTAAAAATCAGGCTTTATTTGACGGTTCGCGCGTGAAAGCGGATGCTGCTGTTGCCAATCGTCTTGCGAATCTTAAGGATTCTGATTTTGTGCGATTGCCGGAAAGGGCAGAACGTCAGCGTTTGCAAAAAGAAGCTCTTGGCTTGCCGGATTTGCCAACAACAACTATTGGATCCTTCCCACAAACTAAGGATATTCGTAACGCTCGTGCTGATCTTCGCAAGGGCGAAATTACTCGCGAAGCTTACGACGAGTTTATGCGCGATCGCATTGCTAAGTGCATTGAGCATCAGGAGCAAATTGGCTTGGATGTGCTTGTTCACGGCGAGTTTGAGCGCAACGACATGGTTGAATATTTCGGCCAGCATTTGCGCGGCTTTAAGTTTACGAAGAACGCTTGGGTGCAGTCTTATGGCACGCGCTGCGTGAAGCCTCCAATCGTGTGGTCGGATGTTTCTCGCGAGTCTGCAATTACCGTGGAGTGGAGCGCTTACGCTCAAAGCTGCACGAAGCATATTGTTAAGGGCATGCTTACAGGTCCTGTGACGATTCTTAACTGGTCTTGGCCTCGCGAGGATATTACTCACGAGCAGCAGACTCAGCAGCTGGCTCTTGCTATTCGCGATGAAGTGTTGGATTTGGAGCGTGCGGGTATTCGTGTGATTCAGATTGATGAGGCTGCTTTGCGCGAAAAGTTGCCGCTTCGCCGTTCTGATTGGCATAAGAAGTATTTGGATTGGGCGATTTCTGCTTTCCGCCTGGTTCATTCTGCAGTTGCTGCGACTACGCAAATTCACACGCATATGTGCTATTCGGAGTTTAATGACATTATTCGTGACATTGACGCTATGGATGCGGATGTGATTTCTTTCGAGGCTTCTCGCGGCGACTTGGTTGTTCTTGATGCTATTCACGACGCGCATTTTGAGACTGAGGCTGGTCCTGGCGTTTACGACATTCATTCTCCGCGCGTACCTGGTAAGGCGGAGCTTGTGGAGCGTATTCACGAGATTTTGCGCAAGATGCCTGCTCAGAAGCTTTGGATTAACCCGGATTGCGGTCTTAAAACTCGAGGCGACGCTGAAACGTGGCCGAGCTTGGAGAATCTTGTTGCTGCTGCTCGCGAGGTTAGGGAAGAATTGCAAGATAACAAGCTAATCGATCAGCAGAGCAGGGGGTGAGTTGTGGCTTATAAACCAAAGTTTTCGCTGGAAGTTTTTCCGCCTAAGCGCACATCTCCTATTGGTACGATTTACGATACTTTGGATGGCTTGAAGGGTCTTGACCCGGATTTTATTTCGGTTACTTACGGCACTGGAAAGCTGCAGGATCGTACTGCTACTGCGCGTATTGCTCATACGATTCGCTCCGAATACGGTATTGACGCAGTTGCTCATTTAACAGCTCGCTACCTTGATTACGATGCTGTTGATGAAGCTTTGGAAATGTTTGATAATGCTGGCGTTTCCGGCGTTTTGGCTTTGCGTGGCGACGTGATTGCAGGTCAGGAGGCAGCAGGCGTTTTTGAACATGCCAGCGATTTGGTTTCCTATATTCGTTCAAAGCGTCCGGATTTGCCGATTTTGGGCGCTTGTTACCCGGAGAAGCATCCGGAAGCGGAAAGTTTGCAGGCGGATATTGATAATCTGAAGCGCAAGGTTGACTCGGGCGTTACGCATTTAATTTCGCAACTTTTTTACGATAACGAGGATTTTTTGCGCTTCCGTGATTTAGCTCGTGCGGCTGGCATTAATGTGCCGATTGAGGCTGGAGTGATGCCTGTGGCGAATGCTTCGCAAGTTAAGCGTATGACGAGCTTGTGTGCGTCTCGAATTACTTCGCAAGTTTCCGCAATGATGAATCGTTGGGGGAGTAATGCTGATTGCTTGCGCGATGCTGGCAGTATTTTTGCTTCCCAGCAGATTAACGATTTAATTGCTGAAGGAGTGGACGGTATTCACTTGTATACCATGAATCATCCTGGTATTGCGCGCAGGATTTGGGCGAATGTGAAGCCACTTTTTACGAAGATTGGGTAGGCGCGACGACCTGCCTGAGCGCTTAAAGCGTAGCGCGCGAAGGCAACTCGGAGCGTGAGCTTGCTCAGACGGAAAGTCCAGTGGACTTTCCGTGCAAGCTCAGCAGCGAGCGTTTATTCCTCACGGCTATTGGTAGCCGTTCGGCTGATTTGGCATGTGAAGCACACCGTGCTTCACAATTGAGCCAAATCACGCTTTGAAGGAGCTTGAAATCCTGTTGATTTCAAGCTCGGTCAAAGCGCTGCGCGAGCGTCCCTCGCTCAGTGCGAAAAATCTCAAATCTCACCACGCGAATATTCATACGACCGAGTGGTAGTTAGTATTGAAATTTAACATGAAGTGTGCGACTGTATATAAATGCGCAAAAATGTATATATGCACAAAATAAATGCAATTTATTCTAAACATGTGTTTGGAATCGCCATTAAAACTGTAATCTAGCTTACATTTGTTATGAGAGTTTCCGCCCCAAAAATATGCCAAAAACGTTGAAATAAAGTCTCGCGGGGGGGGGGGTTAGTAGGCTATACATCATAACAAATACGTTGCAAAATATTCGTATATTCGGTATTATTGAGTACAAATCTCAACAAAAGAGATTGCGCTTTTGAGAGCTGAGCAGAAGTCTCATATGTATTTGACCGTAGTTCAATCAGCGTTTGATTACTGCATTAAGCTTTTCGCTAATAAATTCATAAAGACTTATTCAGAGAGAATCGATATTAAGGAGATACACAATGGCTAATTCAAATTCCGGCAAGCACGCACGCAAGGTTACATTGGATGCTGCAGTAAGCAACGCGATTGCGAAGGCTGTGGATGCTCGCAAGGTGGCGGCATTTACGGTTGGAGCCGCAGGCGTGTTGGCTGGTGCTGCGTTTGCTTTTGGTGCAACTCCTGCAATGGCGGCGGAGACTGGTGCGGCTCCTGATACTAAGCCGACTGCTGTGACTGCTGATGAGAATGCTGGTGCTAATAAGAAGGCTGACGCTGGTAAGGCTGCGGATGGTAAGGATACTACTAAGTCTGATAAAGCTAAGGAAACTGAGACTGAGGACGCTGCTAAGCAGGAACAGACTGAGCAGACCAATAAGCAGGATAATGATGAGGAATCTAATAACACTGTAACTACTGACGATAATGGAGATGAATCGACTGTTGTAAAGAGTCGGTCAAGGCGTGATTTGAGTGATAAAGCTCCACAATCTGATGATACTGCGTCTGAAAATCAGGATCGCGCTTCTAATAATAATGCAGCAAACCAAGATTCTAATAAAATTAAGCCTGATACATCGGATTCCGCTAATACCAAGATTGAAATTAACGAGAATAACGCTGAAACTATGCCAAATGCGTATGCTTGGGGAAGCTCAGACAATACGTATAGCAAAGCTGGCGAAACACACACCGTAACCTTCCACTTTGATAAGCCAAAAGATGGTAGCAAGATTACCAGTATTGCTATTTTCCCTTCTAAGACAAATGGTTTCAATAATGAAAAAAGTGAGAGAGGTATTGATTTTTACTCGAAAAATTCAGGTAAACACCAAGCCTATTCTGGCGAATATGAGTTTACTGCGAATGATGATGGTTCTGCTGACCTTAAGATGAAAACTCTTTTTAGGGATGGTAACCTTAATGGAGGCGCTGAGAAGTATACAGCCAGTCGATCTATTTTCGTGTATGTAACTAATAAAGATGGTAAAGAAGATATTGCTTATAAAACAAACGTATTCCGCACTGTAACGCTTGTTCCGCCAAAGACTTCTGGCTCTGTGGTGCTTAAGTATAACCAAGAGCTTACTCCTGAAAAGGTTCAAGCAGCAATTACTGAAGCTGGCAATGTTGAAACCGCGCGTAGTGATAAAAAGTCGGTAAATGATCAGCTTTCTGGAGCGTTTACGCAAAATATTAACGTAAAAGCTGATGATGCTTACGACAAGACTACGTTTAATGCTATTAATAAGGAAACCTCAGCTCAAGGCGCAAAAGATAAGACTTACGTAGTTGGTGCGAAGACTCTTAACACCTATATGGTTACGGATTTGGGCTTTAAGTCCGGGGATATTCCGCTTACCGTTGCGCGCTACGATGATCGCATTGATAAGCCGATTGTTGAAGACCCGACTAATCCTTCGGCTGAAGTTAAGGAAGAAATCGCAAAGAAGCTTGCAAAGATTAACGGCGTAACTACCGATAAAATCACGTTTGATGCAGATGGTAATGCTGTAATCCACTTCGACGGCGTGGATGAAAACGACGCTCCTAAGATCGCCCTCAAAGACCTCGTGCTGAAGAAGCTTGAAGAAAATCAGATTAGCGTTCCTGCAAATGACAAAGCAACCGTTGTTTACAACCCACTTGGCTACTCCAATGCCGAGCTTGAACGCATTAAGCAGTCGATTCTCGACGCAAACAAAAATAACAAAGATCTTGACCTTACCAGCACAGATCAAATTACACTCTCGTATCTTACGGGCGACACTACTGGAGCTGGTAAAGCTAATCAGGGCATTTCAAACGGTCAGGCGGAAAATAAGATTACCGTTAAGATCAAGACCGATAAAGCCTATGCTGAGTTTACTTCTGACGTAAAACAAAATAAATTAACGCGCCTTGTAGATATCCGCAAAGATTACGACGTTTCGTGGGACAATACTAAGAATAAGCTTGACGGTCGCGACTCTGACGAAGGTTTATCGTGGAGCAACGATAGTCATACCACTATTATTTATCGCTACGATCCAACGGCTGCTAAAGAGCTTAAAACTGACGATATTATTAAACTTTTGAAAGCTACGCCGAAAGATCAGCAGGCTGGTTTGCGCGAACTTCAAGGCGGCGAGAATCTCGACCACGAAGGTTCAAATGGTAAACCTCGCAAGTCGCACATGCACTATGCGCTTAAAGGTGACGAACCAACAGGCGATCTTTCGCTGGGCAATATGAGCGGTCCATACTGGATAGGCAACCAAAAGGTGAGCCATTCCGACGAAAAACTCGGTGATAATTTATCAGAAGCTGGTTCGTATTCATGGGATCCAGAAGCCGGTTCGGTAAAGGTAGCCGGCAAAAAGGGCAAAATCTACAAAGCGCGCTTGTTCGTTCAGCCGTATGAAATGACATACTACAAGGACGTGTATTTGGAGCAGGGTCGCAACCCAGGCAACACAGCGAAGGCGATTAACGTTATCTTTGTGCCGCAAACGAATCACAAGACAAGTGATTTGAAGAAGTCGGTTGATGGTCACACGACTGTTCCTGTTGAGGGCAAAGAAGTTCCAACGCAGCCAGCCTATTACAACGCTTCTGATAAGAAGAAAGAGGCGTACGATAAGGCGTTGCAAACTGCAAAGACACTGTATGACTCTGTGAAGGATACCGACGAGTCGAAGCTTACCGAAGAGCAGAAGGCTCAAATCGACAACGCAACGATTAATCTTAATAAGGCACGTGCCGAACTTGATGGTCCTGACACCAACAAGGACGGGCTGAACACTTCGATTGAAGCCAATGGTAAAGCGGCTCAAGGTACTACCGCTGCAACTGGTACGCAAGCAACGAATCAGTTCAAGAACGTAAGCGACCCTGACTTTAAGACAGCTGATGGTAAAACTGACGAAGCCAGGAACAAAGCCGCTAGGGAAGCCAAGAAAGCCTACGACAAGGCTCTTGAAGACGCTAAGACGTTAAAGGAAGACAAGAACGCTACGCAGAAGGCTGTCGACGACGCGAAGGCTAAGTTGGATGAGGCTCGCAAGAAGCTTAACGAATTTACCACTAATAAAGATGGGTTGAGTGCAGCGATTGCCACGGATGGCAAGGTGAACACGGGAGATGTTGATAAGCAAGGTGAAGCGAAGCTTAAGACCGCCGACCCTACTTACCAAAACTCTACTACTGAGCAGCGCGAAGCATACGACAACGCTGTAAAGAAGGCGGGCGAGGTTGCGGCCAATCCAAACGCTTCCCAGAAGGAAGTAAACAAGGCTATTGATGATCTTAAGAAGGCTAAAGCGGTTCTCGACGCTAACGCAACCAACAAAGCTCCTTTGGATGCTGCTGTGAAAAAGAGCTTCGATAACCCCGATCCAAACGATGCCAACAAGCAAAGTGTGTTCTACAAGAACGCAAAGAATAAGACGGGAGACGCCGCCGCTCAACAAGCCGTTAAGAATTACGACGACGCACTCGCAGAAGCTAAGAGAGTGCTTGGTGACGAGAACGCTACAAAGGCCGATGTAGATAAAGCAAAGAATGCGCTTGAAGATGCTGAAACAGCACTTCATGCTGATACCTATCAAACAAAGTCAACTGACCTTGCGCAAGCTCTTGCTGACAACTTCAGTGGTTATTTGATGCCTGCGTACTTTAACGCTTTTGATAAGGCGCAAGCAGGTGATGAGCAGGCAAAGAAGGACTTCAAAGCCTACAACGATGCTTATCACGCTGCAAAAGACTTGATGACGGAGCTTAATAAGCCGAACAGTTCTATAACGCAGGATAAGGTTAATGCGGTTCAGAATCAGCTAATTGCTGCGCGCAAGATTATCGACACCTATGCAACCGACACCAGCAGACTTTCGGCTGCTGCGCTTAATGACGTTGCAATACAAAAGAGCCCAGCCTACAAGAATGTGTCCGCAGATGATGCGAGCGAAGAAGCAAAAGAAGCTAAAAAGAAGTATGACGCCGCAGTAGAGAAGCTGCATAAGGCGCTTACTAACACGCTTCCGAAAGATCAAGCAGATGGTAAGGATATTCCTGATACGAATACCCCTAAGAAGAACGGCAACCTTAACGATAAGGACTACCTGAAAGACATTCAGGCGCACAAAAACGGTGAGCCGCTGAACAGGGATGTTGACGATATCATTAAGGAAATGAACGAAGCGGCGAAGGCACTGGATAAGTTTGCAACCAAGACCGATAAGCTGTTGGAATCCATCAACAAGGATACTGATACTCAGAAGGATCCGGCGTATAAGAATGCTAAAGATCCGCACAAGCTGGGTACTGATGGCAAGGAAGATACTTCTGGATATGACGCCATCAAGCAGAAGGCTAAGGATTATGACGATGCGCTTACTGAGGCTAAGAAGCTCTTGACGGATCCAACCGCTACCCAGGCGCAGGTGGATGCGGCTCTTAAGAAGCTTAATGAGAAGCGTGATGCTCTTAAGGCTCAAGATACTAACGTTGAAGCGCTGAAGAGCAGCGTTGAAAAGCACGGTAAAGAGAAGCAGAGTAACACACCTGCTACCGAAGGTACTGTTACCTCCGACGCATACCGCAACGCCTCCGATCCTCACTTCATGAAGGCAGATAAAACTGACCAAACTAAGTTAGTTGAAGATACCGAGAAGAATAACGCTGCTAAGGAAGCTAAGAAGGCATACGACAAGGCATTAGTTGAAGCTCAGGACTTGCTTGCAAAGCACGACCCTAAGAGCAATACACCGCTTGACGCTAAGCCAACTCAGAAGCAGATTGACGAGGCTTTGAAGAATCTTGACGCTGCTCGCACTGAGATTGAGAAGTACAAGACTGTTACTACTGATCTTGAAAAAGAAATTAATAAGTCTACTGCTGAATATGCTCCTGCTGTTACTGAAAGCGACTTCGAGAACACTCCAGAGTTCAAGAATGCCGACGACAAGAAGGTAGAAGGCAACAAGGATAATGACGATGTCAAGGCTTACAAGGATGCGCTCAAGAAAGCTCGCGATCTTGTAAAGGCTGCTAATCCTACAGATCCGGGTGCTAAGAACAGTTCGCATCCAACGCAGCAAGAAATTAATGATGCACTCGATGCTCTTAAAGCAGCTAAGAAGCAGATTACTGACAACTACAAGACCAATCTTGAGCCGTTGACTTCTGCTAAAGACTTTGCAGGTGGCGACTTTAAGAAGACTCCTGAGTATAAGAATGCGGTAGATCTTAAAGATGATCAGAAGGCTGATCAAAATACGAAAGACGCAGCTAAAAAAGTCGTAGAAGCTCTCGATGATGCCGTAGCAAACAGTGCTTTGAAGAAGGCCAAGGACATCATTGATAATCCAACTGGCAAGACTCAGAAGGAAGTTGATGCTGCTCTTAAGACCTTGCAAGAAGCAATGGACGCAGTTACCAACGGCTACAAGACCAAGACCGACAAGCTTGAAAACGAAGTCGGCGATAAGGATGACAAGGGTCAGCCTGTAACTCCTAAGTTTGAAGAGTCGGTTGCGTACAAGAACGCGCTTGCAAAGAAGAACGCTGAATCTGAAGAGGATGCAAAGAAAGATGGTTCCGCAACTAAGAAGCTGGAAGATTACAACAAGAAGCTGAAGGCTGCACAAGACTTGATTGCGCAGGTAAACAGTACCGATCCGAATGCTGATCCAGATAAAAAGCCAACACAGAAGCAGGTTGATGCTGCTCTTGAAGCTTTGAAGAAGGCAAAGCAAGCTATCGATGACGCCTTTACGACCAAAGTTGACGCTCTTAAGAAAGAAACCAAAGAGCTTAATGACGACGGCGGAGCAAAGGAAGACAAAGATAAGTTCGAAAACTCTGCTGAGTACCAGAATGCACTTGCTAAAACGGATGCTGACGGCAAAAAAGATGTACAAACGTACAAAGATGCTCTAAAGAAAGCTAATGACCTTCTTGGCAAGTTCGATGAGAACGGTAAGCCAAAGCCTGGAGAAAAGGACATCCCAACTCAGCAAGAAGTTGACGCTGCTCTAGATGTCTTGAAAGCCGCTAAGAAGAAGATTACTGACGGCTACAAGACTAATAAGTCTGATTTGACTGCTGAGGCTGGTAAGGATTCTGATTTCACCAAGACTCCTGAGTATCAGAATGCTCAAGCTAATGGTGATGACGAGTCTAAGAAGGCTCTTGAGGATTACAAGAAGGCTCTCGAAGACGCTAACAAGGTTCTTGGCGACGCTAATGCTACCCAGGCTCAGGTTGATGAGGCTTTGAAGAAGCTTCAGGATGCTAAGAAGAAGCTTACTGATTCTAATAAGACTGATAAGTCTAAGCTTCAGGATGAGGCTGATGATGATGCTAAGTTCCGTAAGTCTTTGTACTTCATTATTGGCAAACGCGACGATATTGAGGCTTATAAGAAGGCTTTGGCTGAAGCTGACAGCGTACTTAACGATCCTAATGCTACTCAGGCTCAGGTTGATGAGGCTTTGAGAAAGCTTCAGGCTGCTAAGTATAAGCTTAATCACCCGTTTGGCGCTGGCAGTGGTGTTGGTAGCGGTAGCGGCTATGATACCGATGCTGATGCTGGGGATGGTTTTGATACTAGTGATTCTCAGAGTGCTTTGGTTGATAAGTCTGCTTTGCAAGTCGAAGTTAATAATTCTGAAGCGGATTCTTCTGCTGCGTCTAAGTCGAACACTGCTGCTGCTAAAGCTTACGTGAGTGCTTTGGCTGAAGCTAAGCGTGTGCTTGCTGATAAGAATGCTACTCAGGCTCAGGTTGATGAGGCTTTGAGGAAGCTTCAGGCTGCTAAGGCTGCGTGGCGTAATGCCTCTGGCGCTTCCGGTAATGCTAGTGGTCTTGCTAAGACTGGTGCTGCAACTGGCTTGTTTGCAAGTCTTGCTGCAGTATTCTCAGGACTTGGTGCTGCTGGCGTTGCTTCTCGCCGCCGCAAGCATTCCAACGAGTAGTCTCGCTCATAACTAAGTAATCCCTCGCAGGTTATCCTACGATAATCCGCGAGGGATTTTTGTACATTACCACAGTGTAAAGTTGCGGTATGGAAAGTGCGAACATAACAGATAGTGCAACTACTGAAACCAACTGCAACGAAAGCAGCACAAACTCTTCCGCACTCACCTCAAGAAGCCTTATTAAAGCCGGCTTTTCTCGCCCGGATGCTGCACGTTGCGCAATGATGGCAATACGCAAAAACTGCAATAAAATATCGTTTGAAACATTGCTAAGAAGCGCGCTTACAGTTGAAGATCCAGATTCTGCATTGCTTTCATTGCAAGATTTAAGTGAAGCATACCCCGAAATAATAAATAATATTTCAACTTCAAATTCGCAAATATCTGACTCATTAACAAGCCTAATGCAAGTATTAGGTGCGTCTAACGCGCTTGCAATGCTTATGCGCACAAGACCTAATCTTATAAAAGCCGCGGCAAACGACCCGAATCATCTTTTTGCAATGACTAGGGAAGAGCGCGTAAAAGACCTACTCGAAGCAATACAAGCGTATACTGCAACAGTTGTTGCTTCTGAAAGCAGCGATTCCAACACAATTTACTTAACATCTCTCGGCTTTGCGCAAGCAGTTTCTGCGCTTCGTGCGCGCTACCGTGAGCATGTTGCTGCAATTATGGCAGCTGATTTAGCGAGCGCAGACCCTGTTGAAGTGCAGCCAGATATTAGTCGCAAACTTTCCGACGCGGCGGATGCTGTTCTAGAGGCAGCGTTGTCTATTTCGCGCGGTCAGGTTACTGGTTCTTCCGCATGCAGATTTGCGATTATTGCTATGGGTAAGCTTGGTGCGCAAGAAATTAACTACGTTTCCGACATCGATTTGATTTACGTTGTGGAGCCTGCGGACTCCGGCAACAAGCAGAATCAGGACGCTGCTTTGCGCGTTGGTGCTTCTATGGCGATGGTTTTGCAAAAAGTATGCCAGTCGGTGGTTATGGGCTCTGTGGAGCCTCCACTTTGGCAGATTGATACTGCGCTTCGCCCGGAAGGTAAGGATGGTCCTCTTGTTCGTAGGCTTGATTCTCATAGGGAATATTATGAGAAGTGGGCGAGTAGCTGGGAGTTTCAAGCGCTTTTGAAGTCGCGCCCTGCAGCAGGGGATGCGGATCTTGGAAAAGCTTATCGCGATATGGTAGAGCCGTTTATTTGGAAGGCTTCTGGTCGTGAGCATTTTGTAGCTGACTGTCAGCATATGCGTCAGCGTGTGGAGTCGCTTATTCCGGCTTCTCAACGCGATTTGGATATGAAGCTTGGTCGCGGTGGCTTGCGTGACGTTGAGTTTACTGTGCAAATGCTGCAGCTTGTGCACGGAAGTGAGGATGAGTCGCTTCGCGTAAGGGATACTATTTCTGCTTTGCAAGCGTTGGCTCAAGGTGGCTACGTTTCTAGGTCTCAGGCGGCGCTTTTGGCAGAACACTACCGTTTTGAGCGCGTTCTTGAGCATCGTCAGCAAATGTGGAGTATGCATCGCACGCATTTGTTCCCAGATTTGGGTGCGCAAGGAAACGGCGGTTTGGATCGTGCGCGCACAATTTCTACAGAGCAGCTTAATAATAATGAGCAGATTTGCCGTCTTGCTCGTGCTGTGCGGCTTCGTCCGGAAGAGTTGGTTGCGCGTTTTGATAAAGCTCGTCGTGAAATTCGGCACTTGCATAAGGATATTTACTACCGTCCGATGCTTCCTATTAACGCTCAAACGGATGCGGATCCTATTGTACTTTCGCCGGAGGCTGCTCGCGCGCGCTTTGCTTCTATTGGTTTTGCGGATGCTCGTGCAGCACAGTTGCATGTTGAAGCGCTTACGGAGGGGCTTTCTAGGGCTGCTAAAATTCATAGGATTCTGCTTCCGGCAGTGTTGAAGTGGCTTGGCGACGGGCAGAATCCAGATATGGGTTTGCTTGCGTGGAGGCGTCTTGCGGAGCGTTTTGGCGGAAAGAACACGTATCTTGGTTTTTTGCGTGATTCTCCTTCCGCAGCTCAGCGTCTTTGCCACGTTTTGGCGGATTCTCGATATCTTGGCGACGCTATGATGCAGTCGATGCAGTCTATTACTTGGCTTGGTGACGACGAAGCGTTATCTGCGCGCGATAGGGCAAGTCTCGACATGCAAACTAGTGCAATGGTTGCGCGTTATGCAAGTAATATTGCGGATTTTGCGCAGTCTTTGCGTGCTCTTCGCCGGCAGGAAATTGAGCGAGTTGCTTTAGCTTGGATGTGTGGTCTTATTGACGACGATACTTCTATGCTTGCAATGAGTGACGTGTTTGATGCTATTTTAGATGCGACTTTGCAATGGTCTATGCGTGAAGCTGTGTCAGCAATGAATTTGAATGCTCCTCAAGCTGAAATTGCTATTATTGCTTTAGGTCGTTACGGCGGTAGAGAAGTAAACTTCTGTTCTGACGCAGACATTATGGTAATTTACAAGCCGGTTGGTGAAGATTGCGATTTAAACGCAGCTCACCGCTTTGCGCAAAAAACTGTAGATATTTTGCGCAATATTTTGCAAGGTCCTCTTACGCTTGAACCAAAAATCATGGTCGATTTGGATTTGCGTCCGGAAGGAAAAGACGGTCCGCTCGTTCGTTCGCTAGAATCTTGCGAAAATTATTATCGTCAGTGGGCTAGCACTTGGGAGCATCAAGCGTTGTTGCGAGCGCGTTTTGCTGCAGGTTCTAAAAAGTTGGCGGATGCTTTGCTTGATGGCGTTGTGAACGAATTGCGTTACGCTGCAAATCCTCTTAGTGAATCTCAGCTTGCTGAAATTCGTAAGCTTAAAGCGCGCATGGAAGCGGAGCGTTTGCCTCGAGGTGTGAGTAGGGATAGGCATTTGAAGCTTGGTCGTGGCGGTTTAAGCGATGTTGAGTGGACCGTGCAATTGATGCAATTGCAATATGCTTCAAAGCATAAGTCTTTACGAGTAGTTGGAACTATGCAAGCGTTGAAAGCATTGCAATCTGAGCATTTTATAAGCGACGAGGATGCTGAAGTTTTAAGCCGCTGCTGGCATATGTGTTCTGCAGTGCGCAACGCAAACTTCTTGTGGTCTGGCTCAATGGCTCGCGCAGATATTATTCCAACTGACTCGTATTCTTTGGGCGGAATTGCAACTTACCTTGGTTACGAGCCTAACCAGGGCCGCGTTTTTGAAAACGATCTTCTAGCAACCATGCGTCAGTGCCGCGAAATCATGTCTCGCCTTTTCTACGCTCGCTAGGCGTTATGGCGTAATTGCGTCATCTTAGTACGATTTGCGTTTATTGTTGCATTCTCTTCTTTAGGATATAATTACAGGACGGGAGGTGATTTTAATGAAAAATGCAGTAATGAGTAATGATGTAAAAGAAAGAGCTAACTCTTCAGTTTTTTATGCTGATGTTTCTGCACCTATAAAACAAGCAGTCAGTAGTGAAAATTTAGAAGAAAATGACGAATTATTATCTACTGATTTTTCTGCAAAACTTATGCATAGTTATAAGCAGTCAGTTTCTGGTTTAGCACGCCCATATGCGGATGTTTTTGCTGAGTTAGAAAAGGGCTTGTAATGAGTTCTTTTAATATTCTTGTTACTCAAGATGCAGAAAATGCTAGTATGTCACCACTCCGTATATAGATTCGTCAACGCTAATCAGTAAAATTGCGTAGGTCGCGTGTGGTTGCGACCGTCTTGCCAATTGACGGAAGGTGAGCGGTACTTATTATGACGAACGCAATTTCTAGTTCTTTACATCAAACTTTTTCTCTAAGCTCAATTGCAAATTCTCTAGCGGGCAAAAGTGTTGTTACATTAGACGATATTTCAACTGCGCAAATACGAATGCTTTTAGACAAAGCGCGATACATTGATTCGCACCGTAAAGAAGTGGCTCACACTTGCGATGGCAGAGTGTTGGCCACTCTTTTTTATGAGCCGAGCACGCGCACTCGCTTAAGCTTCGAAACAGCAATGCTGCGTTTAGGAGGCAAGGTAATCGGCTTTGCAGGCGCGCAACTTTCTAGCGCAAGCAAAGGTGAGACTGTAAACGATACTTTGAAAGTCGTGTCTAATTATGTTGATGTTGTTGCAATGCGTCACCCAAAGGAGGGTGCTGCTTTTGTTGCAACTCAAGCTGTGAGCACGCCTATTATTAACGCGGGCGACGGCGGTCACATGCATCCAACTCAAACTCTTGCAGACTTGGCAACTATTCTTGCGCGTTTCGGTCGCCTTAATAATTTGACTGTTGGCTTGTGTGGCGACTTAACTTACGGACGCACAGTTCACTCGCTTATTGAAACTTTGTGCCGCTTTGGAAACGTTCATTTTGTGCTGATTAGCCCGGATGAGCTTAAAACTCCTCAGTACGTAATCGACCGCATTGATGATACGCCTTCGTGTACTTACGAGGAAACTCGCGACTTGATGGAAGTTATTGGCAAGCTTGACGTGCTTTACATGACTCGCGTGCAAGAAGAGCGTTTTACGGATCGCGAGCAATACTTGCGGCTTCGTGACACGTACATTTTGACGGAAGAAAAGTTGCAAAAAGCAAAGTCGCATATGCCTGTGCTGCATCCGCTTCCTCGAATTAACGAGATTGCTGTTGACGTTGACGACGATCCTCGCGCAGCATACTTTGAGCAGGTTAAAAACGGTATGCTTATGCGCATGGCTTTGGAAAGTTCCGTTCTTGGCGACGAGCTTTGCGGCTACGAGCCAACCGATTTTGTGAACGTTCCAGAAGACGAATTGCAAGCGGTTGACGCGCACGGAATTTCTTTGGCGGATCCTCGCGTGCATGTGACGGACGTGAATGCGCCTGAAAATCTTACTTGCCCGAATCCTCGTTGCATAACAAACAGCGAACTAACTCTTAAACGCAAGTTCTACAAAGCTGATTCCGTAAGGCATGAGTATCGCTGCATGTATTGCGACGAAGAAGCAGAAACTAAGTAAAAAATTTAATAATATTATTGTATAACTGTAAAAATTACGCAAAACCAGGAGTGAAATGAACGAATCAGGCACCTTAACTTTGCGCAATATCTCTGTGTGGGATACTGGCGAACGTATTGATCTTATTGTTGATGGCGTTCGTCAGGATGCCCTTATAGAGCAGAATGCGCGCGTTACTGGCGACATTGACGCAAGCGATTGGGTTGTTGCTCCTGGTTTTGCAGATCCGCATGTGCATTTTAGAGATCCAGGGCAAACAGCAAAAGAAACAATGATGACCGGCAGTGAGGCTGCGGCGGCTGGCGGTTATACGCAAGTTTTGATTATGCCAAATACTGTTCCAGCTCTTGACGGCGAGCCCTGGGAAGATGCTCCATTTGATGTAGAAAATGTAGTTGACTATTTGCAGC
Organism: Gardnerella phocaeensis; assembly: GCF_048545075.1. NCBI lineage: Bacteria > Bacillati > Actinomycetota > Actinomycetes > Bifidobacteriales > Bifidobacteriaceae > Gardnerella > Gardnerella phocaeensis. The sequence goes on along the minus strand of NZ_JBKQXS010000002.1, from coordinate 52,860 downwards.
GTTATGGTTGCATTTACGGCGTAAAATTGCCAGTTCGCTACGATTTGAGCGTGTGTGCATCATTGGGACGTAAAGGTTTAAAGCCAAGCAATATTGAGCTTTGGAAAAAGTATGTTGCTGGAATCGACGACGACGAAAAAACTTCTCCTATGAAAAAGCACCCGATTACTGCTATAAGCGACGACGGTGCTGCAGTGCCCGAACCGATTTTGCGAGATGTATTAGCGATGGCAAAACAAACTGGTTTGCCTTTCGTTGAGCATTGTGAGCATCATGATACGGGAGCTGTAAACGAGGGCCCGATTGCAAAAATGCTTGGTGTTGGTGGAATTCCAGCTTCTACTGAGCTTGCAATTGTGCAAAGAGATATTGATGCAGCCAAAGAAACTGGCGTACACGTGCATTTCCAGCATGTGAGCACGGCGGCAGCTTTTGAAGCGATTCGTAAAGCGAAAAAAGCGGGCTTGCCAATTACGTGTGAAACTGCGCCTCACTATTTAGCTTTGTGTGATGAGGATGTTTTGCGATATGGCGCGATGGCTAAAATGAATCCTCCTCTTCGTTCAAAAGCGGATCGTCAAGCAACGCTCGCTGCTATTGCGGATGGCACAATTGACATGATTGCAACAGATCACGCGCCTCACACTGCGGAAGAAAAGTCGGGAGATTTTGCAAGCACTCCTAACGGAATTATTGGGCTTGAGTGCGCGTATGGCGTTTGCAGAAAAGTGCTTGTAGAAGCCGGGTATACGGATGACAAGCATTTAATCGAATTGATGGCAGTAAATCCAATGCAATTGATGAGCAGAAGACCTACTGATATTGCGGCTTTGCTTAATATTTCTTCGCGATGCGCAAACAAGCGAACGCTGCGTTTAAGTATTACTGAGCACCCTGAAAACGTTGATTTAGTGCTGATTAATATGCGCGAAAATTGGGCGGTTGACGCAAATTTGTTCCACTCAAAAGCTCGAAATACTCCTTTTGATGGATGGCAACTTACAGGAAGGCCGGTTGCGACGATTATTGGTTCAGAAATTGCTTTCTCGAGAATGTGATTGATTAAATATAAATTTGGAATGGTAGTAAATTATGGACGAACTTATTGAAGCGATTGCAGTCAAGCAAAATCCTAGTGTTGTGGGCTTGGACCCTAAGCCTGGAATTGTGCCTGTGGAAATTATTAGCTCTCTTGCGGACGAAGTTTTGCAAGAAGTAGAAGGCGAGGATGCGCTGCCAACGCTTTTAGCTACAGCTTATTTTGAGTTTAATCGCGCTATTATCGACGCGGTTGCAGATTTTGTGCCGGCTGTAAAGCCGCAAATTGCAATGTACGAAGCTCTCGGTTCCGCTGGAATGGACACGTACGCAATGACTTGCGAGTACGCAAAATCGCAAGGATTAGTTGTAATAGGTGACGCAAAGCGCGGAGATATTGGCTCTACAGCTGGTCAGTATGCTGCTCATTTAAGCGGTTTCGCTAATCTTTCTTCATATTTTGAAGACGACGCCACTAATAGCAACGCGGTGCCGCAATCTCTTAAAAATCTTCTAAAAAGTTCTAAAAATCTTGACGTTTGGCATGAAGATTCGCTTACAGTAAACCCTTATATGGGTTCGGATGGTGTGAAGCCTTTTATCGATGAAGCAGTAGCGCACGATAAAAGCATTTTTGTACTGCTTCGCACCTCGAATCCTTCTAGCAAAGAGCTGCAGGAGCTTATTTTGCAAGATGGCAAGCCAGTGTATGAGCATATGGCTGATTTGATTGAGAACTGGGGTGCTTCAAGCATTGGCAAGCATGGCTATTCTAAGGTTGGTGCAGTTGTAGGTGCCACGCATCCGGAGGAGGGCAAGCATTTGCGCGAGATTATGCCGCACACTTTCTTCCTTGTTCCAGGCTATGGCGCTCAAGGCGGTACGGCTCAAGATGTTGCTGGAATGTTTGATGCAAACTCTGAAGGTGCTATTGTAAATTCTTCGCGCGGTATTATTGCTGCTTGGAAAAAGTCTGAAGATTACGCTAAAAATCAACGGCATATGTCTCTCGATGACATTCTCGATATTGTGCGTGATTCTGCAGCTGTTGCTGCGAAAAACATGCGTGACGACTTGCGCAATGCAGTGTATCGCTAGAATGTATAACTAAAATAAATATAACTAAAAATATAATTAAAATTAAAAATAAAACGCAACGGTACAAAACACATACAAGGGTAGGGGAAACCACATGAGTGATGGCATGTTTATTCCAACGCGAAAAGCCTCTGGAAACGCCATAATTACGTTACGTGAAGACGCTTTTGATTCTTCCGGCTCAAGTTCTGCAGACGAAAGCAATAATGCAAAATATTCGCGCCTTTGGGGGCGTAGAGCTGTAGAAGTGCTCAATAATGAGAAGCTAGACGAAGGCGTGTACCGTTTAACTTTGCGAGATTCTGAGATTGCTAAAAAAGCTGCTCCTGCACAATTTGTGAACTTGTATTCCCCTGACCCAACTGCTATGCTTCCGCGTCCTTTTGGAGTTGCAAGCGTAGAAGGCGATACTTTTACTTTGATTTTTGCTGTGATTGGCAAAGGCACTGCTAAGTTTGCTGAGCTTAAGCCAGGAGATAGCGTTGACGCTCTTGGGCCTTTGGGATTAGGTTTTAATATTTCCAAACCTGCACATTATGTGTTGGTTAGTGGCGGTTTGGGCGTGCCACCTATTTTGTGTGCTGCTCAAGCGCTTTCAAAGCGTGAAGATTCCAGCGTAACGGCAGTGCTTGGCTACCGTAACAAGCGTTTTGCAGATGATTTAACGAAAGAATATATTTCAGACGTACACAGTATTACGAATGCTGAAGGAACTGTTATTACGCTGCTAGACGAGCTTGAAAAAGTTAAGCATTTTGATTTCGACGACGATTTGCCAACTGTTATTTTGTCTTGCGGTCCTTTGCCTATGATGAAAGCCGTAGCTCACTGGGCGCATGAAAGAAATATTGAGTGCCAGCTCAGTTTAGAAGCGCGTATGGGATGCGGATACGGAACTTGCGTTGCTTGCGTTGTTGACACTTTAGAAGGCAGGCTGAAAGTTTGCAACGACGGTCCTGTTTTTGATGCGAATCGTTTGGGTTGGGAGTAAAAAATATGAGTGCTGTAAATAATGCCGAAAATAATTCTGTAAATAACGCAAATTGCGCAACAAATTCCGCAACAAATTCCGCTGAAACTTTTGGCTTTGACACTAGCCACGTTTGGAAACATCCAACTCAAGTTGCAGGCGTTAAATGGAAAAACATGGTTGGAACAGCTTCTGGAACTTTCCAGCTTGCAGCTTGCCGACGCTTTTACGACGTAAGCCAGCTCGGCGCAATTTGCACAAAAGGCGTTTCTCCTGTTCCTTGGGAAGGAAATCCTTCTCCGCGCACTGCAGAGTCTCCATCCGGCATGGTAAACGCAGTCGGATTGCAAAATCCTGGCGTCGACCACTATTTAGTAGACGAGCTTCCGAAATTAAAGAAAATGGGAGCGCTTGTTATTACTAATGTTGCAGGTCACAGTGACGACGATTATGCGCAAGTTGTTGAAAAGCTCGCGGATTCTGCTGCAGACATGCTCGAAATTAACGTAAGCTGCCCAAACGTGACTCACGGCGGAATGAGCGTCGGCACGGATCCGGTTGCGTTACACCGCTTAATTAAGCGACTTCGCGCAATGACAGATAAGCCAATGATTGTAAAAATGACGCCAAACGTGACGGATATCGTCTCGATTTGCAAAGCTGCTGTTGATGCTGGAGCGGACGCTTTAAGTATGATTAATACGCTTGTTGGTTTGCGAATTGATATTCGAACCGGTGAGCCGATTATTGCAAACCGTACGGGTGGCGTTTCCGGCCCTGCGATTTTCCCGATTGGACTTGGATTCGTGTGGCGAGTTCGTCAAGCTATGCCAGATATTCCAATTATTGGTATTGGCGGCATTGATTCTGGCGAAAAAGCTTTGGAATACTTGTATGCTGGCGCGAATGCTGTAGAAGTTGGTGCGGCGGCTTTGGTGGATCCTACTGCTCCTATTCGCATTGCTCGTGAGCTTGACGATTTGCTTGATTCTCGTCCAAAGCTTGCTTCTTTGCTTGCTGAAGGAAAGACTTGGCGCTGAAATTAAGAAAGTAAGCGTATTTAGAAAGTATTTAAAATTATTTTAAGAAAGAGAGTTAATTATGGCAGAATTAGATGAACGTTTTACAAAGTTTTTGCTTGATTCAGGCGCGCTTAAATTTGGTGACTTTACACTGAAATCTGGTCGTCAATCACCTTATTTTATTAACGCTGGCGCTTTTGACGACGGAATGAAAATCGCGAGCCTAGGTGCATACTACGCTGAGCGCGTTGTTGCAGCAATCGAAGATGGCAAACTTCCGAAAGATATCGACACTGTTTTCGGTCCTGCTTATAAGGGCATTCCGTTGGCAGTTTCTACGGCAATGGCTTTGACGAATAATCACAATATGCCAGTCGGCTTTACTTTCGATCGCAAAGAGCGAAAGGATCACGGCGACGGCGGAATTATGGTTGGAAAACCGCTAAAAGACGGCATGAAAGTTCTGTTAGTTGACGACGTGATGACCGCTGGAACTGCAGTTCGCGAAACTTTGCCAAAGCTTAAAGCGGAAGCGAATGTGCAAGTTGTTGGATTGATTTTGGCAGTAGACAGAATGGAACGCACGAAAGACAGTGAGCTTTCTGCAGTAAAAGCAGTAGAGCAGGAGTTTGGCTTCCCGGTTTTGCCAATTGCTAATGTGCGCGAAATTTTCGCTGCAGCTCAAAAACTCACTAATGCTGACGGTAAGCCAGTTATGGATGAGGAATTAGCTTCGCGCGCTGCAGACTACTTGCGCACGTATGGTGCGTAATTATCCTCTACAATTTCGGAACCAAACGGCCACAACGCAAGTTTTGCCATTTTGAAAGATTGTATGCCAAATGGAATGCCAACAATTGTGCAGCAGCAAATGAATCCTGAAACGATATAGCCTAATGCAAGCATTGGCCCAATGAAAAATACAATCCATAGTATGTTCCAAATTGTGCTAGTGCCGCCTTGGTAAATAACGTGTTTTCCAAATGGTGTGAGCGTGAGCTTTGCCATTTTGAATGCTTGAATGCCTAATGGTATGCCAATAACGGTTATGCAAAGAAGGAAACTCATAAATAACCAGCTTGCAGCAATGAAAAGACCGCCGAATATCAGCCACACAATATTGCCAAGAAGTTTCATAAAAGTAGTATATAAGTTTTTTAAGTTTTAATGAAGTATGATTTTTGATAAGTAATCTATTGTAAGCGGGTGTAAAATAATGCGTTGCAATAGATGTATTTATTTAAAGGAAGAATATGTTCTGCACGCAATGTGGTAATAAAAATGCTGATAATAGCAAGTTTTGCAATACTTGCGGAGCGCTTTTAGAAGTTACGCCAGCAGCCGAGTCAGCAATCCAAAATCAACAATACGAATTGCCTACTAACGAAGCTCCTACTACTGTATTTCATGCGCAGGAAGCTTTACCGGATAATCTAAGCGTTTCAGGTTCTCCTATTATGGGTTCTTCGAGCGAACAATCTTCTATGAATAATTCATCTTATGCGCAAGGCGAAGCTCCGGCTAATTATTCTCATTCAGATGAGGATAAGCGCAAGAAGAAAGTAATTATTACTTTAATAGCCGCTATTATTTCCTGTGTTTTGGTTATAGGTGCTGGTGCATGGTGGTATGTAAATAATGCGCGAACAGCTAAATCAAATAATAAAACTGAATTAAAATCATCAAAATCAAAGAATAATAGATCTAAGCAGCATGTTCTAACCAATGATGATTTAGATTCAGACGATGAAGATAGCGATGCTAGCAGCGATAAGGATAACGCTGTTGGCGCGAGTGAAAAGCTCAATACTAAAAAAATCAATAAATTAGTAAACAATTTTGCTTCAAATAATAGCGTGTCTGTAGCAATTTCTGGCAAGAAGGGCATATTGTATGAGTCTTCTAATTCTCGTAAAACATTCCCTGCTGTAGGTTTTTATTTCCCTGTTGTTCTTTATACTAAGGACAATCAACAGCATGATTATGAAGATAAGTGTGAAGATGTTATTAAGACAATGAGTAATGACTCCGCTAATGAGCTTTTAGATGATCAAGGTGGCATAGACGGATTAGATCAATGGCTGTCAGATAATGGCTATTCAAATACATCTTTTACTCGCAAATATGGTGATGTTGATGCATCGAACGATGGTCACGAAAATCTTACTTCTTCTCATGATGCTGCGATGATGCTTTCAAAAGCTATGCAAAATTCGACTATTGCCAATGCAACGGGTTACGATATTTCTGCTGATGGCGTGAATGTTCCAGACGGCATAGAGGTTATGGCTCATCGTGGTCAAGGAATTAAGAATGTTTATAACTATTTCTTGATTCTTAAGAAGGGCAAGAATAGGATCGGAGTGTCTGTTCTAACAAAAAGTGCAGATAAAGATGACGTTGCTGAATTTGTTTCAAAACTGTTGAATTTGTTGAAAAATAATCTATAAATCCATAATCTAAGTAGTAGGGCTGAAAATTATTTGCGAGAATATGGTGCGTAAATAGTTTAAATGATAGAATTTATAAGATTCGTATTTTATAAGTAGATTTTAAACTAGCGTCTAATTCTGTCTGCTAATTAAAGTCTATTTTAGTTACTTTTTAGATGGTGGAATGACTGATTATGAGAGAGCAAAATAGTTCTGTTTCTAAAAATAGTAAAGTCGTTATTGCTGTAGTTGCTGTTTCGATTATAGTAGTTGCAATCGTAGTCGCAGCAGTATTCTTCTTAACTACCAATAAAAACAAGCCGAAAAATAGTGTTTCTGCTCCTTCTAAAACTTGTATTCAAATGCGAGAAAAAGCAGTTAATGCTCAAAAAAATCTTATAAAATCTCTTTCAGATGATGACGTTATTCGCGCTATTAATATTAAAAAAGTTGAATTCAATTCGTATTCAGATGAAGCTAAAAGTGCGTTTGAAGATTTTGAATCATCATTAAATTACGCGAAATCTGATTCTAAAGAGAAAATACCTAACTGTCCTGCTGGAACTGATTCTGATAATTCTTCATCTGTTGAAAATAAGCTTTCAGATAAAGTCGACTCTTTTAATAAAGACGGAGACGCTCTTGTAAAATCTGCTAAAACAGCTTTGGAAACAGGTAGAAAAGAAATTTCTAATAAGCTATTAGAATTAGTTAAGCAAGGTCAAGAGCTTATAGATAAAACTAAGAATGTTCCTATTTTTGGTGCAGCTAAAGCCGATTTAGAAAAAGTTGTTGATACTGCAGGAAAAGCTCTTGCTAAAAGCAGTAACAACAGCGATGAATTAAACCAGTGTATTACAGATTTGCAAAATGCTATTAAAGATTATTTGGCGAAAATTAAGAAGATAAGCGCAGATTTTACAAATCTTGATGGCAATGGGTATCCGTTAAATGCTCCACATCCTAAGGATGATCAAGGCGGTTATATTCCAATGGGTCGCAGCAATAATCCGGAATCTTCAAATCAAAATGATAAACAATAATCAACTAATTGCGCTAGGAAAGTGTTGTTATTTTAATTAGTTGAGGCATTGTGGCATAATTAGCAAGGTTTATTACATGGCCGCGTTAAACGGCCTACGTCGAAAGAAACGGGTAACTCGTGGCACAGACTACCAATGATATTAAGAATGGATCGGTTTTGAACCTTGACGGTCAGCTTTGGACCGTCGTTAAGTTCCAGCACGTGAAGCCAGGCAAGGGTCCTGCTTTTGTGCGTACCACCATTAAGAACGTGCTCTCGGGCAAGATTGTCGACAAGACTTTTAATGCCGGCATGAAGATGGAGTTCGAGACCGTTGATAACCGCACGTTGCAATATTCATACGAAGATGGCGACAACTTCGTCTTTATGGATATGACCACTTACGACCAGGTTTATATTCCTAAGGTTTTGGTTGGCGAGCAGAGCAAGTATTTGCTTGAAGGCACCGACTGCATCGTAAGCTTCCATGACGGCACTCCTTTGAGTGTTGAGCTTCCAGCTTCCGTTATTTTGACTATTACTCACACTGAGCCAGGCTTGCAAGGCAATCGTTCTAACGCTGGTACTAAGCCTGCAACCGTGGAAACCGGTGCTGAAATCCAGGTTCCACTCTTCGTGGGTGAAGGCGAAAAGGTGAAGGTTGACACTCGTGACGGCTCTTACCTTGGTCGTGAAAACTAAAGAATTAATTATCTAATTAAAATAATTAGTTATCTAATTAAATTAGCTATTTATTTCTAAATAATTTTTATAGAGTGACCCGGTGGCGATTATTCGTTGCTGGGTCGCGTAATTTTTGATACAACTTTATTAAGTAATTTTTATACGTTACACAGAAGGGCGTTACGATGGCACGTTCTACCGCTCGTAAAAGGGCTTTGAATACGCTGTATGAGGCGGATGAGAAGAATCAGCATATTCTTTCTTTGCTTGAGGAGCGAGTTAAGGAGCCTGGCGCTCAAACTCCGCTCCCAGAGTACGCTGTTGAGATTGTTCGAGGCGTAGGAGAGCGACGTAACAGAATCGACAAGACGCTAAACCGCTATTCGACTGGCTGGAAAGTTGGCAGAATGGCTGTTATCGATCGAAATATTTTGCGCATTGCTGTGTGGGAAATGCTTCTTAATGATGAGATTCCAGACAAAGTTGCTATTGACGAGGCGATTGCGCTCGCAAAAATGTATAGTGACGACGAAGCTATTGCATTTATTCACGGACTTCTAAGCGCGATTATGGCAGATAAGGACGCTTGCTTGGCAAAGTTTAACGGCGAATCTCAAGAAGAAAGTATTCGTGAGGTAGAGATTTGAGATTTTTTGCACTGAGCGAGGGACGCTCGCGCGGTTAGCGCGCTCGCTACGAAACTCGCGTTGGAAGTCCACTGGACTTCCAACCTGAGCGAGTTTCCGCTCCGAGTTGCTTTCGCGCGCTACGCTCTGAGCGCGAAAGCAGGTTGTCGCGCGGCGCGTCGCCCGTCCGCCAACCTGAGTAGACTTACCACGAATATCCTAAAGCCATAAGGGGGTTAAGGTGGATTACAACGACACCTTTGCCGGATTCGGCAGTGATGATGCAGTATTGGTGTTGGAGGATGGTCAGGTTTACGTTGGTAAGCCTTTTGGTGCGCAAGGTTCTACGCGCGCTGAGATTGTGTTCTCCACGGGCATGACTGGTTATCAAGAAACATTAACTGATCCAAGTTATGATCAACAAATCGTAGTTCAAACATTCCCACATATAGGTAATACGGGAATGAATCATGAAGATCCAGAATCTGCCCACATTTGGGTTGCAGGTTACGTGGTTAAGGAGCCAAGCCCAGTAGTTAGCAATTGGCGAGCTGAAGGTTCCTTGGAAGACGATTTACAAAAGCAAGGTATCGTTGGCATTAGTGGTATTGATACTCGAAAGCTGGTACGTCATTTACGCTCGGTAGGCGTTATGCGTGCCGGCATTTTTTCTAATAAGGCCCTGGTTGATCCGTCAACCGGGGCTTTTCGTACCGTTGCTTCTTTCGTTGACGAAATTAAGCAGACTCCTCAAATGCAGGGCTTGCGCTTAACGGATGAAGTCAGCACTAAAGAAACGTATACGATTGAGCCTTGCGGTGATTTTGAAGGAAAAGATCCGCTTTACACAGTTGTAGCAGTTGACTTTGGTATTAAATCCATGACTCCTCACCGTTTGGCTGAGCGCGGCTGCCGCGTGCACGTCGTAAGCTCCTCAATAAGCTTCGAATCGCTGCAAGCTCTTAACGCAGACGGCGTATTCTTCTCAAATGGTCCTGGAGACCCTGGCCAAGCAAATCGCGAAGTTGAACTTTTGCGTAAAGTTTTGGACGCAGGCTACCCGTTCTTTGGTATCTGCTTTGGAAACCAGTTACTTGGTCGCGCGCTCGGCTTTGGAACTTACAAGTTGAAGTTTGGTCACCGCGGTATTAATCAGCCTGTAAAAGACGTTACAACCGGAAAAGTGGAAGTTACGGCTCACAATCATGGATTTGCTGTGGACGCACCTCTTGACGGCCCTGTCCAATCTCCTTACGAAAACGGACACTTTGGTCGCGTGCTAGTTTCGCATATTGACTTGAACGACAATGTTGTAGAAGGCTTGCAATGCCTTGATATTCCAGCGTTCTCAGTGCAATATCATCCGGAAGCTGCAGCAGGCCCGCACGACGCTTCCTATCTATTTGATCGTTTTGTGCAATTGATGCGCGAAAACGCTCGAAAAAGCAAGTAATACTCGAAAAAGCAAGTAAGATTTTAATATTTACGGAAAGAGAAGTTTACTATGCCAAAACGTACTGATATTAAGTCGGTTATGGTAATTGGTTCCGGTCCGATTGTTATTGGTCAGGCTGCAGAATTTGATTATTCCGGAACGCAGGCTTGCCGAGTTCTTCGCGAAGAAGGTATTCGCGTAATTTTGGTTAATTCCAACCCGGCTACGATTATGACCGATCCGGAACTTGCGGACGCAACATATATTGAGCCAATTGACACTTCGATTTTGGAGCGAATTATTGCAAAGGAGCGTCCTGATGCGCTTCTTCCAACGCTTGGTGGTCAAACTGCGCTTAATGCTGCAATGGATTTGGGTCGTGCAGGAATCCTAGAAAAATATAACGTTGAGCTTATTGGCGCTTCTTTGGAAGCAATCGACCGCGGAGAAGACCGAGAGCTTTTCAAAAAAGTTGTTGAAAAAGCTGGAGCTGAGTCAGCAAAATCCTTTATTGCTCACTCAATCGAAGAAGTAGACAAAATTGTTGAAACTTTAGGATACCCGGTAGTAGTACGTCCAAGCTTCACAATGGGCGGCTTGGGCTCTGGTATTGCTCATAATGAAGAAGAGCTTCACCGCATTGCAGGAGCCGGCATTCACTATTCTCCAACCAACGAAGTGCTTATTGAAGAAGGCATTGAAGGCTGGAAGGAGTTTGAGCTTGAGCTTATGCGCGACGCAAAAGATAACGTCGTAGTTGTTTGCCCAATCGAAAACGTCGATCCTGTAGGCGTGCACACTGGCGACTCGATTACAGTTGCTCCTTGCTTTACGCTTACCGACCGCGAGTATCAAAAGATGCGCGATATTGGTATCGCTATTATTCGAGGCGTTGGCGTCGATACCGGCGGTTGCAATATTCAGTTTGCAATCAACCCTCAAACTGGTCGCATTATTGTAATCGAAATGAACCCGCGCGTGTCTCGTTCTTCCGCGCTCGCATCTAAAGCAACCGGCTTCCCAATCGCAAAAATTGCAACGAAACTTGCTCTCGGCTACACTTTGGACGAAATTCAAAACGATATTACGCGTTCAACTCCTGCAAGCTTCGAGCCAACAATCGACTACGTTGTAACGAAGATTCCGCGTTTTGCTTTCGAAAAGTTCCCAGGAGCAGACACTACGCTTACAACTTCTATGAAGTCGGTTGGTGAAGCAATGGCTTTGGCTGGAAACTTCCAGGAATCCCTTGGAAAAGCAATGCGCTCAATCGACAAGCGTCACGCGTGCTTTAGCTGGGATGGCGAGCGCCCAAGCAAGGAAGAAGTTAATAAGCTTCTCGAAGAAATGCACACTCCAACAGAGCATCGCTACTTGCAAATTCAGCGCGCGCTTTGGGGTGGAGCTACGCCGGAGCAGATTTTTGCAGCAACAAAAATCGATCCTTGGTTTGTAGAGCAGCTGGCTCAAATTAACGAAACTGCGCTCGCAGTTCGCGAAGCTGAAACTTTAACTCCTAAAGTTTTGAAGCGCGCTAAGCTTGCTGGCCTTTCGGACGTGCAGATTGCGCATTTGCGTAATCTTGGAGACGAAGGCGAAAACATGGTTCGTGAGCTTCGTTGGGCTTACGGCTTGCGCCCTGTTTACAAGACTGTTGACACTTGCGCAGCTGAGTTCGACGCAGCAACTCCGTACTACTATTCTTGCTACGCTGACGAAAGTGAGTTGAAAAAGCGCGATCGCGAAGCTGTTATTATCCTTGGCTCTGGTCCAAACAGAATCGGCCAGGGTATTGAGTTTGATTACACTTGCGTTCACGCTGTTCAGGAATTGGGCAAGGATTACGACACTATTATGGTCAATTGCAATCCTGAAACAGTTTCTACAGATTACGACATGTCTGATCGCCTTTACTTTGAGCCTCTCACTTTCGAAGATGTGCTTGAAATTTACGAAGCAGAAAAGAAGCTTGGTCCTGTTAAGGGCGTGATTGTGCAGCTTGGTGGTCAAACTCCACTTTCGCTTGCTGCTCGTCTTAAAGCTGCAGGAGTTCCAATTTTGGGAACGACTCCTGAGGCTATTGATTTGGCTGAAAACCGTGAGCTTTTCGGCGAGGTTCTTCGTCAAGAAGGCATGAATGCTCCTCGATACGGCACAGCGTTAAGTCTTGAGGAAGCAAAAGATGCAGCTCATGCAATTGGCTACCCGGTTCTTGTGCGCCCAAGCTACGTGCTCGGCGGTCGTGGCATGGAAATTGTATACGACGACGCTCAGCTTGCAAAGTATGTTGATCGCGCATTGGATGAAGCTCGAGCAGACACTGTTGTTTCTGGCCGCTTGCCTTCGCCGCTTTTGATCGATAAGTTCCTTCAGGACGCTATTGAAATCGACGTTGACGCGCTTTACGACGGCAACGAGCTTTATATTGGCGGCATTATGGAGCATGTTGAGGAAGCTGGCGTGCACTCTGGTGACGCTGCTTGTACTCTTCCTCCAAGCACGCTTTCGGACGATCAGATTCGCCGCCTTCGCGAAGGCACGCTCTCGATTGCACGCGGCTGCTCAGTTCGCGGTCTGATTAACGTGCAGTACGCTTTTATGGCAAACACTTTGTATGTAATCGAAGCAAATCCTCGAGCGTCTCGTACTGTTCCGTTTGCTTCTAAAGCTACTGGTGTTGCTCTTGCCAAAGCTGCTGCAAGAATTATGGCTGGTGAAACAATTGCACAGCAGCGCAAGCGCGGTCTTCTTCTTCCAAAGGGCGACGGTGGTGACATTCATCCAGGTCAGCAGGTTGCTATTAAAGCTTCTGTGCTGCCATTCAAGCGTTTCCGCACTCCTGTTGGACGCACGGTTGATATTTTGCTCGGCCCTGAAATGCGTTCTACTGGCGAGGTTATGGGCTTCGACCGTGACTTCCCACATGCTTTTGCTAAGAGCCAGCTTGCAGCATACAAGGGTGGTTTGCCTACCAGCGGCAACGTGTTTGTGTCTGTAAGTGATGCAGATAAGCGTCAACTTCCGCTTCTTGCAGTGCGATTAGTGGAGCTTGGTTTTACTATTTGGGCTACTGAAGGTACAGCTTCTGTGCTTCGTCGTTATGGCATTGATTCCGTGATTGTCGACAAGCTTTCTAGTCAAGGCGACACGGCGAAAGATATGACAAATAGTGAGAAAGCGCACGAAAGAATCGGTAAGAATGTTGTAGAGCTTATCGAAAATGGTAAGATTGATATGGTATTGAATACGCCGAATTCAAGGGGATCGCGCACTGATGGTTATGCCATTCGTGCGGCAGCTGTAGCAGCTGATCTTCCGCAATTCACTACTATTACCGAATTCGCACCAGTATTAATGGCTATTGAAGCTGTTAAGAACAACGATTATCAGGTGATGAGCATACAAGAACATGCTCAGCAGCTGTTTGCAATTGAACAGGCAGAAAGTCAAGAAAGTCGGGCTTAATACATGACCGAGAGCATTCGTGATCAAGAAGTGCAGGCGCAACGATCCGATTTTGGTTTGCGTTTGAAGAACGCTATGGCAAAATATGGACCATTGTGTGTTGGAATCGATCCTCATCGCAAAATGCTGCTTAATTGGGGATACAACATGGATGCTCTTGGAGCTGAGCTTTTCTCTATGCGAATGCTGCAAGCTATGAATGGTAGGGCAGCAGCAGTTAAATTCCAATCCAGCATGTTTGAGCGCTACGGTTCTAAGGGTTTCGCAGCGCTTGAGCGTGTGCTGTATGCTGCACGTCAAATGGATATTATTACTATCGTTGACTGTGGCCATGGTGGATTGTCTACTACTATTTCTGCGCTTGCAGACGCATATTTTAAGCCTGGAGCTCCGCTTCTTGCTGATGCTATTACTTTGCTTCCTTATTATGGTGCACGTTCTATGGGCGGCTTAATTAACGAAGCTCTTAATAACGGTCGCGGTGTTTTTATTGCGTCTCTAACTTCTAATCGCGAAGGCGCAAGTTTGCAAACTGCTATTAGGCAAAGCGGAACTTACCGCGGAACTACTGTAGCTCACGGAATTGCTCAAACAGCTCAAAGTTTTAACAATAAAACTAAAGGAATGGGTTCTGTTGGTTTAATTGTTGGAGCTACTATTGGCGACTGGATGAACGGTGGCGGAATTGACGTAACCAGTTTTACTGGTCCAATTCTTTCTCCTGGTTATGGTTGGCAAGGTGCAGAAGCTGACGATTTAAAGCGTGTTTTTGCTGGTACACATGGTAATGTATTGGTAACTGTTTCGCGTTCGATTGCGTCGCATGGTCCAAATATTGGTGAACTTTCGGCTGCAACTGAACGCATAGCATTGGATATTCGTCAGGCTCTTGTTGATTCAGGCGAATGTGCGTAAACGAGAGGTAAGCAAATGGGTGCCACAGATGAGGCTGCAGTTTCGCAGTCTAGACGTCGATTAATCGTATTAACGGGTCCTACTGCGGCTGGTAAAGGCACAGTAGAAGGCATACTTCGCGAGAAGCATCCTCATATTTGGCTATCTGTTTCTGCTACAACTCGTGCGCCTAGACCTGGTGAATTTAATGGTATTCACTATTGGTTCTTAGATGAAGAAGAATTTGAGCGTCGTAGGCGTAATGGCGAATTCTTGGAAACTGCTCTGGTTCATGGCATGGCTCATTATGGCACTCTTCTTCAGCCTGTTTTGGATCATCTTACGCAAGATATTCCTACTTTGCTGGAAATAGATTTGCAAGGAGCTAGGCGCGTAAAACAAGAGGCTGCTCGTCTTGGATTAGAAGTCGTGTACGTGTTCATTGCGCCTCCGAGCTTTGAAGAGCTTAAGCGTCGTCTTATTGGTCGTGGTACTGAAACTCCTGAGCAACAAGCAAAACGTTTGGAAACCGCTAAAGTTGAGATTTCTGCAGCTAAAGAGTTCGATGTTGTTATTGTGAACGATAATGCTGAGCGTGCCGCAGATGAACTGTGGAATGTTATTGCAAGCGAATACGACTTATAGTTAAAACTTACGCAATATCCAATCGATAGCATATAATAAGCCTTTTGGAACTATTGTGGCACCATAGAATTTGGAGAATATTATGGCATTAGGCACTCAGCCAACACCTACTGGTCTTGCGAATCCACCGATTGATGATTTAATGCAACATGCGGATTCCAAGTATGCGCTTGCCTTATTTGCTGCAAAACGAGCACGTCAAATTAATGCTTATTTTACTCAGCTTAATGAAGGTTTGCTTCAAAATGTTGGCCCACTAGTTGAGTATCAAAATCAAGAAAAGCCTTTAGCTATTGCTTTCCGCGAAATTAATGCTGGATTGCTTGAAGAGACTCTTGGTGAGGACGATTTAAGCGAAGGTAATTAATAAGCCTTGCTAGTAAACGTCTTTATGGGTATTCGCAGTCGCGTATCATCCGTGCTCAATAAAGCGGATGCACGGCTGCGTTTTCGCTTTATTTAGCCTGTATTTAGCCTTTATCGACTATAAACTTAAGGGGGAAATGTGGAAGAGCGTAAATTAATTTCTGCAGAATCTGTAACTGAAGGTCATCCTGACAAGTTATGCGATCAAATTGCTGACGCTATATTGGACGATATGCTTCGTCAGGATCCTCATGCGCATGTTGCTGTAGAGGTTTGTGCTTCCGTCGGTCAGTTCGTGGTTTTTGGCGAAGTGCGTGGTGAAGTTTATAGCGATATTCCGGGAATTGTGCGTCAAGTTGTTCGTAATGTTGGCTACACGAGCTCCACAATTGGTCTTGATGCTGATTCTTGTGGTGTTATGGTTTCTTTAACTGAGCAAAGTGCGGAAATTAATCAAGGTGTTGCTAGGTTGGATGCTTCTTGCGAGAGTGCATCTTCTCGTGAGGAGCGCTACGCTGCTCAAGGTGCAGGCGATCAAGGTGTTATGTTTGGTTACGCTAGCGACGAAACAGATACTTTAATGCCTTTGCCGATTTATCTTGCTCATCGTTTAGCTCAAAAGCTTGCTAAAGTTCGTAAAGATGGCACTGTTGCGCATTTACGTCCGGATGGGAAAACTCAGGTTACTATTGAGTACGATTCCAAAGGCATGCCTAAACGTTTGGATACTGTGCTTATTTCTACTCAGCATGATCCAGAAGTTTCTAGAGACTGGTTACAAGATCAGCTTGTTGAGCATGTTGTTAATCCTGTGTTGGACGAAGTTCTTGCTCAAAAAGTTGCGCACGATTCGTACCGTATGCTTGTAAACCCTACTGGCTCCTTTGTTTTGGGAGGTCCTGCAGCTGATTCGGGCTTAACTGGTCGAAAAATTATTGTTGACACTTATGGTGGTGCTGCTCATCATGGTGGTGGAGCTTTTTCCGGTAAGGATCCTAGCAAAGTTGACCGTTCTGCAGCTTATGCAGCTCGCTGGGTTGCAAAAAATATTGTGGCAGCTGGTTTAGCTCATAGGGCAGAAGTTCAAGTTGCTTATGCTATTGGTATTGCTGATCCTGTAAGCGTAAACGTAGAAACTTTCGGAACTGAAGCTGAAGGTATTACGCGCGCAGATATTGCGCGTGCTGTGCGTGAAGTATTTGATTTGCGTCCGGCTGCGATTATTGACGAGCTTAACTTGCTTAAGCCAATTTATGCTCCAACTGCAGCTTATGGTCATTTTGGTCGTACGGATGTCAAATTCCCTTGGGAAGAAACGAATCGTATTGAGCAATTGAAAGATGCGCTAAAAAAGTAGTTTTATTGATAAATTTTGCTGTAAAATAACAGTAATTATGTGATGTAATTCAAGTAAAACTAAGGGTTATTTATGGCAGAGCAACCTTCGCTAGACGGCTTAGCGCGTAAAACAAGACGTAAGCGCAATGCTGTTTCTCTAGTGCCTGCTAATGAATGCCCTATTGCGCATGTGATGCTTGATGTTCAAGCTTCACATTTAGGTCGTACTTTTGATTACTTGATATCGCAAGATCAAGATGAATCTGCTCAGCCTGGGGCGTTTGTACGCGTTCGTTTTGGAGCACAAAAGCTCACTGGAGTTATTTGGTCTCGTTCTTCGCATACTGACACCCCTCATGCTGCTTTAAGATTTTTAGAGCGCGTGTTTCCTTCAGATGTTTTGCTTTCTAAATCTTTGCGAGACGATATTGACGCCATAGCTAAAGCTTATGGTGGAACTAGCTCAAATATTTTGCGTCTTGCTGTGCCTCAACGCGTAGCTCGTGTTGAGCATGAAGAAGTTTTTGACAACATACGCTTGCAACGCAGAAAACAGTGGCGTGAAAATCTTAAGAAGCGTTTGCAAAACGATAACAATACAAACACAGGATACGATACAAACCTAGGTTACGCTACAACTTCTCGCATGATTTATGATTACGAAAATGCAAATATTTTATACAATGCATTAATCAAAAAATCTATTGACGCAAGTTTTAGTGAAAATAAAGCAGAAAATCAATTAGTCAAGCAAGCAGAAAATAATTCTTCTCAATCTTTTATTGTAGACGCTTTACCAGGTTCTTGCCGACTTGCACAAGATTTAGCATGGATGATTGTCACTGCTTTAAGCGCGTGTAAGCAAGCTGTTGTAGTTTTGCCGACGCTAAGAGAAGTAAATGATGTAATGCGCGCACTAATGGTTTACGGTTTAAAGCCATATAAGCGCGTCAGTGAGAATCATCGTGGTTTTTCTGCTGGAAGTTTTGATGGAGATGTCGCTCGACTTTGTGCGGCTGATCCTCCAGCTGATAGATATAGAGCTTGGCGTGCAATCGCTTCCGGAATAGTTCCTTGCGTTCTTGGCACTAGAGCTGCAATGTATGCTCCAGTTGAGGGAGATGCTTTATTTGCGATTGTTGAAGATTGCGCGTACCAATATGCTGATGGCATGATGCCGTATGCTCAAGCGCGTGGCGTTATGCGGCTTCGTGCGAAAAGGCATGGCGGCGTATTTGTGTCAATGTCGTATTCCAGAAGCGCGCTTAGTCAAAGTGAAGTAGACTGCTATATGTCGAATGCGCAAGATGCGCAAACTACGCAAACTACGCAAACTACGCAAACTACTCAAACTACTCAATTTGCTCAGTCTGCGCAAAGTGTGCAAGGTGAGCAAGCTGTTCAAATTGCTAAAGCTGTTCAAACTACTAAATCTGCTAAAACTGCTGAAACAATAAGCGGATCTAGCATCCCTGTAAGCGCGAGTAAACTTGCTCGCGAAAGGTTAGTTCCGTGGGTTCGTTGGCTTAATCGTGAAGCTTTATTGAAATTAGCTGACCCAAGCATTGGCGCTCGCATACCGCATAGCGCAGTAAGAGCTATTAACGATGCTCTTTCGGATGGTAAGCCTGTACTGCTTTCTATTGCGCAAGATGGCGTGACGCAATCGGCTATATGCTCTTCTTGCAAATGTCAAGCGCGCTGTAGACGATGCACTGGGCCTCTCGATGTTGCAAATAGTCAGCAAACAGCACGTTGCTCATGGTGTGGTGCTAGTGCAATAAATTGGTCTTGTTCTAATTGTGGCAGTAGCAATATGCGAGTTATACGAGTTGGTGCTGCTGGCGTTGCAGAAGAATTATCTAAACTATTTCGCAATGTGCCTATTATTATTTCGTCACAACACCAACCGAACGGAATTATCCAGTGTATTAATGAAAAACCTGTAATTGTTGTTGCAACTCCTGGATGTGAGCCTCGCGTACAAACGCAAGACGCAAATTGTAACGGAGAATATGGTGTTGTAGCAATACTCGATACGTGGGTAAGTTTGTACGCTTCGGGGCTTGACGCGCGAATAGATACGCTTAATTCGTGGATGAAAGCTTCTGCTTTATGTGCTCCTAGAGCGCGCGGAGGAAGTGTGCTTTTGATTGGTGAAACGTATCCTGTTCTTGCGCGTGCGCTTACATTGTGGGATACGACTCAACTTTCTTGCAATGAGCTTTCAGAAAGAGCTCAAGCAATATTGCCGCCTTGTGTAACTGCAGCATGCGTATGGGGTGCTCGTGATGCGGTTATGCGTGCGCTTGAAAATATTGGTGCAATGCAAGAAAATCTTGGGTGCGAAAGTAGTCAAGATGCTGATTCTTCAGCAATTTCTCCATTATTAGGAATTGTTCCAATGCATCCGCCTGTTACAGACAGATACCAGCATTTTGACGATATTTACGACCGTGTAAAAGCAGTAGTAAGAGTTCCGCTTTATTTAAGACAAGAATTAGTGAACCGATTGCACAAGGAAGTAGCTCGTCACGTAGCAACACGTGCTGCAGGAGAGTTGCGTTTTTGTGTTGATCCAAAAGATTTATTAGCGTACTAACTTACTAAGGGGGAGAGAAAAATGTTAAAAACATATCATTGCGCAGTTTTGGGAGATCCTATTTCGCATTCGCTGTCGCCTGTGCTTCACAACACGGCTTATAAGGCTTTAGGTCTTACAAATTGGCAATATAGTAAGGAAAAAGTAAGCGAAACAGAGCTTCGCGATTTTATTGCGCATCTTGACGATTCTTGGAAAGGCTTAAGCCTTACTATGCCGCTTAAAAAAACTGTAATGAAACTCGGCACACCTTGCGACTACTGGTCGCGCGCGCTTAACGTGGCAAATACTGCAGTTTTTACTAGCAATCCGGCAACCGCTTCGCAATCGCAAATAAAGCTATACAACACTGACGTAAGTGGCATATTAATAACATTTATGCAAGCATTACATGAGCGCATATGCGAAGTAAAAAAGGCTGTTATTATTGGCAGCGGCAACACTGCGTCCTCTGCACTGGCAGCTTTAATTGAGATTGCGCAAGTAGCAAAGCTTGAGCAGGTGCAAGTTATTGCTAGAACTGAAGATGACGGTAGTGTAAAAGGCGTTGAACGTTTTAATAATCTTATACAAAAGTATTGCGCTGATTTTCCAAATAAAATAAGCATAGGTCAAAATAATAAAAGCGAAGAAAATGACGCTATGTATGAGCCTGTGCAAGGTATTGAGTTCCCAACAATAAGCGAAGAAGTATTTTCAAAATTTGCAGACTATAGCGCAGAAAAATTGAGCGCAGAAGAATTGTCAGAATGTGATAAATCTCTCATTTTGAAATCTTTAAATTCACTCGAAGCAGTTCGTGCAATCGCAGAGGCAGACATAGTCATAAGCACAGTTCCAGCGCACGTAGCAGATCCAATTGCGCTTGCGTTGAAAGCGTACTGTAAAGATAGTGCGAATAATCAAACGAAATTAGGAACATTGCTTGACGTAGTTTACGATCCTCGCCCAAGCATGCTACTTAGCGTATGGCAACAATACGGTTGCGCTATTGGCGGAGAAGAAATGCTTTTGCAACAAGCTTTAGCGCAAGTAAGTCTTATGACGATTGACTACAGGCAATCTAAAGAAAATTTTGGGAATTGTGCTGAGGATTGTGCTGAGGCTGGCGCTGAGAATTGTGCTGAGA
Source organism: Gardnerella phocaeensis (assembly GCF_048545075.1). Taxonomy (NCBI): domain Bacteria; kingdom Bacillati; phylum Actinomycetota; class Actinomycetes; order Bifidobacteriales; family Bifidobacteriaceae; genus Gardnerella; species Gardnerella phocaeensis. The sequence continues at coordinate 32,092 of NZ_JBKQXS010000002.1, read as the reverse complement.
CTGGTTCTGGGCTTGGTTATAAACCTAGTGCTGACAAGGCTAGATATTACGATGACTTAAGTAGTCTCATGCGAAAAGCCTTACAGGAGGCATTATGAGCGATAATACGCAACATACTACGCAACCTACGCAAAGTGATGTGCAACGTGATGCGCAACATACTACGCAACGTTCCGCGTCGACTAGTGTGCAACTAGCTGACGGATTTGAAGTTATGCTAATTACTGGCATGAGCGGAGCTGGGCGCTCGCACGCTGCTAACGCGTTGGAAGATATGGGATGGTATGTTATCGATAATCTTCCGCCAAAACTGCTCATACCGCTAGTAGATATGATGACTTCATCCGGTTCTAAAGTGCATAAGCTTGCTGCTGTTATTGACGTGCGTTCTAGAGGATATTTCGACGACCTGTTTGCAGTTCTTGCGCATATTGACGAACTTGGCGTAAAAACGCGAATTCTGTTTTTAGATGCTTCGGATGCTGTGCTTATTAAGCGTTACGAGTCTGTGCGTAGACCTCATCCTTTGCAGCGCGGCGGCAGACTTATTGACGGTATTTTAGAAGAGCGAGAGTTGCTCAGTCATTTGAAAGATTGCGCGGATATTATTATCGATACTTCTGCACTTAGTATTCACCAACTTTCTACAAAGCTTTACGAGGGATTGCTTGGAAAAGGCTCTTCTACGGTTTCTGTGCATATTTTCAGTTTTGGATTTAAATATGGCATGCCAATGGATGCTGATTTTGTTGCCGATATGCGATTTTTGCCGAATCCTTTCTGGGTCCCTGAATTAAGGGAGCTTACAGGTAAGGATCAAGCTGTGCAAGATTATGTTTTATCTAATCCTGCGGCAATTGCATTCTTAGATTCTTACGAAAATGCGCTTCTTACAGCTATCGACGGATTTGCTAAAGAAGACAAGCATTACGTGACTATTGCTGTAGGATGTACTGGCGGTCAGCATCGTTCTGTTGCAGTAAGTATTGAGCTTGCTAGACGTTTGAGATTGCACGGTTTGCAAGTTACGGTATCTGCAAGAGAGCTGCAGAGAAGATCGTAGTAAGTGAAAAAGTAAAGTAGCGAAAAGTAAAGTAGCGAAAAGTAAAGTAGCGAAAAGTAAAGTAGCGAAAAGTAAAGTAGTGAAATGCGATTATGAAACTAATCAATTAAAATTAATTAAAAAATTAAATAAAATTGTGTAAATTATATAAAATATAAAAATCTTGTACTAAAAGCATGTAAAGCATGTGCAAAAACCGGTAAAATGTCCAACGTATTCTGTATCACAGAAAGCCGGGCATGTCGTGTGCCACAGCATCATGCAAGTACCCAACAGCACTCATATTTTAAGAAGAACAAAAGTAGGAGGTTGTCCCTTGGCTCTTCTTGACGACGTCAAAAATGAACTCGTTTCAAACAACAATGAGCTCCCGACTGTCATTATGGCTCAAGCTGCAGCAATGATGCGCTTTGCTGGCGGCTTAAGGCCAGTAAATAATCAGGCTGTTATTCGCGCTCAGTTGGATTCTCAGCGCGCAGCTCAGTGGCTTGTTGATGTATTGAAAACTCATTTCCAGAGGGAAGCAACAATTGCTCAAGTTTCTCGTCAAACTCCTACGGGCACTGTAGTTCGCTATGACGTGGTAGTTGAGCGTGGTGCTGCAGCATTGGCTTTGCAATCTGGTCTTCTTGATCGACGTATGAGAATTGTTGCTGGTCTTGCGCCTGAGATTGTTGGTGGAAGTATCGCCCAAATCAAAGCAGCTTGGCGTGGTGCTTTCTTGGCTCACGGTGCTATTTCAGATCCTGGCAAAGCTAGCTATTTGGAAGTTGTTTGCCCAACTCATGAGGCTGCGAATGCTTTGCAAACTATGGCAGCGCGACTTGGTATTAGCGCCAAGGCTCGTCAGGTTCGTAGCTCTGAGCGAGTGACGTTGCGCGATTCTGACGCAATTGAGCGAATGTTGATTTTGATTGGCGCTCCTCGTTCTGCTCGCGAATGGACCGGTAAGCGTTCGGACGGTGAAGCTCGCGGAAAAGCAAACCGTTTGGCTAATTTCGACGATGCGAATATGCGTCGTAGCGCTAAGGCTGCTGCTGAGGCATGCGAAAAAGTTCGTCACGCATTCGATATTTTGGGCGACGATATTCCAGATAATTTGTTGATGGCTGGAAAGCTTCGTCTTGAGCATAGCGACGCAAGTTTGGAAGAGCTTGGTCACTTGGCTGATCCTCCTATTACAAAGGATGCGATTGCAGGGCGAATTCGTAGACTTTTGCAGCTTTCGGCGAAGGTTGAGAAGTCGCGTATGCAGCAGCTTTAATGCTGATTTTGCGTGATTATTGCAGAGTTAATTTTTTAATTGCGTGAGTTGTTTTTTCTTCTCGCGCTTTTTTGGTTGCGATATTCTTGAGTTTCGTCTATGAGTTTTGTAACTGATTTAGTTTTTTGGTTTTGACGAGGCTAGAAAATTTGTGTTTGCGTGCGTCCCGTCCTTCGTGCGCTCTGGCTGCTAAAAGAGTTTAGTGTGTTCGCCTATCTTTAAAGAATGTAGCTTCTCAGTCCTCTTTTAGCACTGAACACAATTTTTCCAGCCTCTCAACACATTAATCAACAACACAAAACTCATAGACTCGTGCAGAAAGTTACGCAAAATGCGTTGCCTACTAAGTGCAACTAGAGCAGCGAAATTAAGCTGCGGATGGTTTGGTGGTTGGGAGATTATTCTTGGCGTGGAGTGTGCAGCAGCATGAATGCTGGTGTTCTTTAAGCAATAAATACTCAACGTCTGCAGAGCAATACTGCTAAAGTTCACTAAGCAATAAATAATCGACGTTTGCAAAGCATTACTGCAAAGCTTCAGACGCAACGTTTGCAAAGCATTACTGCAAAGCTACAAAATCACCGTCTGCAGAGCACTGGTGCAAAGCTACAGAAACAGTTGTTGGAATTTTACCCGGCTTTTTGTTGCTGCGGGTGGTTTGGTGGTTAGGATGGATTGTTGAAGATGTGCGGTATAATTGCACCCGGCAATGTGTCGATGTTTGAGGCTGATTTTGCGTTTTGTTGAACGAAGTAAGCCGGCACGGTAAGCCAGTATGTAAGTCAAATATGGTAAGCCAATATGGTTTGGAAAGGATACCAATGAAGACACTGAAAGATTTGGGAGATTTGAGTGGTAAGCGCGTATTGGTTCGCGCTGATTTTAACGTTCCTCTCAAGGGTACGACGATTACTGATGATGGTCGTATTCGTGCTGCTTTACCAACCATTAAGGCTTTGCGTGAGCAGGGTGCTAAGGTGATTTTGATGGCTCACCTTGGTCGTCCAAAGGGTCAGGTTGTTCCAGAGCTTTCCTTGGCTCCAGTTGCGCAGCGTTTAGGTGAATTGCTCGGCACAAATGTTGTTTTGGCTGCAGATACTTACGGCGAAGATGCTCAAGCTAAGGTAGCTGCCATGAATAATGGCGACGTTGTTTTGCTTGAAAACGTGCGTTTCAACGCCGAAGAAACCAGCAAGGATGATTCCGAGCGCGCAGCTTACGCTAAGAAGGTTGCTTCTCTTGGCGAAGTATTTGTTTCCGACGGATTCGGTGTTGTGCACCGCGCTCAGGGTTCAAATTACGATGTTGCTGCCGATCTTCCAGCAGCTGCAGGCTTGCTTGTTGAGAAGGAAGTTAAGGCACTTTCTCGCGCAACTGAAAACCCAGAGCGTCCTTTGACTGTTGTGCTTGGTGGCTCTAAGGTTTCCGACAAGCTCGGCGTTATTGAGAACTTGCTTTCTAAGGCCGATCGTCTTGTTATTGGCGGCGGTATGGTGTTCACATTCCTCAAGGCTTTGGGTCACGAAGTTGGTACTTCTTTGCTTGAAGAGGATCAGCTCGAAAAGGTTAAGGGCTACATTGAAACCGCTAAGAAGAATGGCGTTGAGCTTGTGCTTCCAACTGATATTGTTGTGAATGCTGGCTTCCCAGCAGGGGATACTCCAGTTGCTCCAGAAGTAGTTCCAGCAGACGCTATTCCTGCAGACAAGATGGGCTTGGATATTGGTCCTGACTCTCAGAAGCTTTTCCACGACAAGATTGTTGACTCCAAGACTGTTGTTTGGAACGGTCCTATGGGCGTGTTCGAGGTTCCAGAGTTTGCAGCCGGTACTCGCGCTGTAGCTCAGGGCTTGGTTGACGCAACTAAGAACGGCACTTTCACTATCGTCGGCGGTGGCGATTCTGCTTCTGCAGTGCGCAACCTTGGATTTGCGGAAGATGGCTTCTCGCACATTTCTACTGGCGGCGGCGCTTCCCTCGAGTTCTTGGAAGGCAAGACTCTTCCAGGTTTGAGCGTGCTTGAGTAAATAACATTGCTTGAGTAAGTAATGTTACTTGAGTAAATAATATTGCTTGAGCATGTAGTATTGCTTGAGTAAGTAATATTTACGCGAGCAAGTATAAACTAAATATTTCCGCTTATGCCGACTTTCGATTTTATGAATCCGCTTTGTAAATCGAGGTCGGCATAACACTAATTTGCGCAATACTATTAATCTCAATCGTAAACTTTTAAGGGTGATTATGGTTTCCAAAAGAAAGCCGTTAGTCGCTGGTAATTGGAAAATGAATTTCAATCACCGCGAAGCTACGCATTTTATACAAAAATTTGCGTGGCTGCTTCGTGACGCGCATTACGACTATCACGATTGTGAAATTGCACTTATGCCTTCTTTTACTTCAATAAGAAGCGTGCAAGTTCTTGTTGAGTCTGACCATTTGCCAATATTGTACGGAGCTCAAGCTGTTTCTGTTACTGCTCAAGGTGCTTTTACTGGTGATGTTTCTGCAGATATGCTTGCAAGTCTTGGATGCTCAATGGTTATTGTTGGTCATTCTGAAAGACGCAAGTATCATCCTGAAGATGATGCAAATATAGTTGATCAAGTTCGAGCTGTGCTTGCCGCAGGAATGCAGCCAATTCTTTGCGTTGGTGAAAGTCTTAAAGAACGACAACAGGGTGTTGCGCTCGATTTTGCTGTAGGGCAGGTTCACGACGTTACGCGCGATTTGGATGCGAAGCAAGCTAAGCGTTTAATTATTGCGTACGAGCCAGTTTGGGCAATTGGTACTGGTATGGTTGCCACTGCTAAATCCGCTCAGGAAGCTGCATTGGCTATTCGTGAAGACTTGCGTGTTACGTTTGGTGACGATGTTGCAGATACTGTCCGCATTCTTTACGGCGGATCCGTGACTTCTTCTAATGCTTCAAGTCTTATTGCAGAGCCAGATGTCGATGGATTCTTAATTGGTGGCGCTTCTCTTGATGCGCAAGAACTTGCTAATATTGTGCGACTAACGGCTGCGCAAACGCGTCTAGAAACTAAATAAGCTTAAGCGGTCAAAGGTTATTATTAAACTTAACCGAGTATTGTAAAACAGGAGGTTGGTTGTGTCCACTGTGAAGATTATTTTGCAGGTGTTGCTTGTGCTCACTAGCATTTTGCTCACATTGTTAATTTTGATGCACAAGGGCAAGGGCGGCGGCCTTTCCGATATGTTCGGCGGCGGTTTAACGAAGAACGCTGGTAGCTCTGGTGTTGCAGAAAAGAACTTAAATCGTTGGACGGTTATTATTGCATTAATTTGGGTTGCTGTGATTGTGGCTTTAAACTTAATGACTAAGTTCTCGCTCATCTGAGTATTCTTTTTGAAAAGCGCATGGTCGTCAGATTGTGCGCTTTTTATTTATATAAGTGTTTAATATTATGCGTTTTTCTCCTTCTTTAGTAATTGCGGATCTTGATGGCACCATGCTTCACGATGCCGATACTTTTGAAAGTCGCTTTTTAAGCAACGAAACTGTGAAAGCAGCTAAGTGTTTGCGCGAAAACGGAATTCCTCTTGCGATTATTACGGCTCGTCCTGTCGGAAGTGCTTTTGATTTTATTCACGATTTAAATGCTCAAGTTTGTGCGTATCTCAATGGCGCGTTAATCGATTTTGATTGCGCTAATAGCACGATTTCGGAGCTTACTTCTCAGCGTGAAATAAGCACATTATTACGTTTTGGTTTTGATTCTAAGCATGCTTGCGATGTGTGTTTGCGTTTGCTTGATAAAATCCCTACGCTGCGTCTTGGTATTGTTATGAACGACGTTCGTTACACGAATTTTGACGTTCGTATGCTTTGGAGTAAGCAGGATTTTGTTATTACCGACTTTTCGAATGTGCCGCGCGGAACTGCAGACAAAATAATTATTGTTCCGCGAGATAGCGAGAAGGAGCAGCTTCAGCGCATTCTTCCGGACGATTTTTCGTTGCATATTAGCGAAGACGTTTTATGGATGCTCACGAATCCTCTTGCAAACAAGGGACATGCGCTGAACGTTATTTGCGATCGTTTGGGCGTGAAGCCTAGCCGTACTGTTGTTTTTGGTGACGATGTTATTGACATCGACATGTTCCGTGCCGGCGGTTACGGGGTAGCGGTGGCGAATAGCAACTCGCGTTTGCTTGCGATTGCGGACGAAGTTTGCGCTTCCAACAATGACGACGGCGTTGCCAGCTGGCTTAATTCGAACCTTTTTACAAGATTGTGAGTAAAAATGAGTAAGCAGATAATCGAAACGGAAAGATTAATTTTGCGCTCTTGGACTCAAGATGACGCTGAAGATTTGTTTAAGTATGCCACGGATCCAGATGTGGGTCCTATTGCAGGATGGCCTGTTCACAAAAGTATTGAGGATAGCAAATCTATTATTAAGAATGTTTTTCTTAATGCAAAAGAATGTTATGCTGTGTGCTTAAAGTCGAGTAACAAGGCGATTGGATGTATTGAGCTAAAGCTTAACGGTCATACGGATATGACTACTAGAGATGATGAGTGTGAGCTTGGATATTGGGTTGGTAAGCCTTTTTGGGGTAACGGTTATATTCCGGAGGCGGCGAAAGCTTTGATTCAGTACGGTTTTGACGGGCTTAACATGACGACTATTTGGTGCGGATATTACGATGGCAACAATAAGTCGAAACGAGTTCAGGAAAAGTGTGGTTTTGAAGCATATTGCGTGGATTCTTCCGTTGACGTGCCTCTTATGCACGAAACTCGCGTGCGCCATCGTAACGTTTTAACCAAATCTCGCTGGCGAACTCTTTCTGGCAAGTAATCACCGTTATTTTCTCAGTTTGTTGACTGAGTTTTTAACGGTGTTGTGCCTATTACTGTTATTTTCTCAGTTGGTTGACTGAGTTAGTAACGGTGTTTTGCTTATTACCGTTATTTTCTCAGATACTTGACTGAGTTTTTAACGGTGTTGTGCTTATTACCGTTATTTTCTCAGTTGGTTGACTGAGTTTTTAACAGTGTTGTGCCTATTACTGTTATTTTCTCAGTTCGTTGACTGAGTTAGTAACGCTCACTATCTTCCTGTAATACCTTTTATCCACAATGCTCAAAATTTATTGCGCAAATATTGTATCTTTGAATAATAAATTGTATGAGCAATACCAGTAACGAAATAATACGCATGATTGAAAATGCAGAAAGTAATCATCACTGCATACGACCAATTACTAGTGCGCAAAAGCAGTATGCGTATAGGTGCGTGAAAAAAGGCACTTTTGTGCGCACTTTTCGCAATCTTTACGCGCGAACTGAGTACTGGAAGAAGCTATATCCGTATGAAAAAATGCGTCACATAGCTATTTCTTTAATGGAGATTTATCCAGAATGGAAGTTCACTGGTCCTACTGCTGCTGCGCTACTTGGCTATGATATTGTGGAAAATTATGATGATGTAGAAGATGGCAGTGATAATATTCAGCGCAACTTCAGTTCTTCTGTAAGTTCAACGAAGATTTATATTCGTAGTTCTGTGCACAAGTCTGCTAACGATAATCCGTATTTGCATAGGATTATGCGAACATGCAGAGAGCAGGATGGTACAAGTGATGACGTGCGCATTGTGCAGCCGAGTCGAAATCATGGTAGACGTCTCGTTACGCTTCCGCATTCAAGTGACAGGGTAAGTTATGAGATTAGAAGTCATATTGTTGACAAGAGCACGATGCTTTTTGATGTTGCGAATACTGTGAATTTTAGGACAGCGCTGCCGATTTTTGATTCTGCTGCGCGTGATAACGTGAACTTTAACAAGGTTCTTGAGATTTGCGGTAGAAGATACGGGACTTTTGCTGGTGGACGTAGAAATGGTTGCGTTAATGAGCTTCAATACGTGGAAGACGTTTATGATGAGTACGATTCATTCAATGAAGAGTATGAAGATTTGCGTACTCGTGAGAAGAGTGTAGTTACTGCTAATTCTGCGGAGTCGTTTGCGAATGCATTCGTGGGCGGCGGGTTCGGAAAATCTGGGAGTGAGGAATATTCGCTTCTTAGGCTGCGTCGCCTTTGCTTTTTTAAGAATGGTTTAAGCGAGAATGGCGGCGAGTCTTTTGCGCGCGGCACGATGATTGATCTTGGGTTTATGGTGCCTGAGTTGCAGCATGAGTTTGTTGCGCCAAATTCTAGGGTTAAGTATAGGTGTGATTTTTTGTGGCGGGTTTCGGGCGGTGGCCTGATTGTTGGTGAGCTTGATGGGTATGACAAGTATTTTGTTGATTCGACTAATTCTACGCATGCGAATATCAACTTTAATTCTTCGTCTGATACTCAAATGTTGCGTAATTCCTACAATCAGGCCGCTATTAATCGCAATATTGATAGGCAGGCGGAGCGTGAGTCTGTGCTTTTTAGGGAGTGCGGCGTGAGTAAGATTGTGCGCTTTAATTTTGCGGATGTTGTTGGCGTTAAGAATCTTGAGCGGAAGCTTGTTGAGGCTGGTGTGCCGCGGATTATGCGCGTTGGATAATATCGAGCGCTTTTAGAACGCGCACGCTTTACCGTTTTTTCGTTACTGGCGCAGTTTGTTTTCTGCGTGCGTGTCTCATTTTGCCTACTTTCGGACACTGGCGCAGTACTGTTTCTGCGTTAGTGTCTCATTTTGCTTGTTTTGGGACACTGGCGCAGATAGCGTTCTGCGTGCGTAACGGTGTTGCGTGGCTAGCAGCGTTTTTTGGTGGTTGGAGTATATTTGTAAGTGTTGAGAGAAAATTTTGCTTTTGCTATGTTTTTAAATATTGCGAAATGCTGAGAAATATTGCGAAATATGGCGAATATAGCTAAGTGATGCAAGGTAGCGTTAAGTAGTGCGAAGTTGCGCAAACTAGCTCTAAGTAGTGATAAGGAGTGTGAAGGTGAAACGTAAGTGTAGTCTTGTTTCTGGTTGTTTAGTTTTGGTGTTTAGTTGCATGTGTAGCTTGAGCGCGTGCGGTAAGTATGTTCAAACTAATAACAATGCTAATTCTACAAGCGGTTTTTCCGTTTCCGATGACTCCAGTAGTAAGAATTTGTCAAAAAATGTATCTCTTAAAGATATAGCTAAAAAATGCAATTTCAAGTTTTGGCGTCTCGAGTCTTTGGGCTCTCATAGTTCAAATTCTGCACCTGACTCACTTACTATAGGTGAAGATCAGGATAGTTCTAGCGAAAGAGAAACCTTTAAGAGAGATTATGCTTGTGCTATAAAAAATGCCAATCCTGGAGATCCGATTGCAGAGAAATTCAGTGATAAGATAGCATCTTCAGATATCAGTTCTTTTTTCTCTGCTGATACTGATGGCTATACCAAGTATATGCCACCATATCTTAGTAGCGCATATTATATATATTCTACATACAGTGAAATAGACATAGATAAAGTTAAATAAGTATTTTATTGGCTAATTATCTGTTTAATGTCAAAAGAATATTATTGAGTTAGTTCGTATTTCATAATATCGGCATCAGACATTGATTATTAGATTTTTATATGTATAAATAATGGAGTTATTAGTAGTTGTGAGTAGAGCAAAAAAATTTATATATTTTGTAGCATCTTTATCAATAGCCTTAACAGGTTTATCTGGTTGCGGTGAGAATAATTATAAAATAAATTCTTCGAGTCCGTCGGGAGATCCTATTAAGTCGTTAGCTGCAGAGTGTGGATTAAAAGTCATGAAGGATCCTGTATATTCTAAATACAATATGGCTATTATTAAGGGTTTTAAAACGTTTAAGGATTTTAATAAAACTAAATTGTGCTTGCTAAAATCTAATATTTATACCTCAAATCAAGATAATATTAGTTTTCTTGGTTCAGATGATACTGAAAATTCTTTTAGATATTTAAACTCGGATGTTGTTGCAATTGCACAATACAATGATGATTTTAAAGATTCTAGGTTATACAACTGGTCATTGCCTTTATTAAATTGTGGTAAAAATCCCTATAAGGAAAGTTGTTCTAATTCTATTTTCATTATGACGAAAGAAGATTTAAACAAGTTCAATCTTGATCAGTTGGATCAAAAGAAATGAATATTGCGGAATTTTTTAAATATTGCAAGGTAGCGTTAAGTAGTGCGAAGTTGTGCAAACTAGCGCGAAGTAGTGATAAGGAGTGTGAAGGTGAAGCGTAAGTATAGTATTGTTTCGGGTTGTTTGGTTGTGGCTCTTGGTTGCATGTGTGGTTTGAGCGCATGTGGTGAGTCTGTTCAAAATAGTGCTACTGTTGCGGGTTCTGTTAACAATGTAACTAACCATTCTAAAAATGTAACTCTTAGAGAGACAGTTATTGCATGCAATATCCCCGAAAGTAATGTCATTGACAATGGAGCTTTCTCTGATGGCTACGCGTTAGATATGGAATATATTGACCCTGATGACGATGATACACATGATTATTCTAAAGAAATGAGGAGTAAGGCTTTTCATTTATTGACTAAAGATATTCCATGTATTCTTCGAGGATTAAATCATGATGATCCTAAGGCTTTAGAATTAGCTTCTAAAATTGAGAGAAAACTTAGCAAGTGTAATCCTGATAATCTTAAGGACTATCTTAAAGAAAATAACCTCTCGTTTATTAATTATGTTGGACGTTCGTATGTAATGATGTTACGCGTTGAGGATGATGCAGTTGAATTTCGTGTTTTAAGTTTTGATAATTTTAACAAGTATTTTTTGAAGTGATTATTAAACGTAATGGTAGTAAGTAGTTGGTTTTATTTATGCGAAGGAGTTTTTGAGTATGTTTAAGAAAGTGTTTGCATCTGTTGCAATGGCTGTTGTTGTAATGTGTTTGTGCAGTTGCGGCTCAGACGGTAATAGTGTTAAAAACAATGTAGTTAATAATATTAGTTTAGTTGCTAATAATTGTGGTATAACCGAGCTTTCTAAGGAACCGTTATATAATAAGGAAGATATTTATATAAAGAATAATTTCTCGTCTTTTGATGATTTTTATAATAAAGCAAACTGTTTAGCTGATTCTATTGCTCCGAATGATTCTGCTTTAAAAGATGAATTAAAAGTATTTAAAACTTATTATGATAAGAAGAAACCACACGTAGGTTATTATTTTCATGGAGACTACGGAGTATTCATGAGATATAACTCTTCCGATAAGTGCGGTGGAATATATAATCCAGGTATGTTTGCAAACATTAATTCCAACATCGACTCATCTAAATATTGTCGCGTTATACTCTTGATTAGTAGAGATAGTGTTAACGATATGATTCAATATGGTAACTCTCGAAAGAATTAATTAAGCATTGCTAAGTTGTAGTGCGTTTTAATTTTGCGTATGTTGTTGGCGTTAAGAATCTTGAGCGGAAGCTTGTTGAGGCTGGTGTGCCGAGGATTATGCGCGTTGGTTGATATCGAGTGCTTTTAGAACGCGCGGTGTTGTCGTTTTTCGACATTGGCGCAGATGGCGTTCTGCGTTAGGGTCTCTGGTTGCTTGTTTTGGGACACTGGTGCAGTACTGTTTCTGCGTTAGCGCGACGACCTGCTTGAGCGCAGCATAGCGCGCGCGAAAACAATTCGGATCGCTGAGCTTGCTTAGGGTTGAAAGCACGGTGTGCTTTCAACGCAATAGATGTTCATATTCGCTTATTGCTGTTATTTTCTCAGTTGGTTGACTGAGTTAGTAACGGTGTTGTGCTTATTATCGTTATTAGTGCAGCATGTTTTCTGCGTTAGTAACTTTTGAATGTACAGAGTATATGTACATGCGCTTATTCACATTAGAGTAGTAAAATGCTGATTTTGGGGTAAATTTGCGAAATAAAATTGTCGATTTTGGGGTAATCTGCTAAAATAAAATTGTCGATTTTGGGAAGAAAGGCGGAATTACAATGGTTTACGAAGGTGATAAATCAACCCTAAAATTCCCACGCAAAATCTACTCCGAAATGCTCGCCTGGAAGCGCGAGTCCAACGGTAAAACAGCGCTGCTTATCGAAGGTCCGCGTCGCGTGGGCAAATCGACAATCGTAAAAGAATTCGTCCAAAATGAATACGAAAGCTACATTATTGTTGACTTTTACACCGCATCGAAAGAAGTAAAGGAACTCTTCGACGATCTTTCGGACGTAAACTATATTTTCTTGCAGCTGCAACTAGCGTACAAAACAAGCTTAAAAGAGCGCAAATCTTGCATTGTCTTTGACGAAGTACAGCTTTGTCCTAAAGCACGTCAAGCCATAAAAGCTTTAGTAAGCGACGGAAGATATGACTATATAGAAACCGGTTCGCTAATTTCGATTCACAAAAATGTTAAGGATATTCTTATTCCGAGCGAAGAACACAAGCTGAAAATGTATCCGATGGATTATGAGGAGTTCACTCGAGCGCTTGGTGATGAAGTTACGATTCCGCTTCTGCGTAAACTATATGATTCTAAAAAGCCAATCGGTCAGGCTGCATACAGGAAGATTCTGAGAGATTTTCGTCTTTATATGCTGGTTGGAGGGATGCCGCAAGCTGTAGAAAGTTATATTGAGACTAACGATTTTAGTGCTGTGGATCAAGTGAAACGCAACATTCTTTCACTGTATGAGGATGATTTTAGGAAGATTGACGCAACTGGTAAAATTTCCGCGATTTTCGACGCTATTCCGGCACAACTCATGTCTAATACGTCGCGATACCACGTTTCTAGTGTTCTTGCTGGGAAAGGTGCGGATGATATTCTTGAGCAACTCGCACAGTTAAAGGATTCCGGAACCGTTCTCATTGCGAATCATACTTCTGACCCTTCTGCAGGAATGGCTCAATATAAGGATTTGACTAAATTTAAGCTTTTTCTTGCGGATACTGGATTGTTTGTTACGCTGGCTTTTAAGGATAAGTCGTTTACGAGCAATGATATTTACGCGCGATTGTTGAGCGGTAAGTTGCAAGCGAATCTTGGGTACGTTTATGAGAATATGGTTGCACAAATCTTGAGTGCGAATGGGCACGAGTTGTATTATCACACTTTTGCGGAGGATCTGATTGACGAAGGCGATTTCGCAAGTGGTGATGGCACAAGTGTTGGTGCTGCGATTAGTACGGAAAAGCGTGGCAGGAGCAATTACGAAATTGATTTTTTGATTGCGGAAAATAATAAAATTGTGCCGATTGAAGTGAAAAGTTCTGGCTATAAAACTCATGCTTCGCTTGATGTTTTCTCGAACAAGTTTTCTTCGCGTATTGCGCGCGAGCTGCTGATTTACACTAAAGACTATCAGCGCGTTGGTGCGATTGAATGTTTGCCGATTGTTATGGCTGAGTTTCTGTGAGCGCGACGACCTGCTTGAGCGCAGCACAGCGCGCGCGAAAGCAATTCGGAGCGCCGAGCTTGCTTAGGGTTGAAAGCGCGGTGTGCTTTCAACGCAAGCGAGGTCTGCCTTCGTCGGTAAAGACGAAGGCAGGGCAGGTTAGTGTGGTAATTTATTGGGAATTTAGTTGTGTTTTGTGTGCGCTGACGACCTGCTTGAGCGCAGCACAGCGCGCGCGAAAGCAATTCGGAGCGCCGAGCTTGCTTAGGGTTGAAAGCGCGGTGTGCTTTCAACGCAAGCGAGGTCTGCCTTCGTCGGTAAAGACGAAGGCA
>NZ_JBKQXS010000002.1:0-18113 GCF_048545075.1 Gardnerella phocaeensis | reverse complement strand
GACGACCTGCTTGAGCGCAGCACAGCGCGCGCGAAAGCAATTCGGAGCGCCGAGCTTGCTTAGGGTTGAAAGCGCGGTGTGCTTTCAACGCAAGCGAGGTCTGCCTTCGTCGGTAAAGACGAAGGCAGGGCAGGTTAGTGTGGTAATTTATTGGGAATTTAGTTGTGTTTTGTGTGCGCTGACGACCTGACTGAGAGCTGCTGTTGAACATTTGCAGTAAGTTTCCTTGGCATTTGTTTTCTAGCGTTACTGTTAGTTTTTATTAATAATTTATTATGTTTTTGCTAATTTATTGGTTTAAAATAATAAGTATAAGTGCATATATATAACTTACTCATTTGCAAATTTTTAATTGCAAATGGGTAAGAGAGTAGAGGAATAGCTTATGAAATATTGCAACCTATGTGGAGCAGGTAACAAAGATGATTCTATCTTTTGTAACTCTTGCGGTGGTTTAATTGATGGCAATAATCGACAATATGACAACACGCAAACGCAATATACGCAGGCTGTTCCAACGCAAGCTGTTCCAACGCAGACTGTTCCAACGCAGACTATTACTACACAGTATTCTCCAACTCAGGTGTATCAAAATACTCCGCAATATGAATATGGTTATGAAAATCAGCAATATGGTTCTGATTATGCGTATCAAGCAGACGCTATGCCTCAGCAGAATTATACTCAAGCTTTTGAAGTTCAAGACTATGATGCGATGCTTAAAAAGTCGAGAATAAAAAAAATAAAAATAGCATCTTGCATATTTGCTGCTCTTGTTGTTTTGCTTGGCGGCGCGTATATCCTTATTGATAATTTAGTTTATTCTCCTACAGCTGTTGCTAAAAAGTATATAGATATGATTTCTGCGGACCACTATACTAGTGCTACTTCTGAATATGAGAAATCTATAGGATTCAGTGGCTTCCAAACTAACGGTAGTTATGGTTTATTGTATGACAATTACGCTAATGAATCTAAGACTTCAGGATTTGTAATTAATTATACGTCCCAATATAAATGTATTGCAGGATTGTCCAGACGTGTTGATGAAGCACGAAGTTTTGGGCCAAGAGGATTAAATGTAAATACGGATACTTGTTACAGAGTTAACGTAACGTATGAAGTTAATGGCAAAAAAGTAAATAAGAATTTATTGCTTAGACCTAATGGAACGGACTTTTTAATTTTTAAAAAGTATGTTATTGATATTGGATCTTTAGCAGATGAGATTAAGGTTGACAATGTTTCTAGTATTGGAAATATAAAAGTTAACGGTGAAAACTTTACTATTACAAATTGTTCATTATATGGTGATTCGTGCACTTTGCTTGTTTATCCTGGCGTTTATCATTTCACGATATCCGATAAAGATGGAAATGATCATACTTATACTGTTGATACTTCTGAGCAAAGTCAAAACGAAGTAGGTTCAGATTTGCCGAATCCTTTCGATGATTATTCGTCTGACGACGACGATTCATCTTCTGACGATTATGACTCTTCATCGGACGACGATTCTTCCTCCGATGATAGTTCTTCATCGGACGATAGCAGCGATTCCTATAGCGATGATGACAATGATTAAGCTATAAAGCTGTGTAAGCTATATTAAGCTATAATCTATTAAGTGATTAAGCTGTATTAATTAAGTTATTAGCTGCTTGAACACTTTGTAAGTTAAACAAAAACCGCATCCCACTTAGGAATTCTCCAAAAGTGGGATGCGGTTTTATTTATGTTTTAAGCGAAAAGTAAGACGCTATATAAGCATCAGGCGTTTACGCGATCGATGCCGGACTGCACGTCAGCAATCACGGAATCCCAAGACTTGATGAAGGCGGCAACACCGTCGGCCTCAAGCTTGTCGGTAACGTCCTTGATGTTGATGCCAAGCTCAGCGAGCTTGTTCATAACAGCGTGGCTCTCTTCGTAAGTACCCTTGACGGAAGGAGCGCCGTTGCCGTGATCAGCAAGAGCGTTCAAAGTCTTTTCTGGCATGGTGTTAACAACATGCTCAGCAACCAACTCGTCAACGTACTTGCAATCGGAGTAAGCTGCGTTCTTGGTGCCGGTAGAAGCCCAAAGTGGACGCTGCTTCTTAGCGCCCTTAGCTTCAAGAGCAGCCCAACGTGGGTCAGCTGCGAACTTCTTCTCGAAGAGTTCGTAAGCCAAGCGAGCGTTAGCAACAGCAGCCTTGCCTTCAAGAGCCTTAGCTTCATCGGAGCCGTTAGCTTCGAGGAGCTTGTCAACAGCGCTATCAACGCGGGAGACGAAGAAGGAAGCTACGGAACCAATGTGCTTCAAGTCATGGCCGTTAGCATCTGCCTGAGCAATACCTTCGATGAAGGCGTCGATAACCTGCTCGTAGCGCTCGAGGGAGAAGATCAAGGTTACGTTCACGGAAATACCCTTAGCAAGGGTAGCAGTGATAGCTGGAAGACCTTCCAAAGTTGCAGGAATCTTGATCATAACGTTTGGACGATCAACCTTTGCCCAAAGCTCTTCAGCCTGCTTCTCAGTGTTAGCAGTATCGTGAGCCAAGCGTGGGTCAACTTCGATGGAAACGCGGCCGTCAACGAAGTCGGTCTTTTCAGCAATCTCGCGGAAGATATCGGTTGCGTTACGAACGTCGGTGGTGGTCAACTCGCGGATAGCGGTTTCAACGTCGACCTTGCCGAGTTCCTTAAGCTGTGCATCGTATGGGCCAACCTGGCTCAAAGCCTTCTGGAAGATGGATGGGTTGGTGGTAACGCCAACAACATTCTTATTAGCAATCAAATCCTGCAAAGAGCCGGACTCAATGCGGGTACGGGACAAATCGTCCAACCAAATAGAAACGCCGGAATCGCTGGTGCGCTGCGTTGCTTCAGTCATGTTATCTCCTTAACACTGTGCTCCACCAATTGGGGCACGTCGGTAGTTTGGCGTTTTTACAAGAAACAGCGGTTGATGTCGAACCAACGGTAGCTCGGCATCAACACGCCGTCGCTGTTTCTTGCGAAGTGTTTCGTTAGCACTTCTAGTTTTGTGACATATCAATTTTATTTTGATACATCAAGCTTTATTTTCTTAGCTTTACTTAGGCGCGAGCTTCTTCGATAGAAGCCTTAGCAGCTTCTACTACGTGCTCAGCAGTAATGCCCAAGTCGATCATGTTCTGACCGCCGTCACCCTGCAAGCCGTACTGTTCGATAGAAACAGCCTTGCCGCAATCGCCAAGATACTTGTACCAAGGCAATGCCAAGCCAGCTTCGATGGAAACGCGAGCCTTGACGGACTTTGGCAAGATTTCTTCCTTGTACTCTTCGTCCTGCTCTTCGAACCATTCGAGAGATGGCATGGAAAGAACGCGAGCCTTAATGCCTTCAGCTGCCAAAGTCTTGGCACCAGCAACAGCCCACTGAACTTCGGAACCGGTTGCCATGATGATTACGTCTGGAGTGCCTTCGCAATCAACCAAAACGTAAGCACCGTGCTTTACGCCTTCGCGAGCCTTTTCAGCGGTCTCAGCGAGTGTTGGAACGCCCTGGCGGGTCAAAATCATAGCGGTTGGGTAGCTGTTCTTCTTCTCGAAGAAGTAACGGTAAGCTTCAGCAGTCTCGTACTCGTCTGCAGGGCGCACAACCTCAAGCTGAGGAATAGCGCGGAAAGCAGCCAAGTGTTCGATTGGCTGGTGAGTTGGACCATCTTCGCCCAAAGCTACGGAATCGTGGGTCCAAACGTAGAGGTTTGGAATCTCCATCAAAGCAGCCAAGCGAACTGCTGGGCGCTCGTAGTCAGAGAACTGGAAGAAGGTGCCGTTGAATGGGCGAGTGTCAGAACCAAGCAAAATACCGTTGGTAATAGCACCCATTGCGAACTCACGCACGCCGAAGTGGAGCTGACGACCGTACTCGGAAACGTTTGGCCAAGTGCGAGTTGCATCCTCGGATGGACCGAAGGAGTCAGCACCCTTAATGTTGGTGTTGTTGGAGCCGCCCAAATCAGCGGAACCGCCCCAAAGTTCTGGCATAACGGCAGCAATTGCGTTAAGAACTGCGCCGGAAGCCTTACGGGTAGCAACCTTAGAGCCAACTTCGAAGCCAGCAACCAAGTCGTCAATAGCCTTGTCGAAACCTTCAGGAAGCTTGCCAGCCTTAAGACGCTCGTAAAGAGCAGCCTTGTCTGGATTGGCAGCAGCCCACTTTGCAAGAGCTTCATCCCAAGCCTTGTGCGCAGCCAAACCGCGCTCAGCAACCTTACGAGCATGAGCCAAAGCTTCTTCGTCGATTGGGAATGCAACTTCTGGGTCGAAACCGCAAAGTTCCTTCAAGCCCTTAACAGCTTCTTCGCCAAGCTTAGAGCCGTGGGAAGCTTCGTTGTTGGTCTTGCCTGGTGTTGGCCAAGCAATCAAAGTATTAACCTTAATGAAGTGAGGCTTATCGGTAACTTCCTGAGCCTTTTCAATAGCTGCAGCCAAAGCCTGAACGTCTTCCTTGTAGGAGCCGTCTGGCTGGATGAAGCTAACTTCATCGGTGTACCAACCGTATGCACGGTAACGAGCAAGAATATCCTCAGAGAAGGTGAGCTTAGTGTCGCCTTCAATCTGAATGTGGTTTGCATCGAAGATTACAGTCAAATTGCCAAGCTTCTGGTTTCCAGCCAAGGAAGCAGCTTCAGAAGAAACGCCTTCCTCAACGTCGCCTTCGCCGCAGATAACCCAAACCTTGTGATCGAATGGGGAAGTGCCAGCTGGAGCTTCTGGATCAAGAAGACCGCGCTCAAAGCGCTGGCCGTAAGCGAAACCAACAGCAGAAGCAAGACCCTGACCGAGTGGGCCAGTAGTCATTTCGATGCCTGGAGTCAAGCCGTATTCTGGGTGACCTGGAGTACGCGTGTCTGCACCGCCACGGAAATACTTGAGATCGTCAAGAGTCAAGCCGTATCCAGAGAAGAACAACTGCACGTATTGCGTAAGTGAAGCGTGACCGCCAGAAAGAATAAAACGATCGCGGCCGGCCCACTTTGGGTCAGCTGGATCGTGCTTAATGAAATGCTGGTACAATGTGTACGCAATCGGTGCTAATGAAACAGGGGAGCCAGGATGTCCGTGTCCTGCTCGCTCAACAGCATCAGCCGAGAGAACCTTCGCCATCTTTACGGCGCGCTCGTCTAATGCAGACCAGTTGAAATCGGTCATGTGATCTACTTTCCTTCCAATAATCCGGGTTTTTAAGCACAGCTTACGCTGGCTTTTTACCCTCTCATTGCCCTTCAATCCTATCTTTCGCGCGCGACGAATATGTTACAAAGTGTGTCAAAAGTTTGCTTTTATGTTCTGTTGCGTGCTAAGAAATAGACTACTATAGGAATATAGTATTTAGAGTGTTTGTAAGGAGTGGTAATGCAGTCACGACGCATGATGATTTTGCGCGCAGTTGTTGAGGATTATATTCGTTCTCAAGAGCCTGTTGGTTCTGCGGCTCTTGCAAAGCATCATCAGCTTGGTGTGAGTTCAGCTACTATTCGTAACGATATGTCGGCTTTGGAAGAAGAGGGATACCTTGTTCAACCGCACACTTCTGCAGGTCGTATTCCTACTGAAAAAGGCTATCGCTACTTTGTTGACGGTTTGGCTTCTGTTATTCCGCTTTCTGAACCGCAGCGTCGCGCTATACGTAACTTTTTAAGCGGATCTGTCAGTTTGCAAGATACTTTGCAACGTTCCGCACGTCTTCTCGCAAGTATTACAGGTCAAGTCGCGCTCGTAGCATCTCCAGCATTGTCTAAATCAAAAGTAAAAAGAATTGAGATTGTTCAAGTATCGTCTTCTACGCTTTTGGTTGTTGTGATTACAGATGCTGGAGGCGTAGCTCAGCACATGATTCAAGCAACTAATATAAATTCAGATGACTTATTGCATCTAACTAATATGGTTAATGAGTGCTGCATTGGGCTATCCCTTTCATCTGCTTCACAACGCGTTTATGCGCTCGCAAATCGCAAGGAATTAGCGTCAGCTTTGCAAATTATTAGTCAACTTGCTAACGCTTTAGAAGATATGCATGACGGTGAGCATACTCACGACTTATATATGGCTGGAGCTTCTCAACTTGCGCATAGACAAAGTATTGTTGATTTTGCTTCACTTTTTGACGCACTCGAAGAGCAGGCTGTTATTATGCGACTGATGACTTCTTTAAGTGAGGAAGCAAGCGATTGTGCAAGCGGTGTTAGTGTTGCAATCGGATCGGAAACGCATACTCCTGGTTTGCTTAACGCTTCTGTTGTAACAAGCGCTTACGGCTACAATGCTGATTCTGACTCTGCGTTTATTGGATCAATTGGTCCTACGCATATGGATTATGCTGCAACTATGACTGCTGTTAAGGCTGTTGCGCGCTACCTTAATTCGTTTATATCCGAAAATTCATAAAAACGTGGCTGGTTTATAGCTGGTTATTCGGCTTATGTCTGGCTGTGCCTTATGCAAAAATGATTTTAGAAAAAGGTAAAAGGGGAATTAATTGACTGATTACTACAAAGTTCTAGGCGTTGATCACAATGCTAGCGACGACGAAATTCGCAAAGCCTATCGCAAAATGAGCCGCAAATATCATCCTGATATTGCAGGCGCTGAGTTTGAAGAAAAGTTTAAGGAAGTAAATGCTGCCTACGACGTGCTTTCTAATCCTGAAAAGCGTCGAATGGTAGACATGGGTGTTGATCCTAACGATCCTTCTGCAGGAAGTGCCGGAGCTTCAGGCGCTGGTTTTGCAGATATGGGCATGGGCGACATTTTCAGCCAATTCTTTGGTGGTTCTTTCGGCAATTCGCAAGGACCAATTTCGCGTGTGCAGCCTGGCGACGATGCATTAGCTGAGGCTCGTATTGATTTGAAAACCGCTATTTTTGGCGGAAATGTTAGCGTACGTTTAACTACTTTTGGCGTTTGCAAGGATTGCTCTGGTTCCGGTTCTGCCGACAATTCCGCTCCAGAACAGTGCTCTGTGTGTCACGGCTCTGGCTTCTGCCAAAAAGTTGTGCGCACTATGCTCGGTCAAATGATGTCTTCGATGCCTTGTGAACATTGCGAAGGTCATGGCACGATTATTAAGAATATTTGCCAAAATTGCCACGGTCATGGTCGCGTGCGTTCAATTCGTGAAGTTGGTGTGAACGTGCCGGCTGGAATTCGTGACGGTAGTCGTTTGCGCTTAGCTTCTCAAGGAAGCGTTGGTGAGTGCGGCGGTCCTGCTGGCGATTTGTACGTTGATATTCATATTCGTGCGGATAAGCAATTTACTCGCAACGAGGATGATTTGCATTGCTGGATTACAGTTCCTATGAGCTGGGCTGTTCTTGGTCGCAGTCTTGAAATCGACACTTTTGATGGTGCTCAGAAAATAACGATTCCTGCAGGCTGCCAAAATGAAGACACTATTACTTTGCCAAATCTTGGTGTAACGAAGCTTCGTTCTAAAGATCGCGGAAATATCGTGGTTCATGTGTTAGTGCAAACGCCTTCTAAGTTGAATGATGAAGAGCGTGCTTTGATTGAAAAATTTGCTAAGTTGCATGATAGTTCTGTGAAGCAAGTTCAGCAGCATTCATTAAGTGATCAGTCGAGTGAGCGTAAAGGTTTCTTTAGCAAATTAAAGGAAGCTTTTGCCGGTTGATTTTACGGATTCAATTTACGGCTTTAAATTACGGCTTTAATTTAAAATAGTGGGGAAATATGGCATTACCAATATTGTTTGCTGGAACTCCGGAAGTTGCGGTTCCATCTCTTCGCGAGTTAGCTAAAGATAGTGAGCATTTTGATGTTCGCGCTGTTCTTACGCGGCCGGACGCTCCGACTGGTCGAGGCAGAAAGCTTGTGCCAAGCCCTGTGAAACAAGCTGCGCTTGAGCTCGGTTTGCCAGTGCTTGAGTCGGATCCTAAAGATGAAGATGTGTTTCTTGGACAGCTTGCGGCAACCGGTGCAAAAGCTGCAGCAGTTGTGGCATACGGAAAGATTTTGCGCCAGAACGTTTTAGATGCGTTGCCACTCGGCTGGTACAATCTTCACTTTTCGCTTCTTCCGCAATGGCGAGGTGCAGCTCCTGTGCAGCGTGCCATTTGGGCTGGGGATGACATTACAGGTGCTACGGTTTTTCGCATTACGCGCGGCATGGATTGCGGGCCTATTTTGGCGCAGTTTACTACAAAAATTGAGCCTCACGAAAATTCTGGCGATCTTCTTGCTAGGCTTGCAAACGACGGTGCGCCGCTTCTTGCAGCATCTCTTCGTGGCATGGAGACTGGTGAAATTGTGCCGGTTGAGCAAGATCAAACTCCTCAAGAAGTTGCGCAAAAAATCACTGTTGAAGATGCTCATATTGATTTTCATGCGCCAGCTTTTGCTGTTGACCGTCAAATTCGCGCTTGTACGCCAAATCCGGGCGCGTGGTGCGAGCTTCATACGGATGACGAACATAATGCGGATCCGATTACTTTGCATGTTTTACGCGCAGTTCCGGCAGATACTAACGATCCGCATGGTGAGGAATTGATGAAGCTTGATCCTGGAAAATTGCTCGCCGGCAAAAAGCAAGTTTGGGTCGGTACTTTAAGCGGTGCACTTGAGCTTTTGGAAGTAAAAGCGCAAGGTAAGAAAGCTATGAAGGCGGCAGACTGGGCGCGCGGAGCAAGGCTTTCGGCAGCAGCTTACTGCGCATAAAATTATGAGTATGAACTTTTCTTCGATGTTGCCAACTTTGTCTAAACCAGGGCTTTTGGTTATGGATGTTGATGCAACGCTTATTGAGGAAGAAGTTATCGATTTGCTCGGTGCAGAAGCTGGATGCGGCGATGAGCTCTCTAAGATTACAGCGCGAGCAATGCGTGGCGAAATTACCTTCGATACTTCCTTGCGTTCGCGAGTGAGTATGCTTCGCGATTTGAATATTGACGAGTGCAAAAAGCGTATTATTTCCAAAATTCACGTAACTAAAGGCGCGAATGTTTTAATTGACACTCTTCATGCGCACGGATGGAAAGTTGGCGCAGTTTCTGGCGGTTTTCACGAGATTTTGGACGAATTTTTGCCGAGTTTGAATATTGATTTTTGTGTGGCTCACCATTTAGAGTCTATTGACGGCAAGCTTACTGGCAACGTGCTTGGAAATATTGTTAACGCTAATGCAAAAGTTGAAGCGCTTAGAACTTGGGCAACTAATCTTGGAATTGATCGCGAACAAACTGTTGCAGTGGGGGATGGAGCGAACGATATTTCAATGATTAAATTCGCTGGATTAGGCGTAGCTTTTTGCGCAAAACCAGCAGTTCAAGCGACTACTCCTTACTGCATTCTTACTCGCGATTTAAGCGCTGTCTTGCGGTTTTTGACTGTGAATTAATACGTTGCTTGCTGTGGCGCGAGTTTTAGGGGATTTCTTTATTTGCGATTTTCTTTTCGATGTTCTTTAGTATCGTCTATGAGTTTTGGCTGGTGTTTGGCTGGCGCGACGACCTGCTTTCGCGCAGCATTGCGCGCGCGAAAGCAACTCGGAGCGTGAGCTTGCTCAAGTTGAAAGCACGGTGTGCTTTCAACGCAAGCTCAGCCGAACGGCGATTAGCCGTGATGACAGCGCTCCGCTCTTGCTTAACGTGTCGCGAGTTTTGGGGGATTTCTCTCCTCGCAAGTTCCCGTCCTTCGTTGCTTTGGCTGTTAGAGGTTTTGCTGTCTGCTTTGTTCTTTAAAGAACGTTGCTCCATCAGTCCTCTTTTAGTGCTCGTAGAGAAATCCCCCAAACTCTGCGTGCTAATCGTTAATAACCGTGTCTATCGCAGAGATTTTTCGATTTTTCTTCTTCGCTTGGCGAATCAGCAGCCTGCGGCTCTGACGTTCGTCTCGCTCAGTGCGAAAAATCTCAAATCTCTACCACACTAATATTCGTACCTCACAAGCAATTCCTATCTCCCACTATTAGTAAAACCGCTAGTGTTTTTGTGTGGTAGGAGTACTTGGTGTGGCGTGTGCAGCAGCAATGGCGCTAGTGTTCTTTAAGCAATAAGTACTCAACGTCTGCAGAGCAATACTGATAAAGTTCACTAATCGATAAATAATCGCCGTTTGCAAAGCATTACTGCAAAGCTACAGAAACATACAAGCATCCAATCAGTGCAAAAAATCGAAAAATCTCACCTTGCTAATATCCACATGAATGAACGGAGCATAATTGAGATATAAAATAAATTTTGCATTTATAGAACGAAAAGTTGAGTAATGTACGTAGACATTGTAAAATTGCGAATGATGATTAAAGATTAATGATTAAATTTTTTTGTGAAAGTTCTGTATCTTTTAACCACAGAGCTTAAATGTGTTGGTGAATATTTCTATTGTTGAGTAAAATAAAGTTAATTTATAGGAGAGAGAGTGTGCATAAATACGGGAATTTATGCATTTAGGGTAGGGAGTGTAAGTTGAATTTACGAGAAGTTGCGCTTGAAGTTGCGCGTATTTTGGAAGATGTCGGTAAACATGCGTATCAGGATCAATTAAGCCCGCAAGATATGACGTCGATTGCGTTGGGCGATCCTAATAAATCTGAATCTGGTTTTGGCGATAAGCTCGTGCGTTTTATTCAAAATCGTTTGACTTATGTGAATCCTTTCCAAGGTTTTTGGCAAACTAGGCCGGAGCAGTGCAATCCGGGAGACCGTTTTTGGTGCGTTGGAAACGTTGACGGTGCGATTAATTTTAATCGCGATATGGCTGAGTGGACTCTTACGGTTTCGCTTTTTGAGTTTAACGATGAAGGCTCTGCTCGTCCGGTTCTTGGCGTTGTGCATGCTCCTGCGTTGGGATTGACTTATTTGGCTGCAAAGGGTCAGGGTGCTATTCGCATTCGTAGGACTCCGCAAGGAGAGAAGCGCGAGAAGATTACGCCTTCCACAACTTCTACTTTGCAAGGATCTGTGGTTTGCTATGGAATGTCTTATATACCTGGTGAATCTAAGCGTGCGCTTGACGTAGTTGCTTCTGTTGAAGAGTGTTGCCCTGCGGATATTAAGCGTATTGGGCCTGTGTCGCTCGACTTGTGCAAGGTGGCAGATGGCACTTATGACGCTTATTTCGAGCCTCACTTGCATCATTGGGATATTCCAGCTGTTTCTGCTGGTGCCGCGGTTGTGGAAGAGGCGCAGTGCCAGGTGTGCCAGTGGGATGGAAGTCCTATTCATTGGCGCAAGGAAAATGATGTGGTTGCCTCTAATGGCTTGCTTATTAAAGAGTTAAAGCCGTATCTTAAGTAACTAAATCTTAAGTAACTAAATCTTTAATCCATCCCCTCGTCTTCTAATTCACTACAGTAGGCGAGGGAATTTTATATCTAAAACCAATCAAGTGTTTCGACTCAAGCGTTTAAAGTAGTCGCGAATATATGGAAAGATTACAAATATGACTACAGTTATTATGCATACTTCTGAAGGCGATATAAAAATCAATTTGTTTGATAGCAAAGCGCCTGAAACCGTCAAAAATTTCGTTGGCTTAGCTACCGGTGAGCGCGAGTGGCTTGACCCATTCAGTGGAAAACCTTCGAATGAGCCATTCTACGATGGTTTAACTTTCCACCGTATTATTAAGGACTTCATGATTCAGGGTGGTTGCCCACTCGGCAATGGAACTGGCGGTCCTGGATACGAGTTTGACGATGAAATTGACGCATCCTTGAAGTTCGATAAGCCTTATTTGCTCGCTATGGCAAATGCTGGAAAGCGTCGCGGTCGTGACGGTCGTTTGCATGGCACTAACGGTTCGCAGTTCTTCATTACAACTGTGCCAACTCCATGGCTTGACGGTCACCATACAATTTTCGGCGAAGTTGCTGACGATGAATCGAAGGCTGTTGTCGATAAGCTCGAGGCTGTCGCAACGGATCGATCTGATGCTCCTCTTGAGCCTGTAGGTATTATTTCTATTGAAGTTTTGTGATTAAACGTTATTTGATTTAATACTCTTTAATATTCTTTAATACTACAGTTCTTAATTACTAATCCGACATTTTCTATACGCTTATGTACAGAAAAGGTCGGATTTTTGCTGTAAAGCGGCAGAAACTTTACAACGCTGTAAAGAAAAGGTCGGTTACGCGCGAAAATGCGGCAGAAACTTTACAAGCACGCAACGAAAAGGTCGGATTAATAGAATTTAAATTCGAATATAAAGAAAGCGAGTCTTATAGCAAGCACAATTGCTCACTATAAAACTCGCTTTGGTTTATATCAACCTTCTTCTATTATTATCCGTTGTAAGTATTGCTATTGAAGCACTTGCAATTCAGTTTTTGCTTCCGCACTTCGTACTTCCGTACTTCCGCACTTTATGCTTTCACGCTTTGATACAGCGATGAGCCGGATTCTTGGAACTTTTTGCTCATCTCTTTCATGCCGTCGGCAATTGCCTGACTGCGTGCTTCTTCAACGAGCTGCTCCTGCTGAGCTGCTCCGCCAAAACGCTTACGAATATTTTGCGAAATAGCCATCGAGCAGAACTTTGGTCCGCACATCGAGCAGAAGTGCGCCATTTTTGCCGGTTCTGCAGGAAGCGTTTCGTCGTGGAAGGCGATTGCGGTATCCGGATCGTAGCTTAAGTTGAACTGATCCAACCAGCGGAACTCAAAGCGAGCCTTACTGATTGCGTTGTCGCGATCCATAGCATGTGGATGGTGCTTAGCAAGATCAGCTGCGTGGCAAGCGATCTTATACGCAATCACGCCTTGCTTCACGTCGTCCTTGTTAGGCAATCCCAAATGTTCCTTAGGAGTCACATAGCAAAGCATTGCAGTGCCGTATCGTGCAATCTCCACGCCACCAATTGCGGAAGTAATGTGGTCGTAGCCAGGTGCGGTATCCGTAGTCAAAGGACCAAGCGTATAGAATGGAGCATTCTGGCAAATTGCCTTCTCCATCTCAATATTCATACGCACAGTGTCGAATGGCACGTGACCAGGACCTTCAATCATAACTTGCACGTCATGCTTCCAAGCGATCTTCGTAAGCTCGCCAAGCGTCATAAGCTCGGAAAGTTGAGCCGCATCGTTAGCATCAGCCAAGCTACCTGGACGCAAACCATCGCCCAAAGAGAATGCAACATCGTACTTTGCGAAAATCTCGCATAATTCTTCAAAGTGCGTATATAAGAAGCTCTCTTGATGATGCTGCAAGCACCATTCAGCCATAATTGAGCCACCACGAGAAACAATACCGGTTACGCGGTTTGCAGTAAGCGGCACGTAGCGAAGAAGCACGCCAGCGTGAATAGTCATGTAGTCAACGCCCTGCTCGCACTGCTCAATAACAGTATCGCGGAAAAGCTCCCAGCTGAGCTTAGAAGCATCATCCTCAACCTTTTCCAAAGCCTGATACATTGGCACTGTTCCAATTGGCACAGGGGAGTTGCGCAAAATCCATTCGCGCGTCGTGTGAATATCGTTACCGGTGGAAAGATCCATAACGGTATCCGCACCCCACTTCGTGGCCCACGTAAGCTTTTCCACTTCTTCGTCGATAGATGACGTAACAGCAGAATTACCCATGTTTGCGTTGAGCTTAGTCAAGAAGCGCGAACCAATAATCATAGGTTCAGCTTCAGGATGGTTAATATTGCAAGGAATTACAGCACGTCCGGCTGCAACTTCTTCGCGAACCAGCTCCACATCGCAATTTTCGCGCGTTGCAACATATTGCATTTCCGGAGTAGTGATTCCGTGGCGAGCGTACCACATTTGCGTAATCGGATGGTCCGCGCCCTTCATTGGCTTATGCGTGCGACCACGCCATTCTTTAGAAGCTTTGCCTCGCTTAATTGCGCGCTTGCCGTCGTCTTGAAGATTGCGCCTGCGACCCTCATATTCCACAACGTCACCGCGGTCACGAATCCAGTCAAGGCGAAGCGGAGCCAAGCCTTCCTTCGGGTCGCACTTTGGACCTTCAGTATTGTAATCCTTAAAAGGCGGGTTAGGGCCTACGCCAGGAGTATCCGAAAGCTTAATTTCCGTATAAGGAACTTCCAAATCGTAAGAACCATATTCATACTCAAAATGAACTGGAGTTGTTTTGCGAATATGAGCTTTATCGCGCTGAGTGCAACCGCGAGCTGCAATGTCAACGCGCTGTTGCTTAGCTAATTTTGCAGCATCCTTTGCTTCTTTAGCGTTAATAAAAGTTGGTTTCTTTTCTTGAGCTTCTGAAGATTTTGATTCAGAATTTTCTGCAACTATTACTCGCTTAGCGTAGCCGTGCTTTTCTTCGCCTCGCACAGCTTTCCAATGTTCAACAAACTCATGCATAGTTGATTCTGGTGTTTCTGAAGAATACAGTGCTTCAGAAACGAACCATCCTGCAGCCTTAGTGTGAGCGATTGTATCGATATCGTCGAGCGCAGTTCTTCCGCCAACTAGAACTGGGAAATCACTTGCGGAACAAATCGTATTAATTTTCGCTTCGTCCAGCGTTGTGTGGTTTGCTTCCAATTCGTAAGCGGCAGTAGTGCTTTCGCATCCTTCTTCAGGATTGTGCATTGCTGTTACGCAAATGTAATCGATGCATCCATCTGGAAGTTCGTTTATTACTTTAACTAAGCTCTCGGTTTCAACAGATAAGCCGATTACAGCATCTTCGCCAAGAAGTGCGCGAGCCTCTCTAGGCTCCATGTCACTTTGTGCTAAGTGCACTCCGTCAACTTTGATGCTTTGATTGCGAGCTTGCCAAACGACATCAACGCGCTCGTCGATAACAAAAGTTACAGAATCGCATTTGTTATTGTCTTCGATGATTTGTGCAATATCGCGTGCAATAGTGGTGATTTCTTTAGCGTTTTCATTGTTGCAATGAAGACGAATAAAAGTCGCTCCAGCGCGCAAAGCATCATCGACAATATCTGTAAGTGGACGATTATTACAAGCTTGTGGGTCTGCAATAAAGCAGGCGCTTAGATTAAATTGATTACGCATTGATGCGTACGGATAATTCGATGTCATACTAAAATCGTTGCTCCCTACGTTGTATTAACTAACAGGTTCGAAGGGTTAGATAAATTAATACCATCTCAGCCTTCTTTCGAAAGCACCCCTGCAAAATGTCGAATTACCAGCAAGTTTACACGATTATGTGCATTTAATTGGTGGTGGGTATGTTGCGAATTTCTTTAGCGTTCGTGATGATTGATTGCGCGTGAAATAAAATCTCCCAAGCTTTGCACAATCTGTACGAGGATAATGCAAAGAATAACAGCCACTGTCATCACATCGTATTGATAACGCTGGTATCCGTATCGTATTGCAATATCTCCGAGTCCGCCTGCGCCAACTGTTCCAGCCATTGCTGAGAATCCAAAAAGCGTAATAAACGTAAGTGCAGCTCCGCGAATTAGTGAAGGTAAAGCTTCCCACAGCAATACTTTGCAAACAATTTGCAATTTGCTTGCTCCAAAGCTTTGTGCTGCTTCGATTAAGCTTCCGTCAACTTCGGCTAAAGATTGTTCAACTACTCTAGCAACGAATGGTGCAGCCGTAATTACTAGAGGCACAATAGCTCCAGGAACTCCCAAAGAAGTGCCAACTATGAGACGAGTAAAAGGAATTATTGCAACTAATAAAATAATAAACGGCACTGAACGCACGATGTTAACAATCCATCCTAGAACTGCGTTAATTGGCGCGTTAGGGCAAATGCCTTTTTTGTTTGTTGTAATGAGAAGTACGCCAACTGGAAGTCCAATAAGGTATGCAAAAAGTGTTGCAACTGACGTCATTACGAGTGTGTCTTGCACGCCTTCAATAAGTAAGTCGCCGTAGTCGTTAAAAAATTGTGTAGCAGCTTCTAACATTGTTATTTCACCTCATTGGTAAGCGCGTTTGTTGCTTCGTTTGTTGTCTCGCTTGTTGCTTCGTTTGCAATCGTGTTTGTAATTTTAGCGCGATGATTTTCTTGTTTTTCATCTGCAATAAGAGTTCGCAAAATATCGCTTTGTGGATTTGCAAAAAGCGTATCCGTGTCACCTAATTCCACAATGTGTCCGCTATCGATCATTGCAACTCGGTCGCAAATATTTCGTGCTACAGCCAGCGAATGCGTAATAATAACAAGCGTTACGTTGAGTTCGCGGTTAATTCGGCTCAATAAATCAAGGATTTGCGCAGTAGTTGTGGAGTCAAGTGCGCTTGTTGCTTCGTCGCAAAGCATAATCGACGGATTATTCGCCAATGCGCGCGCAATTGCTACGCGCTGCTGTTGTCCGCCTGAAAGCTGGCTAGGGTAGCGGTTTGCAAAATCTTTTAAACCAACTAAGTCAAGCAAGTAGTTTGCGCGTTCTTCTCGTTCCTTTTTTGCAGTGTGATTTAGCTCTAATGGGAAAGTTACGTTTCGCAATACTGTACGCTGCTGGAAAAGGCTAAAATTCTGGAAAATCATGCCAATATTAGTGCGTACTTTTGCAAGTTCTTTATCTTTTACTTCGCTAATATCATTTCCGTCAATAATAATTTTGCCAGAAGTTGGTCGCTCAAGCAGATTCATGCAACGAACTAGCGAAGACTTTCCTGCACCAGAAGAACCAAGGATTCCGAATACTTCTCCCGATTCAATAGTCAGATTAATGTCGTGTAATGCTTCATTCGCTTTGCTACCTTTGCCGTAGCTTTTGTGAAGATGTTCGATCTGAATCATGCTTTTCCTTAACAGATTATTGCTTTCTGTGTGAAATATACTTCGTTACTAACTAGAGTTACTAACTAGCGTCATTAACTAGATTATTAACTAGCACGCACATTACGTATATTACACGCTTATAAAATAATGCCGCAAAGCATACACGAAGCATACACATGCGGCATTAGGTGGCTACATTGTGAGTATTATTTAGAAAACAGGGAGCACAGCGCCTTTGTAAGTTTTGGTAATATAGTCGCGCACTTCGCTTGTCTTCAAAGCTTTGAGTAAGGCTTTGATTTTTGCAAACTTTTCAGAGCCTTTCTTTACTACAATAATATTTTCATAAGTTTTAGCCGCAATGCCTCCAACTTTTTCTGAAGTAAGTGGGTCTTTAGTTGGGTTAAAACCAGCTTGAATAGCGTAATTGCCGTTCATGGCAGCAAGATCCACATCCTTAATAGCAGTAGGAACTGTTGCTGCTTCAAGCTCTTTAAACTTCAAATTCTTAGGATTCTCAGTAATATCTTTTGTAGTAGCGTTAATATCTTTTGGATTCTTCAACTTAATCAATCCGGCATCTTGCAAAAGAAGCAATGCGCGAGCCTCATTAGTAGGATCATTTGGAACTGCAACAGTTGCTCCATTTGCTAATGCTTTAATCGTCTTGGTTTTTCCTGGATACAATCCAAATGGTTCAAAATGAATTCCACCTACTGAAACAAGGTGAGTTCCCTTTTCCTTATTAAAGTTGTCAAGATAAGGCAAATGCTGATAGTAGTTTGCGTCAACTTCGCCTTCTTCAGTAGCTGTATTTGGCTGCACGTAGTCAGTAAATTCCTTTACTACTAGCTTGTAGCCTTCTTTTTGCAAGATTGGCTTTACAACTTTATTTAAGATTTCAGAATGCGGAGTAGGTGAAGCAGCAACAGTAATGGTCTTGTCATCCTTTGCGCCTGCTTTTGAGCTACCGCAGCCACTTAAAGTGAAAGTCGCTAATGCTGCCAGTGCTGTAATTGATGCAATAACTTTAATTTTTCGCATATTTCCTGCTCCTTGTTCGGTGAAATTCGTTTAAAGTTAAATCCCCTTCGCGAGTAACGAATTATCAATATAGGCGAGAAAAATCAATAATTCTACACTTTGCTTATTAGTATTATTTATGACGTGTTAATAATTCGCATACTTGCAGTGTGAGAAGAGAAAAAATAAGTTTTTCAACACGTCGCTTACTTGCAATGAAGCTATCTACTAAACTATAGATTATTTTACAGCTTGATTGTGTTGCCATTCAGTTGTGTGGATATCAGTGTGGTAGAGATTTGAGATTTTTCGCACTGAGCGCGGCGAACGTCAGAGCCGCAGGCTGCTGATTCGCCAAGCGAAGAAGAAAAATCGAAAAATCTCTGCGATAGACACGGTTATTAACGATTAAA
>NZ_JBKQXS010000001.1:625519-679767 GCF_048545075.1 Gardnerella phocaeensis | reverse complement strand
GCATAATTATACGCACGTTTTAATAAAAAAATAATAATGATAATACAAATTTTTTCAGAGTGTCGAAAAAGCTTAAGAAAAAGATAATGCCGGCACGTAAAATTTACACACCGGCATTATCTTTATTTTCTGCAACTTAACTTATAAAAACTATCTTTCTACAGATAATTTTTGCGAAATTTATTCTTCCGCGAGCGCAACTACTGGCGAAGACTTCACTGCTCTACGAGCTGGAAGCACGCTGGAAAGAAGCGCTGCAAGCAAAGCGATTAAAGCAAGAACCGCGTAAATAGTCCAATCAACTACAAACGGAACTTTGCCAATTGTGCTAAATACCATGTAGGATCCAATCCATCCAAACACTGTTCCAACAATCAAGCCAAAAACAGTGCTTGTTAGGGAAATCAGCGTTGCTTCCAACGCAAGAGATCTTCTAACCTGGCCTCTTGTCATGCCTATTGCGCGCAAAGTTGCAGATTCTTTGGTTCGCTCAATAACAGACAAGCTTAATGTGTTCGCAACGCCTATTAAAGCAATCACAACAGCTACTGCTATTAAGCCAACAAGCAACATCATCATTATGTCAATAGTACTCTCCCACTTTGCTCGCTCAAACACGCTTCCAGTAGCCATAACCTCCGCATAACTAGATGTAACATTTCGAATGTTTTTAGCAATATCTACAAGATTAGCTTTGCTAGAGTCTACCGAAATGAGCAAAATATGCGTTGTAGGCTTAAGGTAGTTATTGAAGTAGGATTTGCTCACAAAAGCAGTATTATTTGAATACACACCAACATTTCGATACGTCTTAAACTGAACTTGCTTTACAGTAATGCTCTTATCGTTATTGCTAGAGTCTGTATTCATGCCCGTAAATGGCGTAATATTATTACTGTCTGTTTCACCAGAACTGTACTTTTCTACGTAAGCTTTTAGATTAAGGTTTCCTTTTTTAAGTTCAAAAGGCTCTCCACCCTCACTATCAAACTTAGGCAAAAGCACAGAATCCTTGTTTATTTCGACGCCATCAAGATCAGTGTGCATTACATTTCTAAGTTGATTTGCGTTATCAACTCCAGCTACCATAGCGTACTCAGTTTTGCCTTTGGCATTCTTAAAAGTCATAGGAACTGCAGGAAGCAACTCAGTATGCTTTATTCCACTAATCTTTGAAATATCGGCAGCTAAAGACTCATCAACATTCTTGCCTTGAATAATAATGTCAACACTGTAACGGTCGTCAACAACACCTTTAACAGTTGCTCTACCGCAGATTGCGCCAGTTACTACTGTTGAAACAAGCGTTACGCCAATAAGCAAAGCCGTTCCAGTTGCAGCAACTCTTCTAGGGTTTCGTTGCACGTTTGCGTTGGCAACTTTAGAAGCAGGCCCACAAAGTGCCATGATTGCGCCAGTTGCCTTCATAGCAAACGGCATCCAGAATGTTGCTGTAATAATAATTCCAATAAACACAAGCGCGCAACCAAACATTGCTCCAAGCAAAGTCATCCAAGAATCAGAACCAGCAGTAGGAGACTTCCTCGCAATCATGCTTGCTAAAGAAGTAGCACTTAAAGCCGTAAATAAAATACCTACAACAATAAATAGAACGCCAAAAACAGCGCGAATAATGCTTGCACGCTTATCTTTCATCAAATCCATTGGTCGCAACGCTTCCATAGGCGTTACTTTTGTAGCAGATCGCGCAGCACCCATAGATGCAAGAACTGTTACAATCGCGCCAATTACTATTGGCCACACAACCGCCGGAAGTGAAACAATCAAAGGAATTTTAGATAATGGTCCAGAATTAATATTCAAGTTACTAATTGCGCCCATAAATCCTATTGCGCAAAGCACGCCAATAGCCGCAGAAATAACTCCAAGTATTGCAGCTTCAAGCAAAACTGCAGCATAAAGCTGGTGCGACTGTGCGCCAATTACGCGCAAAAGTGCAAGAGTGCGTCTGCGTTGAGCAACCAAAACTTGGAATGTGTTTGCAATAACAAGCGAAGAAATAAGCAACGCTAGAATACCAAAAGATAGCAAGAACATGGTTACAAAATTAGTGCCGTTGGACACACTTCTAACAGCTCTTACACCAACTTCGTGCCTAGACATAAGAGAAAATTGCTCTGGAAGCAAAGCATTAATCTTAGGAGATAAATCGTTTATTTTAGATTCATCAATACTCATGTACACTTTGCTTTGCACAACTTCATTGTCAAAATTCTTAAGATTTTCGAGTTTTGCACAAAAATCATTCGTTATGCCACCAAGATACGTGCCGCGATTTGAAAATGGTATTTGAGAATGCTCTCCATCGTCTACAAGACCAACCACACGAATATCGTACGATTTTTCTTTATCTCCGCCAGTGTCATCTACTTTAACCAAAGTTATAGTATCGCCAATGTTTGCATGTATTGATTTAGCAATACTTTTAATAAGCGTAATTTCGCCTATTTTTTGCGGATCTCTACCTTCTGTTGATTTATACACAGGAAGATTTCCATACAAACCATTAGACCAAGCAATACTCGTAACTGATTTATCACCTTTTTCTACTCTTACAAGTGCAGTCGCATCGTCACTACGAATACCGTTGACACCAGGCATCTTCGATATTTTGTCTAAATGAAGGTCTTTATAATGAATTTCACTACTAGGAGAACTGTTAGGATTCTTAAATGATATTGCATAATTTGCGCTACCGAATTCATCGGTTGCGTTTCGAACCATCAAGTCGTCAACACTGTTTGCAAAAAGCAAAGTAGCGCTCATAAACATGCTGCCTATAAGAATTGCAATTCCAGAGGCGATTAGCATGCGTACGCTTTTACGCATAAGTTTTAGTGCGATTTTCCACATTCTAACTTCACCACCTTTTATTGCAATTGTGCAGGCTGATTATTAATACCAGCTTCGCTGCGTTCCATAAGCATTTTGCTCATGCCTTCTGCAGTAGGATTTTGTACGTCTTCAACGATTTGACCATCTGCAAATACGATTGCTCGATCCGCGTAAGAGGCTGCAACAGCGTCGTGAGTAACCATAATCACAGTTTGACCAAGCTCCGTTACCGACTTCTTCAAGAAATGCAAAACTTCCAAGCTGGAAGCAGAGTCGAGATTTCCGGTAGGCTCGTCTGCAAAAACTACGGAAGGCTTAGAAATCAAAGCTCGAGCAATTGCAACGCGTTGGCGCTGGCCGCCAGAAAGCTCAGCAGGCCTATGCTTTAAGCGATTTTGCAAGCCAAGAGTATTAACCAAAGTATTAAACCATTGCTTATCTGGCTTTTTGCCTGCCAAAGTAAGAGGCATAAGAATATTTTGCTCAGCGCTAAACATTGGAAGAAGATTAAAACTTTGGAAAATAAACCCAACCATCTCGCGACGCATAAGCGTAAGCTGCTTATCACTCATGCCCGTAATATCTAAACCATCAACCAAAACTTTTCCAGAATTAACGCTGTCAAGTCCAGCCAAAGAATGCATTAAAGTTGACTTTCCAGAACCAGACGGGCCCATAATCGCAGTGAACTTGCCGCGCTCAAAACTTACGCTTACATCTCGCAGAGCGTGAACAATGCCTGCACCCTTGCCAAAATCTTTAACAACATGCAAAGCTGCAACCGCAGTCTCGCCAATCAAATTTTGATTAAAATCCGCTCTAAAATCTAAAGCACTTTCTTGCTCGTATGAGCTTGTTTCGTATGGACTGTTCATAACTGCTCCTTTTCTTAAAAAGTAGTAATCGCATAGTTATCTATTGCTAATACTTAAATTTACGGGAAAAGACTGCTGGTTACTATCGTGCGTAAGGCGGAAATTATTTAGAAAGAATTAGTATCTCATCCTAAAGTATGATGCGTAAATTTACAGAATATACACAAAAAATCGGAGCGCATACAAATACGAATGCGCTCCGAATAAAATGGTAATGGATCTTCAGGAATATTTTTAATTAATAATTTTTACTTTTACTTTCGCTTTCTCTTTAAGCAAGTCCTGCTTTACGAACTGCGTCAAACCCACGCTGCAAATCAGCAAGAATATCGTCAATATGTTCAGTTCCAATAGACAAACGAATAGTTCCTTCATGAATGCCTTGATCTTCCAATTCTTCAGGAGTTTCCTGAGAGTGCGTAGTAGAAGCAGGATGAATAACCAATGACTTCACGTCAGCAACATTTGCAAGAAGTGAGAAAAGCTGCAAATTGTCAATAAATACTCGAGCAGCATCCCTTCCACCTTTAATATCAAACGTGAAAATAGAGCCGCCGCCGTTCGGGAAGTAACGCTTATAGAGCTCGTGATCAGAACGACCTTCAATAGAAGGATGACTTACAGATTCAACTTCTGGCACAGTTTGCAAATATTGAACAACCTTCAACGCATTCTCAACGTGACGCTCAACACGCAAACTCAAAGTTTCCGTGCCTTGCAAAAGCAAGAATGCAGCAAATGGGCTAATGCAAGCGCCAGTATCGCGCAAAATAATCGCACGAATACGCGTCACAAAAGCTACAGATCCTAAAGCTTCATAGAAATTCAAACCGTGGTAACTTGGGTCAGCTTCTGTAAGAGTTGGGAATTTTCCAGGAACTTTAGCCCAATCAAAATTGCCGCCTTCAACAATAACACCACCAAGAGTTGTGCCATGGCCGCCAATAAACTTTGTAGCAGACTCAACTACAATATCTGCACCATGCTCAAGCGGACGGAAAAGGTACGCAGTTGCGAAAGTGTTGTCAACGAAAACAGGAAGATTGTGGCGATGCGCAATCTCGGAAATAGCCTCAAAATCAGGCAAATCTGCGTTAGGATTACCAAAAGTTTCAAAGTATACAAGCTTTGTATTTGGCTGAATAGCATCCTCGAAGTTTTGAGGATTCTTAGGATCGACAAAAGTAGTTGTTACACCATCTCGAGGAAGAGTGTGACGAAGAAGGTTATAAGTTCCACCATACACATTCTTTGAAGACACAATGTGATCGCCCTGCTGCGTAATGTTACGAATAGCGTAGTCGACAGCTGCTGCACCAGAAGCAACAGCCAAAGCTGCAGTTCCGCCTTCAAGAGCTGCAATTCTGCGCTCAAAAACATCTTGAGTTGAATTCGTCAAACGACCATAAATGTTTCCGGCATCACGCAAATCAAAACGAGCTGCAGCATGATCAAAATCATGGAACACGTAGCTTGTTGTTTGATAAATAGGAACTGCACGAGAATCAGTTGCTGGATCCGCCTGCTCTTGACCAACATGCAATTGCAAGGTTTCAAAATGATACTTTCCTTGCGTTTCTTCAATATCGCTCATAATACCCCTCCAGTTTTGCGACTTTTAAACAGTAGATTAGTTTGCTTCAGCTTACTTTGCACATCCGCTTACTTCTCCGTTTTCTGTTTACATATTTATTTAAGTGATAACGACAATATGCCACTATGGTTCATTCGTACATACCTGCGGTTATCAAAATTAGCTATAACGAATTAACAGTTTGCAAAAAATAGCGAAATTTGTTTTAGAAAAATACGAAAAATATACTGAATTTCTAATACAACACGCCGTATATAGCTTTTATCCACAATGCTTAAAAAATCTGGATTACTGCTCAATAAGCACAGAAAATAGCAGCATGATTACACAAAAACACATTATTGACGATGAAATTATCTCGCTTGACGAGATTGACGACGCTGAGACTGCTCAAGTATTTTTGCAAGAAAAACTTGAACAAGTGTCCAACGAGCTTCAAGATGATTCTCTTGAAAGTAAAGAGTTGGGAAAACTGGGAGAAACATACGCAGCTTTGCGACTTATGCAAAAAGGGTGGCACATTATTGACAGAAACTGGCATTGCCGTAATGGAGAGCTAGATTTGGTGATGATTACTCCAGAACAAAAATTGGTATTCGTGGAAGTAAAAACTCGAAGAAGCGTACGTTGTGGCACTCCGCTTGAAGCAATTACTCAAGAAAAATGTAGCAAATTACGTACAACTGGTATGAAATGGCTGGAAGAATTCGGAAGCGATATACCTCATTACCGTATTCGATTTGACGCTGTATCAATTCTTGTTATTAACAAATACACTTATCCAGACTCTGCATATGAATTGCAATCTTTGGAAGAAATTGAAGATAATTCATCAATCCAATTCAAGCATGTTCAAGGAGCATTCTAATGCACATTGGAAACGCAACATCAATAGGACTTATTGGTCTTAAAGCTTTTACTATTCAGTTGCAAGCTTTTATATCTGGAAATATGCCAAACTTTTCTATTATCGGCTTACCTGACACTTCATTAAGCGAAGCAAGAGAGCGCGTCAAATCAGCTCATTTTGCGTTGCATTGTAAATGGCCTGAAGGAAGGGTAACAGTAAACTTATCACCTGCTTCAATGCCAAAAAGCGGAGCATCATACGATTTAGCTATCGCAGCAAGCATACTAAGCGCAGAAAAGTATATTCCACTTACAGAATTAGAAAATACAATTATTCTAGGAGAACTAAATCTTGACGGGACAGTATTACCCATTCAAGGCATTCTTCCTATTGCACTTTACGCAAAAAAGATGCATTTTAAACGAATGCTTATTCCGCAAGAAAATCTTGCCGAAGCGCAACTTGTAGATGGAATTGAATCTATTGGAATACACCATATTTTAGATTTAGTGACACAATTGCATGGCAGTTTGAGCGAGGAATCACTAAAGCTTATTGAAGAAGACCCTGCGTATAAACATATGCAAGTTCTTGAACGAAATGGAAATTATAACAATGGAGAAGAAGATTATAATTCGTCAATTCACGAAGAAAGCACTTCCCCACTACAAATTGAACCAAAATATGAAATTGGAGATATGTCTGAAGTAATAGGGCAAGAACATACAAAATGGGCTCTACAAGTTGCTGCAGCCGGAGGACATCACGTGATGATGATTGGACCTCCAGGATCTGGAAAAACCATGCTAGCTTCACGAATACCAAGCATTATGTGTCCACTTAACGAACAAGAACAGCTTGAGGTTGCTTCAATTCGTTCACTTTGTGGCACACTACCCTACTACGGAATTAGCAATATTCCACCATTTGAAGCACCTCACCATACTGCTTCAGCAGCTTCTCTTATTGGAGGAGGAACAGGAGTTGCAAAACCTGGGATTATTACTAGAGCACATTGCGGAGTGCTGTTTATGGATGAGGCTCCAGAGTTTTCTCCTAGAGTATTGCAAACCCTAAGAGAACCATTGGAATCAGGACATATTGCTATTTCTCGCTCAAAAGGGACAACTCTTTATCCAGCTAAATTCCAGCTTGTTATTGCAGCAAATCCTTGTCCTTGCGGCTACGCATACGGAAATGGAGAAAGATGCACTTGCAAAGAGCGCGAAAGAGCACGATATTTTTCACGACTTTCAGGTCCAATTCTTGACCGTATTGATATTCAAATGGATGTACCTCCAGTAGAACGAATTATTATTTCAAACCATCATCAAGACAATGCACAAAACTCAATTAAAAACACGTATCTGAATAGCAAAACAATGCGAGATAACGTAATAGAAGCTCGTAAAATTGCTCGAGACCGTTTTATAAAACAAGGCTGGGATTGCAACGCACAAGCATCTGGAACGTGGCTTAGAAAATACACTTCACAGCAAGCTGTAGGACTTATCAACCGTGCATTAGAAAAGCATCAATTGAGTTTGCGAGGAGCAGATAGAGCATTGAGACTCGCGTGGACGCTTGCTGATCTTTCTGGACACACTTCACCAGACATGACAGACATTGCACAAGCAATCAGTTTAAGGACACGAATATGAATACTAAGAACATAAACAACACGGATAACACTGAAGAAACCATTAGTGCACCTAGCGATTTTTCTTCACCAGACGAAGAAACAATATCTCGTGCAATACTTACATTCTGCCTTGAAGGAGCGGATGCAATTATGTACACGCTACTATTGGGATCTAAAAGCGCTAAAGAAATTGTTTCAATATTAAAAACAATTGTGAAAAATTATACGAAACAACAATCAACAGGCTCAGCTCAACAAATGCAACTTCCAATTATTAGTGAAGTAGCAGATCAAGAAAACGATGCCAATTCTAAAACTTTTAGCTCAAGAAAACGTAACAAAAATCAAGAATTAGTATCTACAATGTTAAGTTTCATAAAAAAACATAAAGAACTTGCTCTCTTAGAAAATTATTTCAAAAAGGGCTTAACAGCGTGGGGTTATCACAACGACAATGCACCTAAGTCTTTAGAAGTATTACACAATTCTATTTCAAAATGGTGTGTTCGATTATTGCATTTGCCAACATGGAATAATGAATCACTATGTCAATGGTTCACTTCTGGCGGAAAGCAATGGATTATTGCGCCACACAGCAAATATTGGCCGAAACAATTGCAAGATTTGGCTTTCCAAAGTCATTTCTCACCACCTTTATGCTTATGGGGCGTAGGGAATCCACAAACATTAACACAATGTCATAATCCACTTGCAATTGTTGGTTCACGCTCTTGCACAGACTACGGAAGAGAACTTGCATATCAATTTGCTTATGATTGCGCTTCGAAAGGTCATACTGTTATTTCTGGTGGAGCGTACGGAATTGATGCAGCAGCACATTGGGGCGCATTAGATGCACAAGATGTAGATGAAAATAAGCCTACAGGAAAAACCATTGCTGTATTTGCAGGAGGATTAAATCATATGGGACCCAGATGCAATTATCAGCTTTTTGAACAAATTATTGCAAAAGGCGGAGCGTGTATTAGCGAACTATGCCCAGATACAACACCAGTAGGCCACAGATTTTTATTGCGAAATAGAATTATTGCAGCTCTAGCATCAAAAATTATAGTTGCTCAAGCAAGATTACAATCCGGAGCGCTAAATACTGCAACATGGGCAACGGATTTAAATCGCGAACTATACGCTATACCAGGAGATATAAATCAGCCTAATAATGCAGGATGCAACAAGCTAATACACGATTCACAAGCTATAATATTGTGTTCAACTCAAGATATAGATATTCTGTTTCCTCAATCTCATCATTACTTTGCTTATTCTCAACCTAAACCAGAAAAATTAAGCATAGACTATAAAAATTATGACAATACGCAAAAACTAATTATCGACGCAATTACAACGTGCAAACGCAAACGTGAACTTGCGAATGTTGACAGAATATACGAAATAATAAAAGCTTCTTACAAAGAAAAACAATTAGATTACATACCATCTATTGCTGAAATTTCTGGGAAAATTGCATTGCTAGAATTGGAAGGAATTATTGTACAAAATAAAGAAAATTTAACATTATCACAGCAAAAAGTAGCGTAAAATAACGCGCCCAATACAAGATATGTGAGAAAATAAAAGTATGCAATCAAGCGAATACTACGATGTTATTATTGTTGGCGCTGGAGCTGCAGGATTATCTGCAGCACTAGGATTAATTAAATCCGAAGAATACGCATGCATGAAAAAAGAAGGAAAAACACCATCAATTTTAGTGATTTCTAAAGTGCCAGCATTGCGTTCACACACGGGTTCTGCTGAAGGAGGTATAGCAGCAAGCCTTGGGAATGTAGAGCACGACAAATGGCAATGGCATTATTATGACACAGTTCATGGCGGAGATTGGCTAAGCGATCAAGATGCAGCAAAGCTACTTGCAAAAGAAGCACCAAAAACAGTTATTCAGCTTGAACATGATGGCGTAGCATTTTCTCGAACACAAAATGGATATATTAACCAACGACGTTTTGGTGGACATACTGCTAATTTTGGAAAGAATCCAATTGAACGTGCGGCTTTTGCTGCAGATCGTATTGGTCACCAAATTTTGCATAGCTTATGGCAACAATGTGTTTCCGAGAATATTGTATTTGCTGAAGATTGTTACGTAACAGATGTTGCTATAAACGATCAAACTATGAGCGTTGAAGGAATTGTTGCATTTGATTTATCTACAGGAAACTTGCGAGCAATAAAGTCTAGATTCTTACTTTTAGCTACAGGCGGATCGGGAAGATTATTTGCAACAACATCTAATTCGTGGGATTTAACAGGCGATGGCATGGCTTTAGCTCTAAAAGCAGGATTACAACTTGAAGACTGTGAGTTCATTCAATTCCACCCTACTGGACTAGCTCATACTGGTATTCTGCTTTCAGAAGCAGCAAGAGCTGAAGGCGGCGTGCTTAGGAACTCAAATGGCGAAGCTTTTATGAAAAAGTACGATGAAGTACATGCAGATTTAGCTCCAAGAGATGTTGTTTCTCGTGCAATTGCCAAAGAAATTCGCGAAGGAAGAGGCGTAAACGATTCAACAACTACGCAACAAAGCGATTCGCATAACGATTGTGTTTGGCTAGATATGACACATATCAGCCGAGAAAATATGTTAGAATACTTGCCACAAGTCACAGAAACTATTGAAAAATATGCTCATCTTGACCCAACTCGCGATTTAGTCCCAATTCGTCCTACAGCCCACTACACAATGGGCGGAATACCGATAACTTTGGATGGAAAAGTATATAGATGGCAAAATAACAACCAAAATATTGTTTATGGTTTATACGCTGCCGGAGAATGCTCATGCGTAGGAGTGCACGGAGCTAATCGATTAGGAGGAAACTCCTTGCTTGACGCATGCCTTTTTGGAAATCGCGCGGGAGCAACAATAGC
This sequence comes from Gardnerella phocaeensis, assembly GCF_048545075.1. Classification (NCBI taxonomy): domain Bacteria; kingdom Bacillati; phylum Actinomycetota; class Actinomycetes; order Bifidobacteriales; family Bifidobacteriaceae; genus Gardnerella; species Gardnerella phocaeensis. Next base: position 669,037 of record NZ_JBKQXS010000001.1, on the reverse strand, counting down.
AAAAGAATTGAAAAACTTAAACAAGCATGACGAAACTAACAGTAACGAAATCAACGAAATCAATAAAACTATCTCAAATAATATTGCGCTACAAGTCTTATATAAACAAAGAAATAATGAACTTAATCAGCTTATTGAAACAAGCGCAAAGCAAGCTACAGATTTTACATACAACAGCCATAACGACGAATCTTCACAAATAGAAGAAGAATATAATCCTTATAAATTATTTGCAGATTTAGGAAAAATCATGGAAAACGCTGTTGCAATATCATGCGACGAGCAATCAATTAAGGAAGCACTCAATGAAATACAAGAATTTATAGATCCTAAAATTCAATCATTACACACCCATAGCAATAATTTAGTTTTTAACCAAGAAATTACTGCAATATGGGAAATAAAGAACATGTCACTACTTGCAAAAGCAGTATTGCAATCTTCACTTGCTAGACATGAATCTAGAGGTGCTTTCTTTAGAAGAGACTATCCAAAACATGATATTTCTTCATTGCCACAACACTCGTTCATTGACTTTGATGGAAACTTGGCGAAAAAGCCAGTAAATGTTATTGATTTTAAACAAGATAGCAAAGGAGATTTTTATACTAAAAATAGCATAATTTAAAACTATTATTACTGTTTTCATATATAAATATCTTAAAAATTCGTAATTTTTTCAACACGCCGAAGCGAAGAGGGAAAAAAGATGCTATAGTCTTATCTGTTGTCTAAAACACATGTCCGGGTGGCGGAATGGTAGACGCGCTAGCTTGAGGTGCTAGTGCCTATTTGTTACAGGCGTGCGGGTTCAACTCCCGCTCCGGACACGAAAAAACCTTGCTGGAAAACCAGCAAGGTTTTATTGTTTTTAACACAAAAATGGGCTAACTAAGAATATCTTAGCTAGCCCCAAAGTTTAATTAAGCAGCATTTGAATGCAAGTGGAAATGAATCTCACCAGAATTTGGCGCATAAACAGCTGCACCAAAAGCAATAATCGTACCAAACTTATCTTTTACAGTAGAATAAGCTGTAATTGCAGGAGTTCCAACTTCAAGGTTAAGTACTGCTGCAAGACTGTCACATAGATTTTCTATATGCACAGACACTTCATTTTCTACAAGCTGAACAGCGTACGCTTTAAGCAAAAAATCAGATAACGACTCATCTGAAAAATCATGCGTCAAAATTTTAGGAAAACGAGAAGCAGGCAAATAGAGCACACTATAACGCGATAAAACATCGTCAACATAACGCAAGCGTTTTAAACATATCAATTCATCTACTGGATCAAGGCCTAAACGAGCAGCAGCATCTTCATCATGAATAACATCGTTTTCAATAACTTTTATTCTAATTTTTGCATCATTAGAATAAGTCTGCTCGTAAAATCCTTGCGCACGATCAGAAATTACTTCTTGACTATAACTAGGAATAATTGAAGAAGCTCGAAATGTTCCTCTACCCTGCTCACGAACAAGTAATCCTTCAGTAATAAGGTTATCGACTGCATGCCTCAAAGTAATACGGCTCACATTGTATTGTTTGCACAATTCAATTTCAGGAGGTAATTGTTCGTTAGCTTCCATAGAATCAATGCGAGCGCGTAGATTGTCTCGCACAGCAATGTATTTAGGCACGCCTTCGACCATTTCACTCTCCCCTAACTAAACCGCTAACATGAAAAAGCCGTTGATACTAGTTTGTGTAAAACACAGCATAGTAACAACGGCTCATGCAAAACTAATAACTCTGTTATCCTATCAGTCCTAACATAAAATGTACAAACAAATAGGAAAATTAGTAAAAAATTTTTTAATTTTTATCTGTATATACAATTATTTAATTGTATTTTTATTTTCTTTACTTATTTTATTTCTTCAACTTTTTCAAAATTATTAGAATCGCGTTTATTCATCAATATCGAAACAGAATAGAACAATATTAGTGCAATAAGTATTACAGAAATTAGAACAGTACGGCCACCAATAATATTTGTGTAACCAAGTATTACACCAAATACGCCATAATCCGCATCAGAATATGTAGAATTTGCGCTTCCCAAATTGCCAAGCACTGGCAAAAGGAACAACGGAAGGAAAGTAATGAAAAGACCATTAATAAATGATGCAGTCAAGCAACCACGTATTCCACCTTGACCATTACCGAATACTCCTGCAGCACCACCAGCCATGAAATGCGCAACAATTCCAGGAATAATAATTGTCGTTCCCAAAACCGCCATAAGCGTCATTCCAAGCAAACCGCCAAAGAAACTAGCTAAGAAACCAATAAGAACAGCATTAGGAGCAAAGCCAAAAGTCATTGGCGCATCTAAAGCAGGACGAGCATTTTTAACAAGCTTTTCCGATATTCCCTTAAAGGCTGGGACAATTTCGTCAAGAACAATCTGCACGCCTGCAAGAATAATATAAACACCTGCAGCAAAAGTTGCAGCCTTCAACATAACGAAAACAATGAAGTTTTGACCATTAGATAAATGTGTTTCAACATACGAAGAACCAGCAAAAAGTGCCACTACAATATAAATAACAGCCATAGAAAGCGTGATAAGAACTGTTGTATCGCGCAAGAATCCCAATGCTGCTGGGAATTTAATATCCTCAGTTGACTTAGAAGGACGCTTTTTTGAAGCAGTAAGCTTTGCAATTAACGCACCTAAAGCAACACCAGTACCAGCAGGATGACCTAAAGCAACATCATCTTTGCCTGAAGCTTTTTTCATAAATGGCTGCACCAGTGCTGGAGAAATTGTCGTAAACAATCCTTGAGCAATTGAACCCCATAAAAGAACTTCCCACATGCTAAATCCTGCAACATTAAATATAACTGCAAGCATACTTGCCATATAGAAAGCTACGTGACCCGTTAAATAGATAAATTTAAAACGAGAAGTAATAGAAAGAATAATATTAACAATCATTCCAAAGAAGAAAATAAGCGCAGATTCAGAGCCATACTTCAATAAAACAGTTCCAATAATTGCTTCATTATTTGGCACTACGCCTTGAACATGAAATGCGTATTGAAACATTTTGCCGAATGGGTTCAACGCTTCAGTAATAACGCCAGAACCAGCTGCTAAAACAAGAAAACCAACAAGAGTACGGATTGATCCTTGCAAAATATCCGAGAATTTCTTTCTTTGCACTGCAAGACCAATAAAAGAAATAAGCGCAACTATAACAGATGGCTGTCTGAAAATATCGAGCAGTACTGACAGAATACCGTCCACGTAACTCTCCTTACCATATTAATCGATATAGTTTGAGCGGCTTACGCAATTATTGGCGGCAAAATATCTTACAAACTTCGCAAACGATACCGTAGGCGAAACTATTCGAAATACACGATTAGTTTCGTAGCACAGTAAAACTACACATACAAAATTAACGGTTCCGCAATGAAGCAAAGTAGTAAGAGCTACTACGAGCAGTAGTTTTTATACCCAGCCAACAACTACTGTTACAGCTCATACTGTTGTTTCATGTCAGATTCATTATATCGTTTAAACATTATAAACAATTAAAACAACAGTATTTATAATTAAAATATTCATTAAATATCGATAAAATTCGAAAATTTACCTGTTTTTAGAAAATTCGACACACCAATATACAGAAAAAAGCACTCCATTTTCACGAAGTGCTTTATAAAATCAGTAAATATTACAGTTTTTAATGAAAATAAACGAATGTTTTACTGTTTAAACATATGTTTAAATTTCGGCCAATAATTCCCACCAAAAACTGTCACTCCCACTCAATCGTGGCAGGCGGCTTAGATGTTACATCAAGCACTACACGATTAATTTGACGGCATTCATTCGTGATTCGAGTAGAAATATTTGCCAATACATCGTAAGGCACACGAGACCAATCAGCTGTCATAGCATCCTCAGAGCTAACAGGACGCAAAACAATTGGAGAACCATATGTGCGCTCATCACCTTGAACACCAACAGAATGAACATCAGCAAGCAAAACGACTGGGCATTGCCAAATGTCGCGATCCAATCCAGCTTTAGAGAGCTCTTCTCTAGCAATTGCATCTGCTTCACGAAGAACAGCCAAACGCTCGCGAGTAATTTCGCCAACAATACGGATGCCTAAGCCTGGGCCTGGGAATGGCTGACGCCAAACAATTTCATCTGGAAGTCCAAGCTCAGTTCCAATAGCACGAACTTCATCCTTAAACAAAGTACGCAAAGGCTCAATAAGCTTAAACTTCAAATCCTTTGGCAAGCCGCCAACATTGTGATGTGACTTAATATTTGCAGCTCCGTCTCCGCCGCCTGATTCAACAACATCCGGATAAAGTGTGCCTTGCACAAGGAACTTAACTTCTGCTCCAGATTTTCCAGCCTCTTCAATAACCTGACGCTGAGCTTTTTCAAAAGTGCGAATGAACTTTTCGCCAATAATCTTGCGCTTGCGCTCCGGCTCACTCACGCCTTTAAGTGCGTCCAAAAAGTCATCTTCTGCATCAACTGCGATTAGTTTAATGCCAGTTGCTTCAACAAAATCATGCTTAACCTGCTCAACTTCGCCTTTACGAAGTAAACCGTGGTCAACAAAAACGCAAGTAAGCTGATTGCCAATTGCTTTATGCACCAATGCTGCAGCAACAGCAGAATCTACGCCGCCAGAAAGACCACAAATAACTTGTGCGTCTCCAACTTCTTCGCGAATCTTAGCAACTTGATCCTCAATAATATTAGAAGGATTCCAATTATTATCCAGTCCTGCACACTTATGTAAGAATGTAGATATAAGTTCCTGACCCAATGGAGTGTGTTTAACTTCTGGATGCCATTGCACACCGTAAAGTTTGCGACTTTCGTCTTGCATTGCTGCAACTGGAGCACCTTCTGTGTGAGCCAAAACAGTAAAACCTTCTGGAGCACGCTTAACAGCAACACCATGACTCATCCAAGTATTCTGCGCAGATGGGGATCCGGAAAGTAAACCTTCAGAATCATCAATAGTTGCAGCAGTCTTGCCATACTCGCCAAGTGCAGCTTTATCTACATCGCCACCAAGCTCATGAGCCATTACCTGGAAGCCATAGCAAATACCAAGAACTGGCACACCTGCTTCAAAAATCTTTGGATCAATGTCAGGAGCACCTGGTTCATAAACAGAAGCAGGACCGCCTGAAAGAATAATAGCTTGAGGATCCTTAGCAAGCATTTCGTCAACTGGCATAGAGTGAGGAACAAGTTCTGAATACACATTTGCTTCGCGCACTCGACGAGCAATAAGCTGAGCATATTGAGCGCCAAAATCAACGACAAGCACTGGTCCTTTTGCCATGATTCTCCTTATATATATGTTCTAATACGATTCAATTTATAATAGTGAAACTTTGCGACGTTACGTAATTACAAAACGCCGAACATTAAACACAAAAGTTGCACGTATATTCTAACACTGCAAATAACGTTGATAGATTTTTGTGCGAAACGCTTAACTATAAAGTATAAAATGAACATTAAATATAACATAATCTATACAAATGGCTCATTTTTTACGCACATAATCACACATTTTTTCAACACAAATGCACGAAGAAGTAACCAAACGAACAAAAGTCAGACGCTGGCACTATACTGAAACGGATGGAAAAAGAGCTGTAATACATTTGTTTTCCAGTCTCTATAACCAAATGGTAATGATCAAATTGCACTGAAAAGTGCTTGAGTACAGGAGTACACATGACGAGTCCTGTTATTGGCACACCTTGGAAGAAGCTCAACGCTCCAGTTTCCGAGGCAGCTATCGAAGGCGTAGACAAGTACTGGCGCGTTGCCAACTATCTTGCGATTGGCCAAATTTATCTTCGCAGCAACCCTCTAATGAAGGAGCCGTTCACTCGCGAAGACGTTAAGCATCGTCTGGTGGGCCACTGGGGCACCACTCCAGGTCTTAACTTCCTTATCGGCCACATCAATCGTTTTATCGCTGATCACCAGCAGAACACCGTGATTATCATGGGTCCAGGCCACGGCGGCCCAGCTGGTACTGCTCAGTCTTACCTCGACGGTACTTACACTGAGTACTATCCAAAGATCACTAAGGACGAAGCTGGTTTGCAGAAGTTCTTCCGTCAGTTCTCTTACCCAGGCGGTATTCCTTCTCACTTCGCTCCTGAAACCCCAGGTTCCATCCACGAAGGTGGCGAGCTTGGTTACGCACTCTCCCACGCTTACGGCGCTGTTATGAACAACCCAAGCTTGTTCGTTCCAGCAATCGTTGGCGATGGTGAAGCCGAGACCGGTCCTTTGGCTACCGGTTGGCAGTCCAACAAGCTTGTGAACCCACGTACCGATGGTATCGTGCTTCCAATCTTGCACTTGAACGGCTATAAGATTGCTAACCCAACAATTCTTTCCCGTATTTCCGATGAAGAGCTTCATGAGTTCTTCCACGGCATGGGTTACGAACCATACGAGTTCGTTGCTGGCTTCGACGATGAGGATCATATGTCCATCCACCGTCGCTTCGCTGACATGTTCGAAACCATCTTCGATGAAATTTGCGATATTAAGGCTGAGGCTCAGACTAACGATGTAACTCGTCCTTACTACCCAATGATTATCTTCCGCACTCCAAAGGGTTGGACCTGCCCGAAGTTCATCGATGGCAAGAAGACCGAAGGTTCTTGGCGTGCACACCAGGTGCCACTGGCATCTGCTCGCGATACCGAAGCTCACTTCGAGGTTTTGAAGAACTGGATGAAGTCCTACAAGCCTGAAGAGCTCTTCGATGAAAAGGGTGCTGTTAAGGAAGACGTTCTTTCCTTCATGCCACAGGGCGAACTCCGTATTGGCGAAAATCCAAACGCCAACGGTGGTCGTATTCGTGAAGACTTGAAGCTTCCAAAGCTTGATGATTACGAAGTCAAGGAAGTTAAGGAATTCGGTCACGGCTGGGGTCAGCTCGAAGCTACCCGTCGCCTTGGTGTCTACACTCGTGACATCATCAAGAACAACCCAGATTCCTTCCGTATCTTCGGACCAGATGAGACTGCTTCCAACCGTTTGCAGGCTGCTTACGAAGTAACCAACAAGCAGTGGGATGCTGGCTATCTCTCCGGCTTAGTCGATGAGCACATGGCTGTTACCGGCCAGGTCACCGAGCAGCTTTCCGAGCACCAGATGGAAGGCTTCCTCGAGGGTTACTTGCTCACCGGTCGTCACGGCATCTGGAGCTCTTACGAGTCCTTCGTACACGTTATTGACTCCATGTTGAACCAGCACGCAAAGTGGCTTGAGGCTACCGTTCGTGAGATCCCATGGCGTAAGCCAATCTCCTCTGTGAACTTGTTGGTATCCTCTCACGTATGGCGTCAGGATCACAACGGCTTCTCGCACCAGGATCCAGGCGTAACCTCCGTGCTCTTGAACAAGACCTTCAACAACGATCACGTAATTGGCATTTACTTCCCAGTAGATTCCAACATGTTGCTTGCTGTTGCTGAAAAGGCTTACAAGTCCACCAACATGATTAACGCTATCTTCGCTGGTAAGCAGCCAGCTGCTACTTGGTTGACTCTCGACGAAGCTCGCGAAGAGCTCGAGAAGGGTGCTGCTGAGTGGAAGTGGGCTTCCAACGCTAAGAACAATGACGAAGTTCAGGTTGTTCTCGCTGGTGTTGGCGATGTTCCACAGCAGGAATTGATGGCAGCTGCCGACAAGTTGAACAAGCTTGGCGTTAAGTTCAAGGTTGTTAACGTTGTTGACTTGCTCAAGTTGCAGTCCGCTAAGGAAAACAACGAAGCTTTGACTGACGAAGAGTTCACTGAGCTCTTCACCGCTGACAAGCCAGTCCTCTTCGCTTATCACTCCTATGCACATGACGTTCGCGGCTTGATTTATGATCGTCCAAACCACGACAACTTCAACGTTCATGGCTACAAGGAGCAGGGCTCCACCACAACGCCATACGATATGGTTCGCGTGAACGACATGGATCGTTACGAGCTTACCGCTGAAGCATTGCGCATGGTTGACGCAGCTAAGTATGCCGACGAAATCAAGAAGCTCGAGGACTTCCGCCTCGAAGCCTTCCAGTATGCAGTCGACAAGGGTCTTGATCACCCAGACTACACCGATTGGGTATGGCCAGGCGTTAAGACCGACAAGCCAGGCGCTGTCACCGCTACCGCTGCAACCGCAGGCGATAACGAGTAGTTTTAAGCTCATAAAGCTAAAACTGGTTAGATAAAAAACATTTCGGGAGTCAATCGAAAGATTGGCTCCCGTTTTGTGTATTAAAACAAAAAAGCTTCATCTATTAAAAACAAACAACGCAATAAAACTAGTTATATGCAAAATAAATTACATTTATAATTACCATTTTGTGCGTGTACAACGTAGATAAGCCGTACAATAGAAAAAGTTTGTTTATATTGCAAAATGCGAAACTTACATTAGCAATATAAACCTAGCAGTAACACGAAGTATCAAAGGAGAACGCATCGTGTCACATATTAATGTAACAATTATCGGCAACGAAGATATGTACGGCAGAAATGCTGTTGCATTTGGAATAACACATATTCTGTCTAATAACTACAGCACTACTGTTTTTCGTCCATGCGCTCAACCAAATGACACTTTTACTAAACAACTTTTGGGTATCGCAAATACTTCAACGAAATTAGAGCAAGTTATTGCAACAACTCCAGAAATAGTTAGAACAAATAAAGACACAGTGCGCGGAGATATTGTTGCACGCTATAACGAATTATTGCAAGCAACTTCTGCTCAAGCTTCTATTATTGTTTCTAGTGACGCAAACCCAGCATATGATCCAGAACTGTTTTCTTTCGACGCAACTGTTGCAGCTGACTTGGCATCACCTGTTTTTCTCACAGTTTCAGCTCAAGGCAGAAACTCACAACAAATTTTACAAACTATAGATTCTGCAAATGCTTGCGTTCTTAAATCATGCACACAAGTTTTAGGAGTATTTGTTACAAACTGCGATCCAGAACTTGGCGCTGAGTTAATGCGTGACTATAGCTCTAGGAATTATGCAAACTCAAACGACAAAGCATCCAGAGTAAGCCAAACTCCATTATGGGTTTTGCCACCAATAGATGAAGAAACTAAAAATTCTTCATTAGAAACATTCGTAAATTGCGTTCGAGAAAATGATGTTCTTAATGCTCTTCACCAACCATTTGAAGCTCCAACTACACCTTATGCTTTCCAATACAGTTTATTAGGGAAAGCAAAAGAAAATAAAAAAACTATAGTTCTTCCAGAAGGAGAAGAAGATCGCATTCTTAAAGCAGCAAACTATTTGCTAGAACGTGATATTGTAAATCTAATTATCATTGGAGAACGCGAATCTATTCTTGCTCGAGCAGAAGAACTAAATCTAAATTCTCTTTGCAAAGCTAGTTTCCAATCTATGCACGATGAAGCAATGCTAAGCCATATGATTACAAAACTTTGCGAATTAAGAGCAAAGAAAGGAATGACAGAAAAACAAGCGCGTGAACAACTAACAGATGCAAGTTACTTCGGCACTATGCTAGTAGTATTAGGTCAGGCAGACGGTCTTGTTTCTGGTTCAGTTAATTCAACTGCAAATACTGTACGTCCTGCTCTTCAAGTTATCAAAACTAAGCCTGGTTCTAAGCTGGTTTCTGGAGCATTCCTTATGTGCTTCAAAGATCACGTATCTGTATTTGCAGATTGTGCAATCAACCCAAATCCTAGTGCAGAGCAACTTGCTGATATTGCTATTCAGTCTGCACACACTGCTGAGACTTTCGGACTCAACCCTAAAGTTGGAATGCTATCCTACTCAACGCTTGGTTCCGGTAAAGGACCAGATGTTGATACTGTAGAAGAAGCAACACGCATTGCGAAAGAAAAAGCACCTGATTTAGCAATTGTTGGATCTATACAGTTTGATGCAGCATGGTCTCCTACAGTTGCTGCAGCAAAAGCAAAAAATAATAGTATTGCTGGTCATGTGAATGTATTTGTATTCCCTGATTTGTGCGCAGGAAATATCGCTTATAAAGCCGTTCAACGCTCTAGCGGAGCGCTAGCAGTTGGCCCAATTTTGCAAGGATTAAATAAGCCTGTAAATGATTTATCTAGAGGAGCTTTAGTACAAGATATTATTAATACTGTTGCTTTAACCGCGTTAGAAGCACAATCAGAATAAACATAATAAAGTTCCTAAAACAGCATCACAGTGCGTACATAACCTTGAGATATTGCATTGCACTCAATATCTTTAAGTTTGTAGGAACTTAACGCTAAACTAGAGCGTGGCAATTTACAAGCCTTATCAATACTTATGGAGGATGCCCACATGGCAAAAACCGTTCTTGTTATCAATTCTGGTTCCAGTTCGATTAAGTATCAGCTCGTTGACTTGGAAAGCGGTGAAGGTATCGCTTCAGGCATCGTTGAGAAGATTGGCGAGCCAGTTGACGGCCACTACAAGCACGTATTCAATGGCGAAAAGCATGAGTTCGATGAGCCAGTTCACGACCACGAGCAGGGCTTGAAGCGCGTACTTGGATTCTTCGAAGAATATGGTCCTAAGCTTTCAGAGTCTGGCATTGTTGCTGTCGGTCACCGCGTTGTTCAGGGTGGCTTAACATTCCCTAAGCCTGCATTAGTCAATGAAAAGACAATCAATAAGGTTAAGGATTTGGCAGTTTTGGCTCCACTTCACAACGGTCCAGAAGCTGTTGGCGCTGAAGTCATGACTGAACTTTTGCCAGATGTTCCACAAATTATGGTATTCGATTCTTCATTCTTCCATGCTTTGCCACAGGTTGCAGCAACTTATGCTTTGAACAAGGAAATCGCAGATCGCTATCATATTCGTCGTTATGGTGCTCACGGCACTTCTCACGAATACATTGGTTCTGTTGTTCCAAGCGTTGTCGGTAAGCCTGCAGAAGGTTTGAAGCAGATTGTTTTGCACATTGGTAACGGTGCCTCTGCTTCTGCTCAGATTTCTGGTAAGCCAGTTGAAACTTCTATGGGCTTAACCCCGCTCGAAGGCTTAATGATGGGCGGCCGCACTGGCGATATTGACCCAGCTGTAGTGTTCCACCTTATTCGCAATGCTCACATGAACGTAGACGAACTTGACACTCTCTTCAACAAGCGTTCCGGCATGATGGGTATGACTGGTCACGGCGATTTGCGCGATATTCACAAGCTCATCGCGGATGGTGATGAAAACGCTAAGCTCGCTCTCGGCGTATACGTGCACCGCATTGTTGGTTATATTGGCAACTACACTGCTCAAATGGGCGGAGTTGACGTCATTACCTTCACTGCAGGCGTTGGCGAGAACGACGAGATCGTGCGCGCTAAAGTATGCGAAAAGCTTGAGCCATTCGGCGTTAAGCTCGATAAAGAAAAGAATTTGGTTCGTTCTAAGGAGCCACGCGTTATTTCCACTCCAGACAGCTCTGTGATTATTGCTGTGATTCCAACGAACGAAGAGTTGGCTATTGCACGCAAGGCTGCAGCTATTGCTGAAGCTGGCGAAGATAGCTACGGCAACAAGTTCAAGCACTAAATTGTTTGCGCTTAATGGCGCAGAAAATAAATAGATATAAATAATCCCGAGTCAAAAAGGCTCGGGATTATTTATTATTCAAGCATTTTATGCCACATGCCTGGAAAATCAGGAATCGTTTTGCGAGTAGTAGAAATATTTTTGATTCTTATATTTTCTATGCGCAATCCAAGCATTGCAGCAAACGTTGCCATTCTGTGATCCGCATAAGTTTCCATCACTTCCCCATGCATATGATTACTTGGCTCAATACGAATGCCATCTTCGAGCTCTTTAGCACCAATCCCAACTCGATTCAATTCATTAACTAAAGCTTGCAAACGATTCGTTTCATGCCCTCTCAAATGCGCGATACCATGAAGTTCACTTGGGCCGTCCGCAAAAGCAAGAATAGCTGCAATGCTGGGAGCAATCTCCCCTGCTGCACTCAAATCAAGATACGGAATTGCTTTAATCACACCATCGCTTCCCACATGCATTATTCCAGCGTCATCGCTTGTTTTTTCAAAACTAACTTTTGCGCACATTTTCTCTAATATTCCAGGAAGCAATCCACCAGGTTGAGTTGAAGAAAACGGCCAATTAGGTATACTGACACTTCCTCCAGCAATCAATGATGCTCCTAAAAATGGCGCAGCATTAGAAAGATCAGGCTCTATAGTAACAACCTTAGCTAAAGCTATTTTGCTCTCTTTAACATGCCACATTGCGTTGCTAGTCATATTTACAACCCCACCCGCTTTGCAAATATCGTCCATAGTCATGCGAATATGCGGCATACTTGGCAATGTGTCACCAATATGTTTAAGACTTAAATCCCCAGGTATACGCGAGCCAATTAGAAGCAGCGCAGAAATAAATTGTGATGATGAAGAAGAATCAATTTTCACAACTTTTTCAGAAAAATCATTTATTCTAGATTCGACTGAAGGTGGCGTAATAGTAAAAGGCAGGAAACCCTCTTCTCCTTGATATTCTACGCGAGCACCAAGCTGCTCTAAACCGTCAAGAACTGGCTTCATAGGACGAGCATAAGCTTGCTTATCGCCATCAAATCGCACAGCTTTATTTGCAAATAAAGCTAAAGCTGCAACGAAACGCATTACAGTTCCAGCTAAACCGCAATAAACTTCAGCATTATCTGGAACCCTAAAAATTCCATCTTCTGGAGGAATTACACGAAGCTTAGTTCCATCTTCATTTAGTGACTCACATCTAACGCCAAATGTAGATAAAGCGTTAATCATAAGCTCCGTGTCGCGCGAGCGCAACAATCCTTGTAAAACTACTGGTTTTGTGCCCAAAGCTGCCAAAATTAAATAACGATTCGACAAAGATTTACTGCCAGGAACCTCAATATAAGCTTTTAATTGATGATTAGCATACGGTGCTTTCCAAGAAGTAGCGCAATCTGCAATATCGTTAACATCACTCATACTATGAATACTATCGATTGACATGTACTGCTAAATAAGAATAAAAAAGCAAAAATACGCATATTTCATTAGATACAAAAAAGTCGGGGTGACAGGATTCGAACCTGCGACATCCTGCTCCCAAAGCAGGCGCGCTACCAAACTGCGCTACACCCCGAGGCTTTTGAACTGATTACCAGTTCCAAGCACAATCAACTACAATAGCGCACTTTGCAGACAAATGCAAATTACGACACACGTATTATGAAAATTTTTTTCTTCATTACAAAATTCAACTAGCAAAACTCATTACTAGCTACCAAACGATACAATAGAATTAGTTTAAATAAAAAGGGGCTAATTATGGGACGCTTCCAGCGAACAGAGGCAATGGGATTAATATCATTCATAGTTTGCGCAGCTTGTGGAATGATTATTATGAGAATGTATATGGCAACAATGCCAGCGTTTTGGCAAATTAGCCAGCGACTATTCCTTACAGCTTCAGCTATTGTGTCTTTGTGCAGCATAGGCGCTTTTATTGTTGGATACTTGCGTACAAATAAAAAAGTTATCAGTCATCACTTAATTCGAGTAGCTAAGCATGCGTTTGAAATAACAGCACTTTCTACGATTTACGGCGCAACGATGTTTCTTATGTCTTTTGCTTTGCTATCTATTATTAATAGCATTATTGGCAGATCAGCAATGAACAGCTATTTACCAGTATTATGCTCAGCTCTATCTGGAATTGTTGGATATGCAACTCTTATTCAAGCTGAACTTCTTGAAGCTAAAACAGTGGCTTCTCTCCTGCCATTATTCGTTATTTCTGGAGCTGCAACTGCAGGCCTTACGACAGATGATCCGTACTGGTATAACAATAATTTCTCTCAACTTGGAGACCGCACAACATTTGCAGCCAGCATGTTTAATGCAACACTTGTTTTATCAGGAATTTGCATTATCATAACGAGCTACTTTGCTATTACTGAATTCGTTGCAACGCAGCATGAAATGCTGCAACACAATAACCAAAAACTGATTAAACACTTCAAGATGCGCACAACTGTTATGGCAGCTTTGCTTATTCTTGGAGGAATATCGTTTATTGGAATAGGAACTTTTAGATACACACCACATCCTTTCTTGCATGATTTGTGCGCTCGAGGCGTGACAGGATTAATTTGTACAATGCTTATTTGCCTTCCATGGCTTGCTCCTAGGCTTTCTCGCACATTCTATGTTGCTTCCGATTTAGCGGTTGTTCTTACTGCGTGGGCAGGAAATCAGTGGATGCATGGAAATAATACTCTTACAAATGTTGAAGCGTTATCATGTCTGCTATTTCTTGGATGGATTATTGTATTTTCAAGACAAGTTGCTGCTATGCAAAGTGATCGTCTTCAATCAAAAATAAATCAAGCTTTAATACTAAATAGAAGATCAAAAGCACAAATAGAAAAAGAACAAATATAAATTAAACTAACAAAAGCAGCGTAGAAACTTAAATTTCTGCGCTGCTTTTAGTTTTTTACAAGTCACAAACTTCTTTACGAATAAAGCATAATACTTAACATTCTGGCTTATGCTCGCTCATAAGAAGCAAGAAACTACGAGATTGTGCGACAATATTAAATCCTGCTTCATATAACAATTCCGGACCCTTTGGATTATGTGTGTCCACAATCAACTTCCACTTTTCACCATAACGTTTATCTGGCAAAGTAAAAGTAATAGGTTCATAATGCGCATTAAAAATAAGAATAAAGTCATTATCAACCATTCTTGTTCCATACCAGTCAGTTTCTGGAATATCAGAACCATTCAAATAAATCATCACAGATAAAGCATGAGTATTTGACCAGTCATCCATATCCATAACAGTACCGTTATGGTCAAGCCATTCAACTTGTGGAATATCGCTTACATCATCTCCAGCAGAACGACCTGTAAAGAAACGACGACGATGTAACACAGGGTGCTTCAAACGCAAGTGAATAAGCTTGGAAACGAAATCGAACATATCTCGTTGAGTTTCGTTATAATCCCAACTTATCCACGAAATAGCGTTATCTTGGCAATAAGCATTGTTATTACCATTCTGCGTGCGCATGACTTCATCACCAGCGCATATCATAGGGATACCCTGGCTCATCAAAAGAGTTGAGAACAAATTACGTATTTGACGTTCACGCAATTCGTTAACATCGTGAATATTAGTAGGTCCTTCAACACCGCAATTCCACGAACGATTGTCGTTCGCACCATCACAATTGCCTTCTTTATTAGCTTCATTATGCTTTTCGTTATAGCTAACTAAATCGTTCATAGTGAAGCCATCGTGAGCTGTAATAAAGTTCACGGAAGCTACAGGCTTTCGTCCATTTTGCTCATACAAATCTGAGCTACCCATAAGCCTGCTAGCAAATTCAGGTAATGTAGATGGTTGTGAACGCCAAAAGTCGCGGACACAATCGCGATATCTTCCGTTCCATTCAGACCAACTTGGAGGGAATCCACCAACTTGATATCCACCAACACCAATATCCCAAGGCTCAGCAATAAGCTTCACACTTGAAATAATAGGATCCTGCTCAATAATGTCAAAGAATGCAGAAAGTTTATCTACTTCTTGGAACTGACGCGCAAGAGTTGCTGCTAAATCGAAACGGAAACCATCGACATGCATTTCAGTTACCCAATAACGCAAACTATCTGTGATCAATCGCAATGCTTTTGGAGAACGCATAAGTAAGGAGTTACCAGTACCAGTAGTATCAAAATAATGACGCTGATCATTATCTACAAGACGATAATATGCGCGATTATCAATACCACGGAAACTCAAAGTAGGACCACGGTCATTGCCTTCAGCAGTATGATTGTAGACAACGTCTAGAATCACTTCCATGCCTGCAGCATGATATGCCTTAACCATTGATTTAAATTCGTTAACTTGCTCTCCGCGCTGACCAGAGCTGGAGTAAGAATTTTGAGGAGCGAAGAAACCAATAGTATTGTATCCCCAGTAGTTGCTTAATCCTTTATTTTGTAAGAAAGAATCGTTTACAAACTGATGAATAGGCATCAATTCTATTGCAGTAACACCAAGCTTCTTTAAATAAGAAATAACGCTTGGATGTGCAAGTCCAGCATAAGTGCCTCTAATATCTGGAGGAACACGTTTATCAAGATTAGTCATTCCACGAACATGAGCTTCGTAAATAACAGAATCATGATACGGAATCATAGGGTGTTGATCATTACCCCAATCAAAATACGGGTTAATAACTGCAGCCTTCATCGTATGATCTGCAGAATCCAAAGTATTCATTGCTGAAATATCATCTGGATTATCAAACCAATACGAGAAAAGACTCTCATCACCGTCTATATTTCCTTCAATCGCCTTGGCATACGGGTCAAGCAACAACTTATGAGGATTGCACCATAAACCATGAGAAGGATCATAAGGTCCGTGAACACGATAACCATAACGCTGACCAGGCTGTATGCCTGAAACATAGTTATGCCACACGTATGAGTTCTGCTCAGTCATGTCAATACGTGTTTCGTTATCATGCTCATCGAATAAACATAATTCAACGCGCTTTGCAACTTCGGAAAACAGCGCAAAATTCACGCCAGCGCCATCATAGTTTGCGCCAAGCGGATACATGGAACCTGGTCGTATATGCATAATATAAGTATCTCATATATTCGAGTAGTTTTCACGTCATGTTGACGTTATTTAAAAAAAGCTTTAATTTTAATGAAAGCCTCAATTAATAACGTAATTCCATGGATCGCAAGCTTCGCCTAACCAAGCAACTTCTGGACGCTCTCCATACATTTCTTCTATGCAATCAGCAATATCATTAATTGCATAAGTAAACCACAATGATTCAATAGCACTATGAGAAGTGTTAATAATCATAGGATATGTGTGTTGCATATAATCTTCACCAGAAGAAAGACGCAATTTCGATTCATATTTAGCTCGCTCAATTGCATCAAGCGCAGGATGATGACGCAAATCGCTTGTAACATATACGTCAACTTTTTGTTTGCGAACTTCATCTAACAAGCTTTCACCAGAACCAGGCAAAACAGCTACTGTACTAACTTTCGCATCAAGATTTCCAGCAACTTGAATACCAACTTTCGTATGAGGAAGAACGTTAAAAACATTTTGCGCAAAATCACGCAATGATATAGGCATATCCAAAACGCCAATTCTACCTAAACCAATGTTTCGTCCAGCAGAATCTATCTGCTTAGAAACAACAATTGGGCGCAAATTATGAAGACCAAAATACTCTGCTGCAGTATGAGCAACTCCGCGCCACGCTACATCCGCATTAGTGTGACCGACCCATAGCGCACAATTATTACTAATTAAGCGCTGCACAATTTCGCCACGAACAGTTTCGTTTGAAACCCCATGCACAGCTTTAAAAAATAGAGGATGATGAGTTATTAATAAGTTTGCACCCATTGATAACGCGCGATCAACTGCGCTAATCGTAGGATCGCTAACGCATACGATTCGCTGAATTTGAGAATGCAAATCTCCAACAATAAGACCTGGCTCATCCCATTCTTCAGCAAAGCTCAATGGATATAACGTTTCTATAGCTTCAATTACTTTGCTTAATCTAATCATTTTCTTCTCCCTTTAATCAATACTGTTAATGCGCTGCTAATTGCCAATCTACACCAACTCCAGTAGAAACATTGAGAGGAACGTCTAAATTCACAGCATTTTCCATAGCTTTGCGCACAATATTTTCTACCTGCTCTTGCTCACCATGTGAAATTTCTAAAATCAATTCATCATGTATTTGCAATATTACGCGGCTGCGCACTTTTGCTTCACGCAATCCCAAATCAACACGAAGCATAGCAAGTTTCATAATATCTGCGGCAGTACCTTGTATTGGAGCATTAAGAGCTCCACGCTCAGCAGCTTCACGAGATGCGCGATTATTGGAAGAAAGTTGCGGGAAATACCTACGTCGACCAAACATAGTTTCTGTATACCCAAGTTCTTTTGCCTTCGACACAAGAGATTCCAAATAGTCATGAACATTGCCAAAAGTATCAAAATACTTATTTTTTAACATTTCAGCTTCAGCCGGACTAATAGAAAGCTGTTTTGCCAGCCCATAAGTACTCAATCCATACGCCAATCCATAGCTCATAGCTTTTACGTGAGAACGTTGATCCGGACTTACTTGCTCAACAGGAATCTTATAAACTAAGCTGGCAACATATTTATGAAAATCTACGCCGGAACGGAAAGCTTCAATAAGAGTTTTATCATGAGATGCATGAGCCATAATACGAAGCTCAACTTGTGAATAATCACAACTCATTAGATATTCAAATTCTTCTCCTGGAACAAAAGCAGCACGAATTTCACGACCAGCAGCATTCCTATTAGGAATATTTTGAAGATTAGGATCAGCAGAACTTAAACGACCAGTTGCTGCAATAGTTTGCTCAAAAGTTGTATGGATGCGCCTATCGTCATAATGAGCTGCATCAATTAAACTTTGCACAATCTGCTTCAATTTATTAGTTTCACGATGTTTAAGCAGCGCACCCAAGAATTGACTTGCAGGCTCTTCGGGGTCAAGTTTAACGTACATAGCTTGTAAAGCTTCTGCATTAGTCGTGTACGAGCCATTCTTTGTACGACGAGTAGGCTTAAGACCAAAATGCTCGAAAAGTATTTGCTGCAACTGCTTAGGGCTTTGTAAATTAACAGAACTACCTGCAACTTTCCAAGCCATATTTTGCGCAAACTCAGCATCTGCAGAAAATTGCTTAAGCATACTACTTAAACGTTGCATATCAACTGCAGCACCGACATCTTCCATGCCACGCAAAACTCGCGAAATAGGCATTTCCAAATCAGTCATCAAACCAGTTTGTTTTCTATCGTCAAGTGTTGAAGCAAAATGAAGAGCCAAAAGACGAATAAGAAGCGCAGTTCTTAAGAATTTTGCTTCACGTGCTTGAGTTTGCTTTTCATTAGTTTCTTCTTCACTAGCCGGAGCTTCATCGTCAATAAGAAGATCAAGCTCACCTTGCTTAGCTTCGTTTTCGCCCAAATTATCTTCATCTGACTGAATATCTAAATAATGTTCAGCCATATTTTCTAAAGTTTCAGCTCGAAAATCAGGCTCCAATAAATATGATGCCAATCGAGTATCAAGAAGTGGAGTACCGAATGGATTATTAGAATCGAATAATTTTAACGATTTTAGCAATCCCAAATGCTTTTTATAATCATGCAATACTGTTATTGAAGAATTTTTTTGCAAGAACTTTTGCAACATCTCAAGCAAAGCTCGATCTGCTGATTGCAAATCAGAGGCATACAATAATACAGCTTTATTAGCAACAAGAATTATTAAAGAATCTGCAGTCAACTCAAAATGATGTTTTGAATTCTTATTGCACTCATGAGCGTATATTACAACTTCTTGATTTTTACGTATAGGTTCAGCACATTTACGAGAATTATTTATAATTTTTTCGGAACTTAATTCTTCAAAAGCATCTTCAGTATTTTTTGAATCTTTCTTTATTTCTGCATAGAGTAAAGAAGAAACGGAATTCTCCCAATTAATAAAGTCTTCTACAGTTTTAACATGATGTAAGTCAATGCCTGCTAGCATTTCTTGAAAATTTTCTGCGTCAATATTTGATTGATCGCTTTGAGCTAGCTTATCGTTATTAGCATCACCTTCATACGTAGAAGAAAACATTATACGCATATTATTTTCAATAGATTGTTGCGTACCGTTGCTAAAAGTTTTGAGAATCTTTCTCTTTTTTAATTCGCCAAATTCAAGTTGAGACAGCAAGATTCCTAATTTTGCAGCATCAACTTCACCGAAGCACAAATCATCTACAGTTACGCCTAAATCCAAATCACAAACTAAAGCATTAACTTTACGGTTTAAACGAACTTGATCAATATTTTCTCTTAAAGCTTCTCCCTTTTTGCCACTAATCTCATTCGAATGTTCAATAATATTTTCTAGGCTTCCAAATTGATTAATCCATTTAGCAGCATAACCATCTCCAACACCTGGAACTCCTGGGATATTGTCTGCAGTTTCTCCTCTTAACGCTGCTAGATCAGGATATTGCTTAGGTGTAACATGATATTTTTCAAAAACAGCATCCTTATCCATTTCTTTTAAATCTTTAAAATGCTGTCCTGGATACAAAACAGTAATATTGTCATCTATAAGTTGGAATGCATCACGATCACCAGAAAGTACTAAAGTTCTATAACCGGCATTCGCTCCCATTGTTGCAAGAGTGCCGATAACATCATCACCTTCATAACCTGGTTTCTCAATATAAGTGACACCAAGAGCTTTAAGCATCTGCTGAATAATAGGAAGCTGAGAAAGAAGCTCCTGCGGAGCAGCATCACGAGTACCTTTATATTGAGGAAGCATAGTATTTCTAAAAGTTCCACCTTTAACGTCAAAAGCAATAGCTAAGCGGTCAGGCTTCTCTTTTTTTACAACCTGCGAAAGCATAGTAATAAATCCCCAAATGGAATTTGTTGCCTGCCCAGAGCGAGTAGAAAAATTATCTGCAGATATTGCAAAAAAAGCACGGAACGCAAGAGAATGGCCATCGACAACCAACAACGTTCCTTTCTCATTCTTAAGTTCCGAAGAATGTTCTTCAACGATGTTGGTATTCACTGTTGACTACTCACCCACGTTCCGTAAATTACTAATAAATAACTATGCGTTTATATAAAAATGAATAATAACCCTACTAATTTTCAGATGAAGATTCTATTTTATCATCGCTGTACTTTGCAATAATAGCCATTGCAAGACGCTTCTTAGGAATGCGCTGATCCATAGAAGTTTTTTGAATCCAACGGAAAGCACCCTGCTCAGAGAATCCAGCCTTATCCATAAGAAGACCCTTAGCACGATCTACAAGCTTACGTTCTTCTAAGGTATCTTCAGCTTTCTTCAACTTTTCTTCTGTTTTCTTCAACTGATCTTCAGCATCGTGTAACTTGTTTTCTGCACGTTCAACACTATCTAATAAATCGTTGATTTCACTAAAGCGACCCATAGCAACTTCCAAAGCAGGAAGAAGTTTAGATTCTTCATACGGTTTAGTAACGTACGCCATCGCTCCAGCGCCAGTTGCTTGTTTTACTAAATCTGACTGTGAAAATGCAGTGAGCATTACTACAGGAGCAATATTCTCATCACAGATTGTTGCAGCAGCAGTAATACCATCCATAACAGGCATCTTAACATCCATGCACACAACATCTGGATGATTTTCACGCGTCAACTCAATAGCTTCTTGACCGTTAGCAGCCTGACCTACAACTTGATATCCGTTATCTTCAAGCATTGCAACTAAATCCATACGATTAACTGATTCATCTTCTGCAACTACTACAGTACGAATATGATTGTCTTTCTTTTCTTTAGATTCTCGCTGAGCAGCTTCATCATTTGCAGCTTTGCGCAGCTCATCATCAGTAAGTACCTCAGGCATTGCTGGCTCTGTCCCTTCATTTTCATCCATACCTGGCATATTCAAAACCTCACTTCATTGCCACACATTCACAGGGCAACATCGCCATGCATCTTTAACATGGCGCTCACGCAACGGCACACTCATAAACACTAGTGGAAATTGCGCATCATAACGCAATCTGCATGTCATTAAAATACCGCACGCGCACCATGTTCGTGTCAATTAATAATATCATAAGAATTGCAAGACGCGCGAACAAGCACATACAATTAGCACTATTTTGCTTATTTTATATAATCGCAGATAATAATACAGCCAACGCACCAAGTATTGCTTGAGCAACGCACATAGGAAAAGCATTCTTATAATCACCTATAAGCACACATTTAGTAAACTTATAAGATTTAATTGCAATGACTAACAATAAAAGCCACTGAAAAGCAGCAAAAAATAAATGCCACGAAGAATTGCATACAATCGCACTAAAACTGAGGAAAATTTCAACACTATAAAAGCGCCATATTGACGGCACTGCTGAAGGTAACGCAATAAGCAAAACAGAATATGCAATCAAAAGAACAGCAGAAACAATGCTCATAGCAGCACATAAACGTCTGCCATTGCGCTCGCCAATTTTAACCATGGCAGTTATTTTTCCATGCTCTTTATCGCTTTTAATATCTCGAAGATTGTTTACCATCATTAAGCAAGCCGAATAAGCACCAGGAATGCAAGATATTAGCACACAAGCCAAAATCCTTTGCCTGTTATTGATAAATATGCTAGTTTCTGGAATACCAATTCCGTATGTAATTGCGCATAACGAACCAATAAAAGGAACAGGACCGAAAAATACAAATGCACTTACTTCTCCCCAACCCTTATAACCGTAAGGATGTTTACCTCCTGCATAAAACCATGCTGCAGCAAAGCACGCAATTCCAAGTAAAATAAACCAATATATTCCAGTTCGCAAAACAATAATCAAACCAAAAATAGAAGAAATAAAAGCAGAAATTATTACGGCTTTAAGCACAGATTTCGCGGAAATTCCAGCATTTGCAAGGCGCCAAGATACATCGCACAAAGGTTTTGAATTATTGCTACTTAAAGCGCGCAAACTACGATTCTCATCCAGGCCATTTAATCCATCACAATAATCATTGGCATAATTGACGGCTATTTGTATAAACGCAGCAACCATGCAGCACAAGAAAAATTGTATAAAACATTGCTCTAGATGCATAACTGGTTCTTCAAAATACGAAAATCGTATCATTCTAAATGAAACCGCAAACGCCATAACAACAGGAACTAAACCTATTGGAAGCGTGTAAATTCTTGCACCCTTAAGCCAAATTTTTACACTTTTCATCAAAAGCCTCATAAATTATTTATGATTTATTTATTTGTGATTTACATAAATATTTTACACTAAATTTGGCAAAAAGATTGAAGTGCATATTGGTAAAGCAATAATAAGTGCAGAAATAACTAAAGCCAAGAATCCGCGCCATCCGAATGGGTATTTGTAATACGAAGACTTGCGCGTACGCAAATAAAAACCGCGCTCTTCCGCTGCTAGTGCAGAACTATCTGCTTTACGCACTGAAGAAACCAAAAGAGGCACAATAAGAGGCATCATTAGTTTTAATTTTTTAAATGGATTTTTACTATCGTATTCAACTCCGCGAGCCATTTGAGCTTCTGTAATTTGAGACATTTCTTGCGCAAAAATAGGCACAAAACGAACCGCAGTAGTTATAGTAAAAGCGTAACAATATGGAATATGCAAATATTGGACTACAGCATTTGCAAGATCGTTTAATTTAGTTACTGTTAGCACTGTAACAAGAGGAAAAGCAAAACAGAACAAACGCAAAGAAGCTTTCGCTCCAATATCAATACCTCTTAACGTAAACCATAGAAAAATATAGTTTCCACTTTGAGCAATAACAGTTTGCAGCAAAAACATTACGCAAGAAATTATTAGCATAGCTTTAATAAGACCAAATAATGTTTTAATAACATGAGTAAAAGCCATGCCAATAAAAATAATAACAGCGAGCGCAATAAGTACAGAATACTGTTTAGCAATAAATACGCTTATTACAATGCTCGCAGCAAGAATTAGCTTCGCAATAGGGTTTGTGCGGTGAAGGAATGTGTTGCCTGATTGATATGTTAATAGTCTCGTTTTCATAAATATCAGATGCCTTTTTTACTTCTAACTATTCTGCTGATTATGCTGCTTATTCTGATTAAGTTTTGTGATTTTACCAAAACGCAACGCTTCAACTAATTCTTTTCGCGTATACAATCCATCGCATTGCTTAAAACCGTTAGATACCAAACCTTGGCAAACAGCACACAATAACGGTGGATATAAAGAAGCAGCTGAGCATACGTCTGGTTTTTCAAAAACATCATGCGCTGAACCGTCAATAATAAGCTTTCCATCATTAATCGTTATAAGTCTAGTTGCATAATCAAGCACAACTTCCATATCATGACAAACCATAATCACGCAACAACCGTTAGCTCGCAACTCCTCAACCACTTGCATAATTTTCACGCATTCATTGTAATCAAGACCACAAGTTGGTTCGTCGAGAACAAGTATTTTAGGACGCGTTACGACAGTTGCAGCCAATGCCACCATTTGTCTCTGCCCTCTAGAAAGCATGAATGGACTGTCAGTAGGATTTAAGTCAAGTTTCTCAATAATTTCCATTGCATGCTTTTTCGCTTGACTAGAATCTTCACCAATTAAAATACAGCTCAACTCTACTTCTTCAAGAACAGTCTCTTTGCATAATTGATGATCAGGATTCTGGAATAATGTCGCAACATATTTTGCTATTTGACTAATTCGCAATGGCTTTGTGTCGATACCGTCAATTGTTACACTACCTTCAGTAGGTCTTAGTAAACCGTTAATAATTTTTGTAATAGTAGTTTTTCCGGCACCGTTTTTGCCAATTAGCGCGATCAATTCACCAGCATAAGCATCAAATGAAATATCTTTTAGAGCTTTGACATCATTTGCATAAGCAAAACTCACATGATCTATTGAAAGGCATGGCTTATCAATATTATTAACTGCATTGTCAGCTTTTATAGAAGCTTCTTTATTAAGTTCTAAATCAGCTTCTGCATCATGCGCGTCATCGCTATTAGAAAGTTTAGAATAATCGGATCGCAAAGTTTTAACAATAGTATTTACAGTTTCATCAACTCCAACACTAAGAGGTGCTGAATCGCAAATTTGTTCATCTTGTAATTGTTTAAGCAATCGCGTAGTACGTGGATAATTAATGCCAACTTTACGAAGTAACTCTATATCTTTAAGAGCTTCGCAAACAGGAGCGTCGAGAACAAGCTCACCTTTAGAAAGCACTATAAGACGCTTGCAATATTCACTTAATAAAGCTACTTTTTGCTCAATGACTACAATAGTAATGCCAAAGTTTTTATTCAAATCACTTAAAACATCGAAAATCATACGTGAAGAAACTGGATCCAGCGCGCAAGTAGGCTCATCTAAAACCATCACTTTAGGTCTTAAAGCCAAAATAGCAGCTATTGCAACCTTCTGCTTTTGACCTCCAGATAGCGTGTCTAAATCACGATTTCGCAAATTGCTAATACCAACAGTTTCTAGTGCATTTGCTATACGCTCAGGAATTTCATCGTGCGGAACTCCGAAGTTTTCTAAACCAAAAAGCAACTCATCTTCAACGTTTGCAGCAACCATTTGCGCATCAATATCTTGAATAACAGAGCCAATTAAACAAGCAATATTAGTAAGCTCAAGAGTAGTAGTGTCATGACCAGCAATTTTTACAGTTCCGCAAAACTTGCCTGAATAATGGTGAGGAATTGCTCCAGAAAAAAGTGAAGCAAGAGTTGTTTTACCAGACCCAGAAGGTCCAATAATTCCAACGAATTCACCTTGATGAATGCTAAGGTTTACTTTATGAAGAGCATAGTTGCAATTACATTCATTGTCTTTTTTATCTTTATTTGCAACACTTTCATCACTATGAGTATCGTAGTGAAAAGATACATTACTTAATTCAAGCAATGGCGCTTCTTTTATTGATTCATCACTTTTTTTCATAGGCTCTTTACACGGTTCGGCAGAATCAACTAAATGATTATCTGCAACATATTTTTCTTGCTGAGACATAACATTCCTAACTCTAACATACCGAGCAAACGCTAAAAAATTAATAACACAAAAACACAAGTTGACACCAATCATATTAGACTGATGCCAACTTGCTTTTATACCTTTATATTTATACCTCTATGACTTTATACATTTATACGCATTAAACAAATCGCTAATAATGGCGTATAACGTGCAATTAAACATGCAATCATGAGAATTTCTTAATTAATTTATTAATTAATTTATTATTACTTGTGCAACACGAGTCGCAATGGAGTATAAAGAATTTCAACAATAATCGCATTAAATGCAGCAGTACCGAAAATAATTGGCATCATTACGATTACCATGTTTGGAGAATGAAGAATAAAGTAAGCAGCAATAGAAGCGAAAATGCAACCAGAAATTACTGTTGTAACAAAAGTTGCAATAAATGGGAAAACACTTACTTTACGAGCAGCATCCTTTGGGAAGAGATGAACATATCCAATTAAAATAGCTGTCATAATAATTGCAGCAGGAATGTCACACGCATATTCAAGGAATGGAATCGAAGTATTAAGTTGGATTAATGTTGCAGCAAGAGCTCCAATAATAGCTCCTTGATAAATCTTTGGACGAACCAATAAAATCGCCAAGCAGAATGAAGCAATAACAAACTCAGGCTGGATATTTCCAATAGAAAGAGGCTTGGCAACAGTAAAATCAAGAATGCATCCTGCTGCAAATAGAACTGCAACCAGCACTAACGAAGTAATATTTAGTGCATGATTCTTAACTTTTACATTTTTCATCATTACCGACGCAACATCAGCAGTTGCATTTGCAACGCCGTTAGTAGCTTCCATAACATTTTCGTTAGTTTCATTAGCCATGATTTCTCTCCTTGTTTAAGCTTTATATTATTTGAATATAAAGCTACCGAATATTTTGTTGTGATTTGTGATTTGTGATTTGTGATTTGGTTATTTTTGAAATTTAAGGCTTGTATACAAAAAGACCCCCGGGGCTTACCCGGAGGTCTTTTACAAGCTTTTATACGCAGCTTCTAAAACTTCAGAGTAAACTCACGCCAAAGAGAAGACTGCCACCACCACATACGTGCAGCATTAAGAGTATCGAAAGATTCAGCATTCATGTTCATGTTAAGCATGATGTCTGCCTCCTTAACTCATTAATACTAACTGTGGTTCACGCACAAACCTCAACCGAA
The DNA here is from genome assembly GCF_048545075.1 of Gardnerella phocaeensis. NCBI lineage: Bacteria > Bacillati > Actinomycetota > Actinomycetes > Bifidobacteriales > Bifidobacteriaceae > Gardnerella > Gardnerella phocaeensis. The sequence continues at coordinate 642,088 of NZ_JBKQXS010000001.1, read as the reverse complement.
GTATTCGATATTTGTTTGTGTTGGAAATGATGCTAACACCATAAAAGTACAAATGCAAACATTTTTTCCAAAAATATTCTCGCCATGAAATAATTATTACAAAAATATTTATAAATTTATTATTCGTAAATCCTTATTTTGCAAAGAAAATCTCGTCTTAAATAAAGAAACTCCCGAAATAATGTAAAAGAAAAAATTTACTTAAATAAATGCAACACGCTGATTCATTTAGTTATTTTAGAATCTTTTACATTTTGACTTTTTAATTGCTGAGCAATTTGCAATTTTACTGCAATAATTCGCTTTACTGACTCGTCAATTCGAGACTCAGGTATATCACCTTGACGAACTGCATTGACAACAGAATAATACGCTTGACGCAAATTTGCAGGAGAAAGTAATATATCGATACCTGCTTTAATTCCTGTAATTGCAGCAACCCCAGGAGAATAGCGCAACGATATTGCACCCATCCCTAGAGAGTCAGAGATAAGAATGCCTTTATAACCAAGCTTTTTACGAGCTAAACCAGTAACAATTTTCTCGGACATGCTAGCAGGAATATCATCACCCGTAATCTTCGGATACGACACATGACTGACCATAATAAACTTAACACCAGTGTCTACAGCATCTTTGAACGGTACTAAATCTATTTTTCTTAATGCAACTGGAGATTGGTTCGAAACAGTAGCACCTTTATGAGAATCTTCAAAAGTTGAACCGTGACCAGGAAAATGCTTATACGTGGCAAAAACGTGATTCTCTTGCAAACCATCTGTGAACGCATCTGTCATATTTGCAACTAACGAAGCATTAGAACCAAATGAACGCTTGATCATCAACTTATTATCTGGATTAGTAATCACATCAGCAACTGGAGCAAAATCGACATTAAAACCTAAATTCGAAAGATAATTACCAATGTAAGCACCAGTTTTATAAGCTTTACGCGTTTTCTTAGTCGCTCCAATATCCTTCATATTAGGCGAAGATTTAACGCCCATTTGAGGATTTGAGCTAACTCGCGCAACAGTGCCGCCTTCTTCGTCAACAGCTACTAAAGCAGGAAGTGACACTCTAGATTCGCTTATTGATTGCAACCCAGAAATCATTTGCTGAGTTTGATTAGGATTCTGAATATTCTCCCTGCTGTACATTATGCCGCCAACAGGTATGGAATTAAACGACTGCTGCATTTGCGAACCAGAAGATACCACGATCCCGTATGTTCCAGCTAATTCTTCAGGCTTAACTATGAACATTTGAGCAACTTTATCTTCAAGAGACATTTTTGATAGCACATTTTTAACAGCAATGCTATTAGGATCAATCCCCTGTCTTGCTTGCTTTTTACGTGCTTTCTTTAGTGCTTCAAGTTTTTTAGCTACATCCGCAGGATTAACTGTTTTTTTACTAGCATAATTTTTAGAAGAAACGTTAAAAAAATGCGAGCGCATAACAGACACTGCAGCAAACATAGATATTGCAAGTAAAGCAATAGCTATAATAGCCACTAAAATAGAAGCAAAACGCCTTCTTGGAGCAACACTTGCAATTTGATTATGATGCTGAGCATTACGATATTGCATAGTGCGACCATCCACATAATGCGGACTGCTTTGTAGTTTACGTGTCCTTTGCTTTCGCATAACGAGTTTCCTCTAATTCGCTAAAAATGAACCAAAAAGTAGCGTAACGCTAATGCCTATTTATCTCACAAACATAGCCAGTTTTGCCACTAAAGGTTTTACGCAATGTAGGAGTCGTAAATAAATCATCGCGTTGATCATTCCACGACCACTCATCATTTAATCGCCAAAGCATAAGATAGAACTCAGGCTCTCCATCTTTATCGTTTCGACTTGGCTCTCCTGGCAACCAGTTTTCGTACTTTACTTTTTCACCAGTAACCCAGTGCGCAAATACGTCACCATTCTCACGTTGCGAAGTGTAACCGCCAATCCACACATACTTGACGCCTTCCTTTTTTGCCATATCGATTATCTTTTTCTCTTTACTCTTACTGGTAAGAGTTACTAAGTAACCGCCATCTTGCATGCATGCACTGTTAGCTTCAGTCCACTTCACATCGCCCTTATGTAGCACGAAGCGAGTTGCAGTCTTCTTATACTTCTTCTTCTTAATTGGCTTAAACGACAAATCATCACCGATACCACCAGATTGATGATTCTTGGAATCTGCAACCAATGCAGAAACAACTCGATCAGCATACGGATTCGAAGAAGAATCAGAATCGTATTCTAAGCAATAAACATTATCTTGATTGATTCGAATTCTATTCATTACATCTTTCATATCTGATATTGAATTCATATCCCAGAAGTAACCATTCGTTTCATTCGCAATATTTTGCAAAGTGCTTGAATCAGCTTCACTAGTACCAATCAAATATACAGGAATACCTTTTTCTTTAGCTAAAGAAATAACATCATCAGCAGTATGAGTACTCTCATTATCTTGACCATCAGTAAACGCAATTACGCAATTAAAGCCAGGATGATTAGAAGCATTAGTAATTCCGGTATAAAGGGCATCGTACAAAGCTGTCATGCCGTAAGGAGTCATATTATCAATGCCTGTAAGCAATCGATCTTTATCGTTAATATACGTTGCCATATACATTAAGTAACTATCGAAAGATATAAGCTCTCCAGTGTCGCCAACCTTATAATTAAGATTGCGCACAAAATCACTCATAGTGCGTTTCATAGTATCTATAGAATCTTCCATAGACCCAGATTTATCAAGCAGAATTTCGTAATTAACACCTTGCTTGTCTTTAATGCGCTCAACTTTACGAATAAGTCTTTCAGCTTCCTTGCCGCCACCAATCTTCTCACGAATTGCAGCAGTAGGAGAATCAATTTCCAAAGCTTTTCCACTACTATCAGTAAGCGAAAAGTACAGTTTTACATGAGGATATTTAGATACGTCAGAATCAACGATTTTTAACTTATAATCCGCATATTTATTGGATTTCATAATTTCTTTTCGCAAAGTTTCGTAAGGAATTTGCTTTGGTCTCATATAATCCCAAATGCAATACCCAAAAATACTTGAAAGAATAACAGCAATCATAACAATAATAGCTATAATAATATTCCTTCGCTTCGCATCATTTTCAGCAGCAACTTGCGCATACCCATATTGCGGTTGATACGGGTATTGCGTATTTACTTCAGGGCGATAATACTGATTAGGAATGTTGTTTGTATAGAATACTTGCGTTTGCGTTTCAGGATAAGGCTGCCCTGCTTGCTGAGGCTGAGTATTATTTGCTGGAGAAGTAATTTCTGCACCACACTGCGTGCAGAACCTCGTATTATCTTTTAAAGTAGCTCCGCAATTAACGCAGTACATGATTTTCTTCTTTCTTTTCCTTATTAGTAAAACATTCGCATACAGTTATAAAAACAAACTATCTATTAATTCTATACCCTGCTTCAAACACAAAGCCGAGGATATCGCAACAAATGCAATTACCTCGGCTTTTATAATAGCGAACTTATTAGTTTATTTATTTACTTATAAAAACCTCACAAGTTCGTATAACGCTTGTGACTTTTAATACGAAGTAACAATACGCTCGCAGCAGCAATGAGTATTGAACATACAGTAGTAAGTACGAATATATTACTTCCTGTTGCACTTAAACTATGAAGCTGTTGCGAAACTGCATTGCTTGTTACTGTGATATCAGTCCAAGCAACTTGATTACCTTTTTCGTCAACCAAAACAACCGTATGTTTTCCGGTGTATCCAGCTGGGAATTGAGCATCAAATTGAGGCTTGCCATTCACCATGCGAACAGTCACAAACTTTGAACCATCAGCACCCTTAAGCAAACGAGGAGACGAGTAAATGTACGCGTATGCATAAACTACTCCATCACGCTGCAAACGCTCGATGAACTCGCTGTTTACAAGATTAATTCTTACGCTGTTAACAACACCTGCAGTTGCAACGTTATTGTTGCCAATGCTAAGAGTTCCCTTTAATTCTGGATTAAGCTGCTGAACTGTTTCAGGAGCTTTAGGCACAGTAGCAGATTCTGCTGGCTTAGATGGATTAGATGGATTAGAATGTTCAGACTTAGCTGGCGCAGAATGCTCAGACTGGGCTGGCGCAGACTGCTTAGCTGGAGTTTCAGTCTTAGACTGATCCGGCTTAGACTGATCCGGTTTAGTCTGATCCGGTTTAGTCTGATCCGGTTTAGCTGGAGTTTCATTCTCAGATGGCTGAGGTTGAGGAGTTGGGACTGGAGCTGGCGCTGGAGACGGAACCGGAGCAGGTGTCACAGGACCAGGAGCTGGCGATGGCTGAGGAGCTGGATTCACAGGACCAGGAGCTGGAGTTGGAACTACAGGAGCCGGAGCAGGTGGTTGAGGCGTTGGCGTCACAGGACCAGGAGTTTGTTCATGCCCAGGCGTAGATGGATTTGGATCCTGCGTACCAAGCTTAGATTCATCCTTCAACTTATTAATATCTAAAGGATTCATCTGATAATTGAGAACATCATCAGCTTTAAGATTTGCAAAAGGATTCTCATCCTTCTTCTTTTCAGCATCCTTCACAAGCACAGCAGTAGAAAGAGCAGAAACCTTGTAATTTCCACTATCGTCTACAGATGCTTCAGGCAACTTTGATATTTCATCACCATTATCTTTTCCATCAGCAATGCGCACGCGATACTTTCCTTTGCCAATATTCACAGTAGATTCGTTATTATTAGCGTTGAAAATAAACACATACGTTTTATCTTTGTCATCAACACTAAACGCATTAATGCCATCGCTGCTCTTAATCCAATGCATATTCTTATTAACATCAGAATATGTAGAATCACGTAAAGCTGGAACCTCGTTTCTTAACTTTATCAATGCCTTGAAGTACTCAACAGCATCAGAATTCTTATTAACCAAATTCCAATTAACAGAATTGTCGCCGTCGCCAGCATTGTAGCTATTCTTATTGCCGTTCTTGCTTCGTAAGAACTCCTGACCAAGCTCAAAGAATGGCATGCCATGAGCAAACATTACAAGCGAATTAGCAAGCATTACTCGCTTCTTAAGATTCTCTTCTGTCTCATGAGGCAAAGATCTCTTCAACTTATCGTAAAGATTAAGATTGTCGTGAGCTTCAACATATTGCACAGTCTGACCAGCATTTGCATAATGTCGATCAGAGCAACTTGAGTTTCCAGGCTGGCAACCGTAAAGATTTTGCATTACCAGATTGTCGCTACCTCTGTTTCCAGACACGAATCCAGCAACCTCATCATCTCCTTGGCCTTTTACAGCATCGCGGAAGGAATCGTTAAAGAATGCAACGCCATTATTGGCTGCAAGCTTATACGCATTAGGCTGAATAGTGCGGTTTTCATAAGGCAATTGGCTCATATTCCAGCCTTCGCCAAGAATAATCGAGCTTGGATCAATTGAATGAACAGCTTCACGCACTTCCTTAATGGTTTCAAGATCAATCAATCCCATCAAATCAAAACGGAAGCCGTCAATACCGTACTCATTAGCCCAATATTTTACAGAGTCAACAATATACTTTCGCATCATTTTGCGCTCTGAAGCAGTATCGTTTCCACAACCAGATCCATTAGTCAAGCTGCCGTCATCGTTGTAACGGAAGTAGTAACCTGGCACAGTCTGTCCAAAAGCGTTCTTTTGCGCGTTATAAACGTGGTTATAAACTACATCCATAATCACGCGCAAGCCAGCCTTATGAAGACCGTCAACCATTTGCTTTAGTTCAGTAATACGCGTAACAGGATTTGCTGAATCAGACGCATATGATCCTTCTGGAACGTTGTAGTTGATTGGATCATAGCCCCAGTTTTGAGCACCTGGCTGACCGTAACCCAAGTTACCTGCTTCATTCACAGAACCAAAATCATACATTGGCATGATTTGTACGTGAGTGATGCCTAGTGACTTCAAATAATCCAAACCAGTTGGCTTGCTTCCATTCTTAGTGTCAGATTGAATTACACCGAGATATTTGCCGCGCTTCTTTTCGCTCACGCCAGAACTTTCGTGAATTGAGAAGTCGCGAATATTCATTTCTGCAATAGTCGCATCAGTTGGGCGCTTTTCAAACGATGCCATGCGATCTACTGGTTTTGCCATGTTGCCACCGAATACAACGGATCTCATTCCGTTTCTAACGGCAGCTTTTGCATAAGGGTCTGGAGAATTATTAACAGCACCATCTGCAAAATGAACCTTGTACGTGTAAGCAGTGCCAGCTTTTGCATCGCTTGTAGTAATACTCCACACGCTATTATTGCTTTCAAGCTTCATATCTTGTGTTTTAGCTTCTGCAGAATTTTCATCAGTGCCAGAATAAGTTACCAACTCCACTTTTGTAGCAGTTGGTGCCCAAAGCTTGAAAGTTGTAGAATCATCTTTTACAACAGCACCCAAGTCGTCGCCAGTATAAGCGTATTTCTTATCGAACTCATCAGTGCGAACAATCTTAGATCCTTTAGCAGTTGAAACAGACACTGTTCTAGGCATTCCACCAACACCCTTGATGTTGATTTCATACATTTTCTTAATATCTATGTCGTTCTTTGCAACGATTACGATCTTATTATCTACAACAGCAACTTGCGAAATATCTACTGTCTTATGTTGATCTTTCTTTGAATCTGTAACATCAGTTATAGTTACGTCATTCTTCTTAATCTCTGAAGGGTCACCGCTCACGTTTACAGTAAATTCCTTCAAAGACGTAATATCAGCATTAATAGCATTAGCCTTCGTGCTGATTACGTTTGGGCTTAAGTAAACTCTACTATCGCCCTGCATAAGCCAGATTTCAGCGTTGCCAGTTTTACCATCTGAGCTTAAAGTGATTGCCTTTGCAGGAATCGCGCGATCGCCTTCACCAGGATCTTTAGCAACCCAATCATTGCCTTGCATGGAATAGCGCACAATAAACTTCGGATCTTTCACACCGTTATTATCTGTAAACGTATATTCTGCAATCTTTCCGAAATCATCATGAGCCGTAAAATCTCTCTTTACGCCTTCTTGCTTACCATACCAAGTCCAGAGATTCCAACCAGCGTAATCCTTGTTTGTTCTACGGTAGTGAACAGTAACATTTAAGGTTTTGAGATTATTAAGCTTGTCAGAAACTTCAGATGGCGGTTCAGCAAAAGTATTCGAATCTCCTCCGTAAACCCAAGCTTCGCCAACACCATCTTCTATTTGCGAGATATTACGATTTCCGCCGTCTTTATTCCAATTTGAGTTATTAGGACCTGGATCAGTAGTAATAATAAATCCGACTTTTCCGCTCTCGTAAGTGCCATCAGCCTCAACTGTGTAAGTCTTACCAAAAGCATCTTGACCATTGAACGCATGCCAAGCGCTATCTATTTCCTTACCTTGAGCATTTTTAAGGCCCCAGATATAAACGCCCATATTGCGATTGTCATCAGATTTTTGCTTATAGTGAATAACAATCTTTGTCTTTAATGCAGAAGGTTTTGAAGAGTCAACCTTGCAAGGAACATCAGAAACATCAGCATTCCCGACAAGATTTTTGTTTACTACATAATTCTTTGCACCAGCAGGAATAGTGAAATCGCCACTCTTTTGACCATTTACGTGATACCAATCTCTGCTACCATCACTCTTTGCAATGCCATTATTAAATACAGCTTTAAATTCACCACGATTAGTAATAGTCTTTGCAAACCAATCGCCACAAACTTTGCGCATTGGCAATCCAGGAGCTACAGTCCAATTATTACCACTTATTTGATAATGAATATTTACTGAGCTTGGATTACCTGCTTTATTTTTAGCATTAAAGTAGACAGTTGTTGACTGGTCTTTAACATCGTCAACATATTTTGGATCAGATTCATTGCGCGCTGCAAATTTTATTACATTCTTAGTTGTTGCATCCACATGCAAAGCAATTGCAGAATAAGGAGCGATAGTCGCAGCAACCTTGCTATCTTCAACTTTAACAGTCTTAGAGCAGTCACCTGCAGCGTAAACGTTGCAGTACTCACCATTTGGCAAATCAGTCTTATACAAAACTCTCTTTGCGTTTGGAGTATTGTTGATTGCTAAGAAGCCCTTCTTCTCGCGGCTAAATGCAATGTTATTATTGTCACTCTCCTGCCAATTGGTAACTTGAGTACCATTTACAGCATTAAAGAATCCAACCATTCCACGAATCGAAGTCCAACGCTGAGTGCACTGCCAACCAGTTGTTGGAGAGCAATTTACATCTGGAACAGACGTTTCAGATGCACCAGGCGCACCATAGTCCTTATTCTTTGCATCAAACCTGTATCCTGAATAAATATTTGGGTTTCCATACGGGTAGCCAAGCATAAAAGCGTTTGCAAGCTCGTAGCGAGGACCATCCTTATAGGTAAGCGTGCGAACAAAATTTTCGCGAGGAGTATCCCAATTAGTTACGAAAATCGAAGCTTTATCGCTTTGAACAAGTCCATTAGTAATATTCTTTAGATTCGAGATTGAGCCATAAAAATCGTTCTTTAAACGGTAGGAATATTGAAATTCGTTGACTTCGCCTTCGTTTAAATGCCTATCTGGCTGGATTTCTTTAGCTTCAGAAGGATCACCAATCGTCTCCTGCATCCACCAAATCTTGTCAGGCGTAGTGTGCGCAGCATCAGCAGCAGCCTTTTTAATAGCAGCCATATCCTTCGGAGAAATATGCTTTACAGCATCCACACGGAAACCGACAACACCTAGTTCGAGTAAATAAGCAAAATACTTACCTAAAACTTGCTGAACATGCGGCTTTGACGTATCCAAATCAAGCAAACCTACAAGCCTGTGAGTCCAAACTTCTTCAGCATTCTTGTAATTGTTAATATTTTCAGCACTCTGATGGAAATCATCCTTAGTATAACCAGCTGTTTTGAAAGTTTGCGTAGCAGCATCGTATTCACTTCCACCAACGCCAATTTTATCTTTATTATCAGCACCAGTCATGTGATTAATAACAGCATCAGCAATGATTCCAACACCAGCAACCTTGCAAGTATGAATCATCTGCTTAAACTCAGCTTCAGTACCGAGCTTAGAATCAAGCTTATAGCTCACAGGCTGGTAAGAAGTCCACCACTGAGAACCTTTTACATGATCATTTGGAGGAGACACTTGCACATACTTCACACCCTCAGGGCCGTAAGTTTTAGTGCATTCTTTAGCAATGCTATTCCAATTCTGCTGGAATGCAGTAACAATAACACCTTTACGGTTAAGAGTTAGATTTTCTTTATTTGAACTATCGCTAACAGCGTTTGCGCCACTTGTAACAGCAAAACCAGTTACAAGCATTGCGACAGACGCAACAATAGCAACTATCTTCGATGCAAAGTGTCGACGATGACTCATCAGTATCCTTTCCTCCATTGGAACTAACGCGCTTCTTCCTTGGGCGCATTAATAGCTTTAATACACAAGCGATGGCTAGCACTACTATGTTGCTAGCCATCGTTATAAATATGCATTATCAGCGGAGAAAATTATAACATCTACATACTGACAATATTGCAATAACTATACGAAAACTGTAATAATGTCAATACAAATTTATTTCCAAATCGTCTTTTACTTCGCATCTTACTTATTAGAACCTGCCTTATTTTTGTGCAAAATCAAAGCTAGTTCAATCAACAGCACAGCGAAAACAATTACAATCATCGTAACAGTACTAAACGTGGAAGTACTTCCAAAATGCTCTACAGCCTTAACATGCAAAGCAATAGCCGAGTTAGCTGGAATAGTTGTCTCTATTTTTCCACCATTTACAGTAACTGTGCTAGAGCATTTACGTGAAGCATACACGTTGCAATACTCACCATCAGGCAAATCAGTTTTATAACTCACATTTTTAGGCTTGTCAGTATTGTTAATCGCCAAGAATCCCTTGTTTCCGCGACTAAAAGCAATGTTATTATCGTTGTCATCCTGCCATTGAGTCACTTTCGTGCCCTTAACAGCATTGTAGAATCCAATCATTCCACGAATCAAAGTCCAACGCTGAGTGCATTGCCACTTTGAATTCTCGCCGCACTTTACATCTGGAATGTGCGTATCAGTTGCACCAGGAGCACCATCATCGCGCTGCGTGAACTTATATCCAGAATAAATATTTGGTGTTCCATAAGGATAAGCAAGCATGAAAGCATTAGCTAACTCGTACTTTGCTCCATCCTTATAAGTGAGAACTCGAGTCGAATTGTCACGCTCAGTATCCCAGTTAGTCACAAAAATAGCGGCTTTCTTATTAGGAATAAGCTGATCTGTAATATGAGACAAATTCTCAATTGAGCCATAGAAATAATTACGCAAGCGATACGAGTATTCAAACTCATCTACTTCACCTGTACCAACATATTGATCCGGCTGAATTTTAGGATCTTGTTCAGGGAAACCAATTGTTTCTTGCATCCACCATATGTTTTCAGGCTTCGTTCCAGCAGCCTTAGCAGCAGCTTCTTTTATACCTTTTACATCCTCAGGGCACATATGTTTTGTGGCATCAACTCTAAAGCCTGAAACACCCATTTTTAGCAATTTTGCAAAATAGTTACCAAGAATTTTTTGCACATGAGGCTTAGAAGTATCCAAATCAAGCAAACCAACTAAACGATAATTCCAAACTACTTGCGCATCCTTATATGTGTAAATATCTTTATCTATTTGGTGAAAATCATCTTTTGTGTAACCAGCATCCGGATAGCTTTGATTTGCCGCATCATACTTACTACCGCCAACGCCTACAGTATCTTTATTACTATCGCCAGTTGTGTGATTAATTACAGCATCAACAACAATTCCAACACCAGCAGCCTTGCAAGTAGTAATCATATTTTTAAACTCGTCTTCAGTGCCAAGCTTTGAATTTAGATTGTAACTAACTGGCTGATAAGAAGTCCACCACGCTTTACCTTTAATATGATCCTCCGGAGGAGAAACCTGCACATAACTCACGCCCTCAGGACCATAAGTTTGCTCACACTCTTTTGCAATGCTCCTCCAGTTTTGTTGAAAAGCAGTAACAATCACACCTTTTGGCGGAAGAGAGTCTGTTGATTTAGTTGAAGCAAATGCCGAAGAGTTTGGAACAATAGCAAAAATACACATTAATACTGTTGCTACAGCAGCGATCGCAGCAATTGCAGTAAAAGAGCGCATTAAATTGCGCTTGTAATTATTGATTAATTCGCAAGCATAATTACTTTTTTTACGCTCACTTACTTGCAATCGTGCACTGTGGATCATCGTTGTTCCTTTCACATCACGTACAGCACTTTCATTGTGCGAGAATACTTTTATTATTATACGCTTATTGTTTATGTACGAGACATTAAAACACAAAATAAAAACGTCGCCTAGCAAGCTAAGCGACGTCGTGCACGTGCCCCCGGTGAGACTCGAACTCACACTGCACAGATTTTGAGGCTGTTTCCTCTACCAATTGGGATACAGGGGCATTTTTAATTTTCCGCATTTTTTTGCGACTTGTTGACTATAGCACACTTTAAGCCACATGCAAATAGTTAAAGCGTTTTGCGCGTGTCGCAAATCAACAATATTGATCATACATAACATAATGCGCGCAAACTGCAAAACAGCTAGCGCGCATTATGCAAATTATACTACTGCGCAAATGCACCTAAACTAGAAGAACTAGCGTATTAGTACAAGCACGCAGAATCAAGCAATTAGTCGCAAGCACCGACGGTGTGAACGTAGATGGAGTCAGTGCGACCAGCCTGACGTTCACCCTGAGCAGTGCTCAAGATAACGATCTGATCACCATCGGAAACCTTACCGGCTTCGCGAAGAACCTTATCGGTGAAGATCATCAAATCATGACGATTCATGTCATGGTAATCTTCATCAATCAAGAAGCCTTCAGTGCCCCAGCTCAAAGCCAACCAACGATAAGTGTGCTCATTGTTAGTCAAGCCGTAGATTGGAGCGGTTGGACGTTCGCGAGAAATGCGATGAACCGTGCGACCAGTCTGAGTGTAAGCAACGATAGCCTTAGCGTTAAGCTTATCTGCCAAATCAACAGCTGCAGAAGAAACTGCACCGGTGCTAGACATGTCAAGCTCAACAGCAGGAATGCGATCATAGCCATGTTCAGTAGCATACTGAGAAATGCGAGACATGGTCTTTACGGTAACATCTGGATACTTGCCGACAGCAGTTTCGTTAGAAGTCATTGTTGCGTCAGCACCGTCGAGAACAGCGTTAGCGCAATCAGAAGCTTCTGCACGGGTTGGAACTGGAGAGTTAACCATTGTGCCAAGAACTTCAGTAGCAACGATAACTGGCTTTGCGTAGCGGCGAGAAAGCTCGATGCAACGCTTGGTGACCAGTGGAACCTCTTCGAGAGGCATTTCCACAGCCATATCACCACGAGCAACCATAATGCCATCGAAGGTCTTAACAATCTCTTCCAAGTTTTCAACAGCCTGTGGCTTTTCAATCTTGGCGACGATTGGAATGCGACGACCTTCTTCGTCCATGATTTCGTGAGCGCGATCAATATCGGTAGCGAAACGCACGAAGGACATAGCAATAATGTCAGCGCCGGTGCGAATAGCCCAACGAAGATCAGCCTCATCCTTTTCAGTCAAAGCTGGAAGAGAAACTGCAACACCTGGGAGGTTAATGCCCTTGTGGCTGGAAACTGGACCAGCAACAATAACCTTAGTGTGAACGTCGTTGCCTTCTACCTTAGTTACCTCAAGGCGAACCTTACCGTCATCGATAAGGATTGGGTCGCCTGCGTGGCAATCTCCTGGCAAGCCCTTAAAGGTTGTAGAAGTGCGGTGCTCGTCACCTTCAACATCATCAGTAGTGATGATGAACTCCTGACCTTCTTCCAAATAAACCTTATCTTCGCCTTCAGCGTTCTTCTTGAACCATCCGCAGCGAATCTTTGGACCTTGCAAATCGACAAGAGCAGCAACATTGCGGCCAGTTGACTTGGAAGCTGCACGAACGTTGTTGTAAACGCGCAAATGATCTTCAGGAGTGCCGTGAGAACGGTTCAAACGAGCAACATCCATACCGGCTTCAACAAGCTTGGTAATACCTTCCAAGGATTCGGTAGCTGGACCAATAGTATCAACGATTTTGGCTTTACGCATAATGCCTACCTATTTTCTATTTCTGTTTATTTTTTATGAGCGATTTAATGATAGAAACCATAAAACGCCCAATTCCGCTTTCCAGTGTATCAACGTATTGTGACCGCTTATTGTATTTATTCGGCGTTTTGTGAACGCTCACAGAAAATAACATAAAATCGCAGATAATGCTTGAACAACACCCAGATAATGCTTGAACAATAGTTGAATAATAATTGAGAATAATAGTTATTTTCTAACTTTTAGCATCCCTTATTTGCCGCAACTCTTTTGAACGTTTTGAGCCTGATTTCTTGCTCTTTATCTTTAATCACGAAAACAGAATGTCTGAATTCAACAAAGCACTAAACGATTTAGTATCAAAATTATAGTGATGTAATAAACTACAACATTTGTTTAGCGATTACCCAATCACATATCTACAACACACCATAAGACATATTACAGATTACGAAAATAATAAGAAATTTTATTAAAAATTATATTGTTATAACATTTTGCAAGAAATTTTCATCTAGTTCACCCCCCCCCCCGTAGGAAATTTTACAGTCTAAACTAATTTCAAACTGAAAAATATTATGGAAAATAACAAAAAATGATAGAATTTTAAATGTACCCGTTTAAATAGAGAGCTTTATTACTGGCATTGGAGATATTTGTCATAGAATTCGTTCTATTTATTTGTTTAAAGATTCATTAAAGATTAGGGAAAATTAAGGAGATTGTTATGACTACCACTAATCCTTCAAAACATACATCATCAAAATCTTCTAGAAAGCGTCCTGCACACAAAGTACACACTCTTCCGTTAGCAACAATGGCTGCTTTACTGACAGCAGCAACCTGCTTAGGCAGCCAGCCTGCCATGGCTGTTACGGCGCGCACACCACTTTCTACACCAACATACACTGCAACAGCTAAAAGGCTTACGAATAGCACGGTTGCTAAGTATCAGGATCGTGAAGCTGATGTAGTTGTTAACAATCCAGAATGGCTTAAGACTCCTAGTATTCTTGAGTTCCAGCGTTATCGTGCTACTAATGATGAAAATAAAGATAATAAGAAAATTAATTCCAACGAGCATGGTAGCGATGAGTATAATACTTTGATTAAAAAAACAGATATGTATGCACATATCGAAACAATAGATGGTGCTAAATATCTCGTATTCGACGTGTTCTTCAACAATGATGCTCAATCGATGGTAACAAAATCAAAAAGGCAATGGTATATATGGCAAGTGCCGTACCAAATTGCTAAGTTAAATTCCGATGGTTCGTTTGCAAACGACACAATCCGCGACTTACGTTTTGACGCTTACAAACTTAAAGATGCATCACAAAATGACAAATTAAAACGCAAGATGAACTTTACTCTTTCGCGCGATTTTTCCAAGTTTGAAAAGGTAGATAACCAATCAACATCTATAAACTTCCCTAACGACAGCGAGAAGAACTTCGGTGTAAGAAATCCTTCAAGATTCCAATATAGTTTAGGACCGAATCAGACAAAATATGAAAAAGATATGGACAATCTATTCCATGAGAATCGTGATGATTACGCTATTGGTAAAGCAACTTGGCTAGATTACCCATATAGTGGTAAGAATTATGGAATAGGTATTCAAACTTCAGAAGTAAATCTTGCATTCCATATGCATGCCGCAGTAAAGCTTAACGATACAGCAATAAACGAAAAAGCTACAACGTATGATGAAAAGTACGCTAATATACATAATGCTTGGACTTGGGCAGATTCTGCAACATATGGAAAAACAACAAGCTCATCCTACGCGTGGGTTTCTGGACGAGATCCACAATCTGACCAAGATAAAAAATTAGGACGCCACAAGGATGACAGAGAAGCGCCAAAAATTTATCACAATGGCAATGAAATAACTAAGAAAACAAAGACCATTAATCTTCATACAAACGATAAACTAAAATTTAGCACCACCGATAACAAGGGTTATATTGAGAAGTTTAGCATTTCTGGTTTAACGGATACTCCTATAACCAAGAAAGGCGCTGGAAGCGAAGACAATCCGCTTACATCAGGTGATGACATCACTGTTACTAAAGACATGAACAAAAAGCAAGTAACTATTACTTCCGAGGATGGCTCTGGCAACGTTACCACACGTAAAGTTAGAGTCAAAGTTACTACACTTGCTGACGAACATCCTCTTAAAGGTAAAACCATTGATACTACCGTTGGTGGAACATTACCGCAATTGACAGAAATTGACAAACTTGTTGATATTACAGACGGTAGCAATCTTAATAAAAAGCCAACCTTAACGTGGAGAGGAGGCACTGCTCCAAACACTAATACAGTTGGCACGTTTACTCGTGATATTACTGGAAAATACTCCGATAATTCCATAAGTACAGCAAATGTAACCATCAATGTTAAACCAAAGAAGCCAGTTATCGACACTGATCTGACTGATTATGCTGGAAAGAAAGGGCAGAAAGTAACAGTATCTGTTGGAAGCGGCATTCCTACTGACGCTAATATTACTACAACAGTTAAACTGTTTGATAAAAATAACAAGGAAATCGGCTCTACTACAACGATTAACGGTGATAAAGCAGAGATTACTGTTGATGGTGAAATCCCTGAAGGCGACGTGTATGCAACAACGACTGTAACGAAGCCTGATAGGCAAGATGGTCCTAAAAAAACAATTCCAGGATTTAACCTAATTTCAGAAAACAGTGATAAAAAACAAGCTACCAAGCCTCAGGATACCCAGGCCCCAACTATCACTGCTACTGCTACTTCATCGTCTGTAACAGTTGGGCAAGATCTGAAGATTCACATTGTTGCTAAAGATGATGTGAAGGTTGAAGAAGTACCTAATGCAACAGCTTTGGCGCAAGGTTTAGGTCTTGAACTTAACGAACTCTCATCTCGAATAAAATCAAGTCAAACAACTAATACTGATACAGAAAAGGATTTTGATCTTACAGTTAAGAGTATGCAGCCGAAGGAAGTTGGCACACATACTATAACCTTCACGGTAAAAGACTCGGCAGGAAATACCGGCACCACAACGCTAACCGTAACCGTGAAGCCAGCTGCTCCAACCGTCACGCCTCAAAACGATGGTTCCGTTGACGTAACACCAGCAGCCGGTACTGATACTCTGGAAATCACGTATACGCCAGAAGGTGAAACCAACCCGAAGACCATCACTGTCAAGAAAGGCAATGACGGCAAGTGGAAGGGTGAAAACACTCCAGAAGGCGTAAAAGTTGACGAAAACACTGGTAAAGTCACTATTCCAGCAAACAAAGTCGCAGACGGTAGTACTGTAACCGCTAAAGATAAGAAGGGTAACGGTACCAACAGTGACG